>PERY01000002.1 GCA_002929055.1 Methylocystis sp. | reverse complement strand
GACATCGGCGCGAACGCCAATATCGGCGCCGGAACCATCACCTGCAATTACGACGGCTTCCTCAAATATCGCACGACGATCGGCGAAAACGCCTTCATTGGCTCAAACTCGTCGCTTGTCGCGCCGGTGACGATCGGCCAGGGCGCCTATGTCGGCTCCGGCTCCGTCATCACCAGGGATGTTGCGCCCGACGCGCTCGCCGTGGCGCGCGGGCGGCAAATGGAGAAAGCGGGCTGGGCGGTCTCGTTTCGTATGGCGCAGGCGGCGAAAAAGGCCGAGAAACGATAATGTGACGCCGTTGAGCATGTGCATGATCGTTTGAAGTCGTTCTTTGCCCTCATCCGCTTTTGGCGGCTCTCTTGCTACTTTGCTCTCGGAGGTCGTCATGTGCGGCATTGTGGGAATTCTCGGCAAGGGCCCTGTTGCGGGCCAGCTCGTCGAAGCGCTGAAGCGTCTCGAATATCGCGGCTATGATTCCGCCGGCATAGCGACGCTGGAAGAGGGGCGGCTCACCCGCCTGCGGGCGAGCGGAAAGCTGAAAAATCTCGAGGAGAAACTCGCCGGCTCACCGCACAAGGGGCACGTCGGCATCGGCCACACGCGCTGGGCGACGCATGGCAAGCCCAATGAAACGAACGCCCATCCCCACGCGAACAGCCGAGTCGCCGTCGTGCATAACGGCATCATCGAGAATTTCCGGGAGCTGCGCGAGGAGCTGACAGCCAAGGGGCACAAATTCACGTCGGAGACGGACTCGGAGGTCGTCGCCCATCTCGTCGCCGACGGGCTGAACGCCGGCGCGACGCCGGAGAAGGCGGTTGCGGCGGCGCTGAAGCGGCTCAAGGGCGCCTTCGCGCTGGCCTTTCTCTTCGACCACGAGCCTGACCTTCTCATCGGCGCGCGGCGCGGCTCGCCGCTTGCTGTCGGCTGGAGCGACGAGGGCGCCTATCTCGGCTCCGACGCGCTGGCGCTCGCGCCCTTCGCAACCTCCATCGCCTATCTCGACGAGGGCGACTGGGTGGCGCTGCGCCGCGAGGGTACGACCTTTTTCGACGCCGCCGACAATCCGGTGGAGCGCCGCCGCCAGCCGCTTCAGACCGGCTCCTTCCTGGTCGACAAAGGCAATTACCGCCACTTCATGGCCAAGGAAATTCACGAGCAGCCCGAAGTCGTCGGCCGCACGCTCGCGCATTACCTCGATCTCGCGGAAGGCACGGTGCGCCTGCCCTTCGAACTGACCTTCGACCCGCTGAAGCTCTCGCGCGTCACCATCTCCGCCTGCGGCACCGCCTATTACGCGGGCCTCGTCGCGCGCTACTGGCTGGAGCGGTTCGCGCGCCTGCCGGTCGAGATCGACATCGCTTCGGAGTTCCGCTACCGCGACCCGCCGCTGCCCGAGGGCGGGCTGATGATCGTCGTCTCGCAGTCGGGCGAGACGGCCGACACGCTGGCCGCGCTGCGCTACGCCAAGGATCACGGGCAGCACGTGCTCTCCATCGTCAATGTCGAAACCTCGACCATCGCCCGCGAGAGCCACACAGTGGCCAAGACGCTGGCCGGCCCGGAGATCGGCGTCGCCTCGACCAAGGCCTATACCTGCCAACTCGCGGTCTTCGCATGCATCGCGCTGGCGCTGGGCCGCGCCCGGGGCGTGCTGACGAAGGAGCAGGAGCGTGCGCTCGTCTCCGAACTCGTGGCCGCCCCTGGACAGATGGCCGACGCGCTCAACCGCGAGGCGCAGATCGAGCCCGTCGCGCGCGACGTCGCCCGCGCCTCGAGCGTGCTGTATCTGGGCCGCGGCCCCGCCTTTCCGCTCGCGATGGAGGGGGCGCTCAAGCTCAAGGAGCTCTCCTACATTCACGCGGAAGGCTATGCGGCGGGCGAACTCAAGCATGGCCCCATCGCGCTGATCGACTACGCCATGCCGGTCATCGTTCTCGCGCCGCCGGACGCGAGCCTCGAAAAGACCGTTTCCAACCTTCAGGAGGTCGCGGCGCGCGGCGGCCATCTGATCCTGATCGGCTCGCCCAGGGCGAAAGAGGAGGCGGCGGCGGAGCTTGCTGGCTTCGTCGAATTGCCGGAGGAGGTTTCCGGCCCGTTCGCGGCGATCGTCTACGCCGTGATCGTGCAGCTCCTCGCCTATCACGTCGCCGTCTTCATGGGCAAAGACGTGGATCAGCCGCGCAATCTGGCCAAGAGCGTGACGGTGGAGTAGGCGCGACTTTGCCTTCGGCTGCGCAGACGGCATAAAGAGCCTTGAACGCGGCGGCGGGCCTTTCCCCGCCGCGCCGGGACTGTGAATGCAATGTTGAAGGTCGGCGGCTTTCTGGCGCGCGCCGTGCTCGCGCTCATGCTCCTGCTCGCGGGCGCATGGAGCTTCGGCGCGATCTTCTATCAGGGGCCGCAGCAGCCGCATGCGCTGCGTATCGCTCTCGCCGCCTCAAGCGCTTTGGCCTTCGCAGCGGCGGCTGTCGCGCTGCTGCTTTATCGCAGCCGCGTCGCCCATTGGGCCGCCGTCGCAGGTCTTGGCGCCCTGCTCATCGGCTGGTGGAGCACGATTGTCCCCGCCGAACACAAGGACTGGGCGCCCGATGTCGCGCGCCTGCCGGTCATCCGCATCGAGGGCGACAACATAACCGTCGAGAACGTCCGCGATTTCGACTGGACCGGCGCCGATGCGGCGAAGCCCCATTGGGAGACGCGGCGGTATCATCTCTCCAATCTGGAGAGCCTCGACCTCTTCACCTCGGTCTGGGGCAATCCCAACATCGCCCATGTTTTTCTGAGCTTCGGTTTCAAAGGCGAGGGCCAACTCGCCATGTCGGTCGAGGTGCGACGCGTAAACGGCGAGATCTACGACCCCATCGCCTCCGCCTTCCGCAAGGACAATCTCGTTCTGGTGGCGGCCGACGAAGCCGACGTCGCCAAGGTGCGGGCGAATTTCCGCGGCGAGACCGTCAGCCTCTACCGCCTCGCGGCCAAGCCGCCGCGGGTCAGGGCGTTCTTCGAGCAATATGTCGGTCTTGCGCGGCGCCTCATTGAGGCGCCGATGTTTTACAATACGCTCACGACGAACTGCACGACGACCGACGTGATCCTCGCGAGGCATGTGGTCGGCGACGCGCTGCCGCTCGACTGGCGCATCCTCGTGAGCGGCCGTCTGCCGGACTATCTCTACGATCTTGGCTCCATCTCCCGCGCCAAGCCGCTCGCGGAGACGAAGCAGGGGGCGGTGATCACCGAGCTTTCGAAGGAGGCGGGCGATCTGCGCGGCGAGCCATATTCCGACTTCATCCGCCGGCGGTTTTGAGTCACCCGGCCTTGATCGTCGCAACCGCGCGATGCGCCTCCATGATCGCGCTTTCGACGGCGGGCATCCCCTGGCCGTCGGAATGCGCGAGCAGGACATTGCCGAATCTCTTGGGCGTCGTCCGCATCGCCTCGATCGTTCCCGGAGCGGCGATGAGATGGTGGTGGCCCCAGCGCGTGAGGCGCACCTCGGCGAGCCGCGCCTGTGAGAAGGCGTCCGGCATGAGCGCGCGAAGCTCGGCGATGATGGGCGCAGCCAGCGCCGCGCGGTCGCCTGCGAGGAGTTGCGCGCGCCCGAGGCCCGGATCGCGGAACGGCGCATAGACCGTCAGGACGTTATGGTCCTTCGGCCGCCGCTCCGGCGGCAATGCCGCGGTTGCATCCACCGCATCCGTGAACGCGCGGGCGCCCGGCGCCCAGCTGTCGTAGGGGCCGGCCGGCGTCCGCCCCTCGAAACAGCAATTCGCCACGAGAAAGCTGCCCTGCCGCAGACTTCGCATCCGCACGGCGGCGGTCCCTGCGCCGCGCAGGATGCGCGCGGCGAAGAAATATGGCGCGGCGACCACGACCCAGCGCGCCGAGATGCAATGCGCTTCCCCGGGGTTCGTCGCGTCGAACCAGCCGACGCGGGCCTCGCCGCCTTCCGAGGGCTCTATCGCGAAGACGGCGGCGTTGGAGACGATCCGCCCCGCGCCCGCCCTGTCGATGCGCGCCAACATCGCCCGCGCCAGCGCCGCGTTGCCGCCGGGAAGGGCGTGGATTTTTCCCGCGAACTCCGAGAGGAAATTCAGTCCCGCATAAGCCGACACTTCCGCCGCGGGCGCGCCCATCGCCGAGAGGCAGTAGACGTCGATGAAGTCGAGGAGGCGCGGGTCGACATGCTCGCGCCGCAGGAAATCGGCAAGCGTCATGCGGTCGAGCGCAAGGGCGGCCGCGGGCGCCGCCTCGATTGGCAGATCCGGGAAATCCCCGCTCGCGACGAGCTTTGCGATCAGGTTCAGAAATTCGGCGTGCGGTTTGCGCAACTCGCCCCTGAGCCGGTCGGAGCCGCCGGGATCGAGCAGTCGATCGACTGGCTCCGGAACCGGGCGCGGCGCGACGCCCAGCATGTCGTAAAAGGCGCCGTAGGGCTCGGTCAGATCGACGAAATAGGCCGAGCCGAGAGCGTAGTCGACGTCCCGCCAGCGTCCCCCGCGCGCCACCCCGCCGGTCTCGCGCTCGCGCTCGAAAAGGAGCAGGTCACGCTCGCTCAGGAGCGCCGCCGCGGAAAGTCCGGCCAGACCCCCGCCGACGATCGCGATCTCGACGCGCCGCTCTGGCGCGGGCAGGGGCCGGTCCCAGGCGCCGTCGCGGATCGCATGCATCGGAACGGCGCTGTCGCCGGTCCAGTCCGGGAGGGCGTAGTCGGGCGCCTCACTGGCCTCGGGCGCGCGGGGCAGCGCCAGCGCCGCGCCGGTCGCCCCCAGTCGCGCAATCGTCTGCCTTCGCGTCAGCATCTCCGCTCCTGCTTCTAAAGGCGGATTATACGCCATGCGCGGCGACGGTTAAGCCCCGCCATTGACACAGGGGCGGCCAAACTGGTCTATGCGGGGCGATCCGCGCCCCGGCGGCGCTCTCGTCAAAGGACGTCTCGCCCGTTGCTCGCTTCCATCCCCGCCGAATATGTCGCGCCTTTCGAGAGGGCCTGGCGGCACCGGGAGCTCATCCGCGCCGTGGTGCGGCGTGAATTCATATCGCGGTTTCGCGGCTCGCTCCTCGGCCCGGCCTGGGCGGTGCTGTCGCCGCTCATCATGCTCCTGACTTACACGACGCTCTTTTCGATCACCGTGCCGCAGCTATCAGCCGGCATGAGCATCACGGATTACGCCAGCGGCATCTTCATCGGGCTCATTGTCTTCAACCTGTTCAGCGAGCTTGCCTACCGCGCGCCGGTGCTGCTTCACGAGCATGTGAATTTCGTCAAGCGCTCCATCTTCCCCAGCGAGACCATCGCCTGGACAGCGACGATCCGCGCCTTCACCTATGCGGGCGTGGCCTTTGGCGTCTATATCGCCTTTCGCCTGCTCACCGCCGGTTCGGTGCCGCTCACCATCGTCCTTACGCCGCTTCTGGTGATTCCGTTCTTCCTGTTCATCCTCGGCGTCGTCTGGTTCCTGATGGCGCTCGGCGCCTTCACGCGCGACGTGGCGCATATCATGGCGTCGATCGTGCCGGTGCTGATGTTCGCAACGCCGATCTTCTATCGCGTGGACCAGATCGCGCAGATGGCGCCCTCGGCGGCCGTCTGGCTGCGCCTCAATGTCGTCGGCGATTATATCGAGATGCTGCGGGCAGTCGCGCTCGACGGCGAGATTCCGAACGTCGTCGGCTATCTCGCCCTCGTCGCCGTCTCTTATGCGGCCTTCCTCGGCGGCTACAGATTTTTCATGCGGTACAAGGCGGTCATCGTCGATGTCATCTGAGCCCTCCATCCGCTGCTCGGGCGTCGGAAAGGCGTTTCAGCTCTACGCGCATCAGAACGACCAGCTCAAGCAAGTCCTCTTTGGCTTGTGGAAGAAATTCTACAAGGAGAAGTGGGTGCTCAACGACGTGAACTTCACGGTCAACAAGGGCGAGCGCGTCGGCATCGTCGGCCGCAATGGCGCGGGCAAGACGACGCTGCTGCAGATTCTGTGCGGCATCACCTTCCCCACCAGGGGCGAGTTCACGGTCGGCGGGCGCATCGCGCCCATCCTTGCGCTCGGCTCCGGCTTCGACGGTTTGCTCACCGGGCGTGAGAACGCCCGCATCGGCGCCGCCATTCTCGGCCTCTCGCGCAAGGAAGTCGACGAGCGCATCGAGGACATCGCCGCCTTCGCCGAGATCGGCTCCTTTTTCGAGCAGCCGATGCGCACCTATTCGATGGGCATGATCGCCCGCGTGGCCTTCGCCATCTGCGCCCACGCCGACGCCGACGTGCTGATCGTGGATGAGGCGCTGTCCGTGGGCGACGAACTCTTTCAACGCAAATGCGAAAGATACATCGCCGAGTTCAGCCGCAACGGCACGATTCTGATGGTTTCGCACGACCTGAACTTCCTGCAGAATCTGTGCGACCGCGTGCTCTGGCTGGAGAATGGCGTGGTGAGGGAAATCGGCGAGCCCGCCAGAATCATCGCCGACTATCGCGCCGCGATGATCGCCGAGGAAAATCAGGCGACGGGCGCGGCGTAGCCCTCATGCGGCGCATAGGCGTCGAAGGGCCTTGGGCGCGGGCTGTAGTTGAGCCGCGCGATCAGCCATATCGACAGCGCGATTTCGGCTGCGACGGCGGCGAGCAACACGATTGAAAACCACGCGCTGATGCGCAGCAGAGACTCGAGCGCGACCAGAAAGGCTATGTGAACAGCCGGAATCGCGATGATGGTGAGGCCGCCCGCCGCGCCGCGCCGGCCGGTAATGTTGCCGAAGGCGAGCACCAGCGCCATGGCGAGCAGCGTATGGGCGAGGGCGAGCATCGGCACGCCGAAGCGCTTGGCCGCCTCCGCCATCCATTCCCCCTGCTGGCGCGCGTCGGCCTTGGCGAGGTCGCGGCTGGTCAGGAAGGCGCCGGCGGAAAGTTCGTAGACGCCTTTCCAGCCGCGGTCCGGTAGCCCGCTGCTGCCCTGCATCGGCAGCGCCATCGCATATTCGTCGAAATTGGCGAGGCGCACGTCGTTGCTGGTGAGCGAGCGCGTCTGGATGCTGCCGTTCGACAGAGCGACGATCACGCCCGACTCGTTGCGGCGGAACTCGGCGCGCGCGGCGGTGATCGTCTCCTCCTGCATCTTCTCGATGGAGATCTGCCGCACGAAGAGATTGGCGGCGATGTCGGGCGTCACCCAGCGCTCGATGTAGAGCGTCTTAACGCCGTTGGAGAAGGTGTAGAAACGCGCCGCGTCGAGCATGCGGTGGTTGAGCGAATTGTTCACGACGTTGAGAACGTCCTGCATGTAGCTCGAATAATGAGGCGCGACGAAATTGGCGAGGATATAGCCGAGAATGACGATGCCGCCCGCGAGCGACAGCGCCGGCCGGCAGATCGACCACACGGAAAGCCGCAAGGCGTAGAGCACCGCGACCATGCCTTCGCTCGCCATGCGCGAGAACTCCAGCGCCGTCGCGACGCCGATGGCCATAGGCAGCGTGACATAGGCCACGGTCGGCGTGACGCCGACGAGCGCGGGAATCACCAGCCCGCCGCGCACGGCGGCCGGCGGCAGTTGATAAAGCAGGTAGGAGAGCACCACCGGGACCGACAGGGCGAGCTGCACCACGAGGACGTTGAAGCCCACGCGCTTGAAAATGTAATGGAAGAGCAGGTGCGGCATGGCGGTACCGGTCGCGCCCGATTACTTCTTGAACCGCGCCCAGGCGGCTTTGGAATATTCCGTCCATGCGGGATCGAAGACGCCGCGCGCGGGCAGGGCGACGGCGCCGGCCCAGTGGCAGAAGTAGATCTCCTTGCCATCGACGTCGAGCGGCTTCCCGTCCTTGAAGGTCACGCCCGGCGCCTTGTAGAAGCTCTCGTGCGAGGCGCCCGGAAGGGCGTTGGGCAGAAGCTCGATCTTCAGCCCGCGCCGGTGGGTCACGAAGTTGACGAGCGGCTGGGCGAAGAGCTGGCCGCGCTTGCGCACGTCGTGGAATATCGCCGCGTCTTCCTTCATCGTCTCGATGAAGTCCGACAGCTTCAGATATTTGTTGGACGTGACCCAGAAGCCGTCGTTGAACAGCAGCGCGTCCTTCAGGAAGGGATAGCGATCACGCCGGTCGTTGTAGACATATTCGAAGCTGGGCGAAGCGACGATGAACTCCGTCTTCCCGGCCTCCAGCTTGCCGAAGACCGGCGTGAAGTCCCGGAACAGAATGACGTCGACGTCGACATAGGCGACTTCGTCGAGCGGCAGGGCGAGCGCCTGCAGCTTGCGCAGCCGACGGCGGTTGTTGTTGAAAATGCCCGGATAAAGCTCGTGGGACAGGCGGTCGATTTCGACCGGCTCCTCGTCCACATAGGTCGCGCCGTAGATTTCCGCGGCGCGGCGCGTCATCTCGACATTGTCGTCATAGGGAATCAGGTAGATTGGCAGCGACGAATTCGTGTCGCGGTAGCTTTCTAGGAACGGCAGCAGCCAGTCTATGATCTTGTCGTTGCCGACAATGGCGATGCCGTAGCGCTTGGCCGGGGCGGCGCCGGCCTCGGCGTCGGGCGCCCGGAGGGGTGGATTCGGAAGTCGAAGGCTCATATACCGGGTGTACTTGTAAAATTTAGGCAAAAGCAAGGGGGCGGTCGATTGAGCGACATTTCGCAGACGGCGGGCGAGGCTCCTCCCCTTGGCAAGCCGTTGGCCGGAAAGACAGTCGCGGTCGTTCACGCCGCCTGGCACAGCTGCGGCAGCTATCAGGTCAACGTCAGCCAGATCGCCGCCTACCGCAAGCTCGGGGCGCGGGTCGTCTCCGTCGCCATGATGGACGCGCTCGGCCCCCCCGCGACGGAGGGCGCGCGCTGGGACGCTTATATCGACGCCTCCCGGAACATCGGGGCCAGCCGGCGCTATTTTTCAGGCGCGCCGACTTTATCTCTTCTCTCGCCGCTTTTCCTCGCCAAAGGCTATTGGCGGCTCATCCACGGCGATCAGGCCTCCTGGCTCGTCGAACTCGCCAGGCGCGCGCCGCTGCCCGACGAATTCGACGGCGAGACGATCGACCTCATCCACGCGAATCACTATTTCACGCTGCCCTTCGTCGAGCGGCTGAAGCGGGGAAAGCGCATTCCCGTGATCCTGGAGACGCAGGACATTCAGGCGCGGCAATATGTTCTGCGCAATCAGGGCGGCTTCTTCCTGCCCCCGCGCGCCGATTACGCCGACATGCTGATGGTGGAGCTCGAATGGATGCGGCGGGCCGATCTCTGCACGCATCTCAACGAGGAGGAGCATAGCGACTTCGGCGATCTTCTGCCGGAAAAGCGACATGCGCTGATCTACCCCGCCGTGCCCGAGGCGCCGCGCGCGAAGGGCCATGAGATCATCATCGTCGCGAGCGATAATTACGCCAATTACAAGAGCATGCGCTGGTTCCTGACGGACGTCGTTCCGCGCGCTGGCGGCGCCAAGGTCGCGATCTACGGCAACATCGACGCGGGCGTGAGGCGGCGCGACGCCGAGCTGTATGAAGCGCATCGCGGGTTGTTCAAGGGCCGGGTCGAGAATATCGGCGCGGTCTATGCGCGGGCGGGCTTCGTCCTGCTGCCGACCATCGAAGGCCACGGCCTCTCCATCAAGGCGGTGGAGGCGCTCTCCTGCGGCGCGCCGCTCATCGCGACGCCGCTCGCCTTCCGCGGCATGGGGGTCGACCCGACGGCGCTCACCAATGTTCAACTGGCGCAGGACGCCGCGCAATTTGCGCAATTCTGGCGCGCCGCGCAGGCGCGTTGCGACCGCGGCGACACGCCCGGCGCCATGAGCGACACGCGCAAACTCTACGAGAAGTCCTTCAGCATCGACGCCTATGCGCGTTCGCTCGCGGAGGCGCTGCAGACGCTCGCCGCATGAGCCCCTCTTGTCTTGCCGGCCGCCGCGTCGCGCTGATTCATCCGGCCTGGCATTCCTGCGGCACGTACCGCGTGGTCGTCGGGCAGATCGAGGCCTATCGCGCGCTCGGCGCAGACGTTCTGCCTATCGCCATCAGCTCCGATCCGGGCTTCGTGCCCGGCCGCGACTGGATATGGAAGTCCTTCACGCAGGCCACGCCCGAACTCGACGCCGGCCCGCGCCATTATGGCGGCGCGCCTTTCCACGCCATGCTCGGCCCGCGATTTCTGACGCAGGTGCTGTGGCCCTATGTCCACGGCGATCAGGCGGCGATCCGGCTCGGCATGTCGCAGCGCGCGGCGCTGTCCCGCGAGCTCGAGGATCGCGATTACGATCTCGTCCACTGCAATCACTTCTTCCTCATGCCGGTGGCGCGGCGCCTCGCGCGCGCTCGCGCGCCCATCATGCTCGACACGCATGATCTGCAGGCGCGCCAGTTCGCGCTCATCAACGAGCGGATGCCCTGGCTTTCGCCGAGAGCCACTTATGATGCCATGCTGGCGCAGGAACTGGAGGCGATGCGCGGCGCGGATCTGCTGCTGCATCTCAATGCGCAGGAGGCGGAGGACTTCCGCGCAATGTTGCCGGAAAAGCGCCATCTGCTCCTCTATCCGCCGACCCCTGCGGCGCCCACCGGCCCCGGCGGGCCGGATGTGGTCATCGTCTCCAGCAACAACACGGCGAACGTGGAGAGCCTGATCTGGTTTCTCGAGGAGGTTGCGCCGCTCGCGCCCGGCCTCGAGGTGAAGATCGCCGGGAGCGTGGATGCGGGCCTGCGCGCCCGCGCGCCCGAGCTTCACGCACGCTACAAGGGCTGGTTTCTCGGCCGCGTCGAAGACCCGGGGGCGATTTACGCCAACGCGAGGCTCGCGCTGCTGCCGACGGTCGGCGGCACCGGCCTCTCGATCAAGACGGTCGAAGCCATGTCGAGCGGCCTGCCGATCATCGCGACGCCGCAGGCGCTGCGCGGCATGGACGCGGCGGCGCTGACAATTCCCGGCCTCACGGTGGTGGAGACGGCGGCCGAATTCGCGCGCGCGATCCTGCGGGCGCGCGAAGCGCCCATCCCGAGCGATTCGGCGCGCGGCGCCAGCGCGGCGCGCGCCTATTACGAGGCGCGTTTCTCCCGCGCGGCCTATCAGGCGAGCCTGGAAAGCGCCGGAGAAACCCTTCTGACCTCGCAAGCTTGATAGCCATCCTATAGAAAACAATCGATTATGTTGCAGTGTGACTCAATGGACACGGCGCGGCGAAATTAGGTTCACAGGCCGCTCTGATAATTTCTTCGAAGATTCGAGAATGTTACCTTCTCCCATCTTGAGTTTCCTGCGCCGTTCATCCGCGCGCCTTGCCGTTGGGAGAGATTAAATGACATTCAAGGCCTCGGTTATTGGCGCCGTGTCGTCAATTCTGGCGATTGGCGCGGCTTGCGCCGCCGATCTCCCCAGCTACAAGGCGCCCCCGCCGCCGCCCCCGGCGATCTGGGACTGGACCGGCTGGCATGCGGGCGTGAGCGGCAGCTACGGCGGCGGCTCCATGAATCGCATTTCCGACATCTACGCCTTCGGCCCCCCGCTGGCGATCTTCAATGACGTCACGACCTCGGCCGGCACGAGCGGCTATCTCGTCGGCATCCAGACGGGCTTCAACTGGCAGTTTCCGAACAACGTCGTGATCGGCTACGAGTCCGAGTACAACTACGCCGACGTGCGCACCAACAATGGCGGCGTCTGGGGCAATTCCAACACGCGGCTGAACTGGTATGGCGCCGAGCGGCTGCGCTTCGGCTACGCCTTCGGGCGTTTCCTGCCCTACATCACGGGCGGCCTCGCCTATGGCAAGACCCGCACCAGCGGCTTCGAGGCGGTGGGCGGCCTGCTCTTCCAGAACAACGCCTCCACCTGGCAGGCCGGCTGGACGGTCGGCGCCGGCCTCGAATATGCGATGACGAACAATATCTCCGTGAAGGCCGAGTATCTCTACTCGGAGCTGAAGGGGCCGAGCGGCGGGAGCATTGGCTTCCCCAACGCTTACCGCACCTTCGAAGGCAACGGCTTCGACACGCATATCGCCCGCCTGGGCGTCAATTATCAGATCAAGAACTTCGGCGCGCTGATCGGGATGCCAAATCTGGGCATCTGAGCCGAACCAGGGCCAACACAATGCAAAGCCCGGCCCATGCGGCCGGGCTTTTTCTCAGTTTCAGCATGATCTCGACGCGGGGCGCGGATGCGTTATTCTCTGGCGTCATGATCCGACCCTCTCAGATCATTCCCCCGACGTCCGGGCTGTCGCTGTTGACCGATCGGTCCCGCGACATCTTCCGGCTGCTGGTCGACAGCTATCTTGCGACCGGCGACCCTGTGGGATCGCGCCAGCTCTCACGGCTTCTGCCCATGACGCTCTCGCCCGCGTCGGTGCGCAACGTCATGCAGGATCTCGAGGAGCTGGGCCTTATCTTCGCCCCGCACACCAGCGCGGGCCGTCTGCCGACCGAACTCGGGCTGCGCTTCTTCGTCGATTCGATGCTGCAGATCGGCGATCTCGACGATGCGGAACGCATGCGCATCGCAGCCGAGGTCGAGGCCGCCTCAAAGGACCATGATCTCGAAGGGGTGCTGGCGGAGGCGACGAGCCTTCTCTCCGGCCTGACGAGAGTGGCGGGCGTGGTCGTCGCGACGAAGGACAATGTACGGCTCAAGCAAATCGAATTCGTGCGGCTGGAGCCGGAGCGCGCGCTCGCGATCCTCGTCGCCGACGACGGCACGGTGGAGAACCGCGTCATTCCCGTCTCGCGCGATTTGCCCGCGTCCGCGCTGATCGAAGCGGCCAATTATCTCAACGCGCGCATCACCGGCCGCACGCTCGCCGAGGCGCGCGACGGCATAGCGGCCTCGCGGCAGGCGGCGCAGCGCGAGCTCGACGAACTCACCGCGCGGCTCGTCGAGGCTGGGCTCGCGAGCTGGGCCGGTTCGCCGATCGAAAACCGCCAGCTCATCGTTCGCGGCCAGGCGCATCTTCTCGAAGACCTGACCGCCGCCGCCGACCTCGAGCGCGTCCGCCTGCTCTTCGCCGACCTCGAGACGAAGACCGAGGTCATCGATCTTCTGGAACGCGCCGAGCAGGGCGAGGGCGTGCGCATCTTCATCGGGTCGGAGAACAAGCTGTTCTCGCTCTCCGGCTCGTCGATGATCGCCGCGCCGCTGCGCGACAGCGAGCGCCGCATCATCGGGGCGCTTGGCGTCATCGGCCCGACGCGTCTGAATTATGCGCGCATCGTGCCGATGGTGGATTATACGGCGAAGGTGGTCGCGCGCGTCGTCGGCGGCGCGTGATCCGTTCGCTGGATCAATCCTTCTTGCCCTGACCCTGCGTTTGCCCCTGATCGGGCGTCGTCGCGCCGCCGCCTGTTGCGCCGCCGCGATCGTCCTTTTGTTCCTCGCGGGCGGTGCGGCCCCTGTCGTTACGACCCTGTCGTTCCCGATCCTTGTCGAAATCCCGGTCGCGGTCGCGATCAAAGTCGCGATGGGGCGCGCGACCGTAGCGACCATCCCAGCGGTCATGAAAGCGCTCGCCGCGGCGCCAGTGATCGTCGTCGTCCCAGTGGCGGCCGCGATGATGCCGGTAAGACCACCAGCAATCGCCGTCATCGTCGCAGATGCGCACGCCATGCGCCTTGTGCGACAGAGTGTCGAGGGCCGGCTTCGCGACCGGCATGGCTTTGACCATCGGCGCGCCGAGCGCGAGCGCGCCCGATGCGATTGCCAGCGTCAAGATTTTGATCCGCATCATGCCTCTCCTTTTTCACACGCAGGCGAGTCTTCGCGCGTGAGAGGCATTCGTAATTGTCGCTGGAGGGCGCGCTTTCAACGCCGCGTGGCTTACATGAAGTTCTGCGGATCGACGTCGATCTGCACGCGTATGCCGCCACGCTCCCTGGGCGAGGCTTTGACAAGATCGCGCAGGAAGCCCTGTACGTCGGCGCTTCGCGGCGCCTTGACGAGCAATCGATAGCGAAAGCGTCCGCGAATGAGCGCGACCGGCGCCTCTGCGGGCCCCAGCATCATGATTTCGTCCGAATCGGGAATGCCGCCGAGCGCGGCGACGCGATAGCGCGGCGAGGGCGGCAGATCATGCGCGGCGCGCGCGAGGGCGCGGGCGTGCGCTTCCGTCGCGGCGGCGTCCTTGCCCGAGACGATCAAGGCCGCAAGCCGACCGAATGGCGGCAGCCCGGCGCGCTCGCGCAGCGCAATCTCCTGCGCGTAGAATTTTTCCGCGTCGCCCGAGAGCAGCGCGGCGATGACAGGGTGTTCGGGCTGGAAGGTCTGGATGAGCGCGCGGCCCGGGTTGTCGCCCCGCCCGGCGCGTCCCGTCACCTGAGCGAGCAGTTGAAAGGTGCGCTCCGCCGCGCGCGGATCGCCGCTGCCGAGACCCAGATCCGCGTCCACGACTCCAACGAGCGTGAGGTGCGGGAAGTTGTGGCCCTTGGCGACGAGCTGCGTGCCGATGACGATGTCGAAGGCGCCCTTGGCGATCTCGTCGAGTTCGCGCCGCAGACGCTCGGCGCCGCCGGGGAAATCGGATGAGAGGACGAGGATGCGCGCGTCGGGAAAAAGCGTCGCCGCTTCTTCCGCGAGCCGTTCGACGCCGGGACCGCAGGCCGTGAGCGAATCCTCCGCGCCGCATTCGGGACAGGCGTGCGGGCGGCGCTCGGTATGGCCGCAATGGTGGCAGACCAGCGCGCGGCGGAAGCGATGCTCGACGAGCCATGAGTCGCATTGCGTGCAGCGGAAGCGATGCCCGCATTCGCGGCAGAGCGTGAGCGGCGCATAGCCGCGGCGGTTGAGAAAGAGCAGCGCCTGTTCGCCGCGCGCAATGGCCTCCCCGACCGCGAGCGCGAGCCGGGGCGCGAGCCAGCGCCCGCGCTCGGGCCCTTCGACGCGCATGTCCACGGGCGCAAGAATTGGCATAGGCCGCGCGCCCGCTCGGCTGTCGAGGCGCAGATGCGCGTAGCGCCCGCGCTCGGCGTTGACGCGCGTTTCGATCGAGGGCGTCGCGGAGGCCAGAACGAGCGCCGCGTCTTCGAAACGCGCGCGCACCACCGCCATGTCGCGCGCGTGATAGGAGGCGCCGTCGTCCTGCTTGTAGGCGCCTTCGTGCTCCTCGTCGACGACGATGAGGCGCAGATCGCGGAAGGGCAGAAACAGCGCCGAGCGTGCGCCCGCGACGACCGAAAGTTCGCCCGTCGCCGCCGCGCGCCAGATGCGCGCGCGCTTGCGCTCGGAGACGCCGGAGTGCCATTCGGCGGGCTTCTCGCCGAAGCGCGCGGCGAAGCGCTCGAGAAACTGCGCGGTGAGCGCGATTTCCGGCATCATCACCAGCGCCTGTCCGCCGTCCTTCAGCGCTGCGGCGATCGCTTCGAAATAAACTTCCGTTTTTCCCGAGCCGGTGACGCCCTCCAGCAGAAAGGGCCGGAAGGCGCGCGCGTGCACGGCCTGCGCCAGCGCATCCGCGGCGAGGCGCTGCGCGGGCTCCAGAACGGGCGCGGCGAAGTCGGGATCGAGCGCGCGGGCGACGGGCTCGGGCGGCGCGGCGATCGCCTCCAGCGCGCCTTCGTCGACAAGGGCGTCGAGGACGCCGCTCGAACATGCGGCGGCCTCCGCAAGCGCTTTCTTGGTGAAGGCCATGCCGCCTTCGGCGGCCTCCAGCACGCGCGCGCGGGTCGGCGTGAGACGCCCGGGCTTCGCGCCCGTCGCGCGATAGAGCGTGCGCGGCGTCTCTGGCGCGGCTTCCTCGGCCGCCCGCGTCGCGAGCCGCAGCGCCATGCCGCGCGGCGTCAGCGTGTAGCGGGCGAGCCAGTCGATGAAGTCGCGGAGCTTCTGCGACATTGGCGGACGGTCGAGCCGCGCGATCACCGTCTTGAGGTTTCCGCGCTGCGCGCCCGCCGGCTCGACCGACCAGACGACGCCATAGGCCTCGCGCGTCCCCAGCGGTATCTTGACGCTGTCGCCCGGCTGCAAGCCCATCGCCGGCGGCGTGAGATAGGAATAAGGCGCCTCGACGGCGACCGGCGCCAGCACGTCGGCGACTTGCGCGCTCCCTTGCGCATTTTCTTGCGCGGCCCCTGGCGCTCCTGTCGATTCGTCTCCGGCGCGGCTCATGCTGCGGGCTTAACGCATCTGGCCTGCGCCCGAAAGCGCGCGGAACGAAGCGCGCGCGCGCGAGGTTCCATTGGCCTCGGAATGCCTTTGGAGGCGCACATGAGCACAATTATGGACAATAGATGGTCGCAGGTCGGCCTCTCCGCCGTGGTGACAGGCACCGTAGCGACGCTGGTTTCGACCGCCGCGCTGGCGGCGCTGGCGAAAATGGAGGGCAAGGGCGCGCTGCAGCCGACCAATGCGACGAGCCATTGGCTGAACGGCGACGAGGCGGCGAATGTGGAGCTGCCGGACGCCGGACACACGGCTGTCGGCTTCCTTACCCATCACGCTTCCGCGATCCTCTGGGCCGCGCCTTTCGAGGCCTGGCTCGCCGCCAATCCGCCGCGCTCCCTCGGCGTGCTCCTGCGCGACGCCTTCGCGATGTCCGGCATCGCCTTTGTCGTCGATTACGGCCTGACGCCGCATCGCTTCACGCCCGGCTGGGAGCTGGTGCTCTCCAAACGGTCGATGTTCGCAAGCTATGTGGCGCTGGCCTTTGGGCTCGCGTCGGGCGCTCTTGTGTCCGAGCGCCTGCGCGATTCGATGCGCCAGACATGGCTGGAGGCGATCCCGGAACGGTTCGCCCGGCTGACGCAGGGGTAGTGCGTCAAGGAGACTGCTCCAGCGCGACGAGGGCCGGAGGCGAAGCGGACCCGCCTCCGGCCGAGTTCAGGCTTACTGCATCGCCCGCAGATCGGTCAGCGCCTGCTCGGCGTGGTGCACGCCGCGCGCGATCCGGCTCTCATGATGCGTGCGCTTCGCGGTCTTGATGCCCTGACGCAGATGCGTGATGGCGCTCTTGAGATGCCCCGTGGGCTTCGCGTCTCCGGCTTCGGCCTGCGCGTGATCGAGGGCGTTATGCGCGTGTTCTGCGAAGGATGAGGCGTTGTTCGCCTTGCCTTCCTTGATGGCCTCCTCGGTCTCCAGGATCGCCTGCGTCACATGTTCGCTGGCGGCGAAGGACGCGCTCGGAGCGAGGACCAATGCTACGGCCAGAGCAAGAGAGGCAATAACTGCGCGACGAATCATGATTATGTTCCCTTCAGTTTTCGATTTTTTTGGTTCGGCGACGGCCGAGGCTCAGTGCTCAGCCGCGACTTTCAGATGGATCAGCGCCCTTTCGGCGTGACGGACGCCCGCTTCGAGCCGGTTCACGTGATGCGTGCGCTTCGCCGTCTTCAACGCCTGGCGAAGATGCGTCACGGCCATGCTGACATGGCCTTTGGGGTCCGCGTTTTCGGCCACGGCCTCGCGCGCATGGTCCAGAGCGTTGTGCGTGTGCTCCGCGAAGGAGGAGAACATGTGCTGCCTGCCCTCGTGGATCGCCTCCTTGGTTTCGCGCAGGGCGGCCAGGATATGATGATTGCTGGCCAAGGCGACCTGCGGCGCTGCGAGCAAGGCCAGCCCCAGCCCGAGCGCTGCGAATGTAACTCGACGATTGATCATGATTCCTCCCTGGATATTTTTATTGCCAAGCTTTGGCATTTAATTCGGCATGGACGCAGGACGTCCTCTCTTAAAATGGAGCGCGCCGCCGCGTCGCAAAGCTTTCGCAGAGCCGGTTGCCTGCGTGAGATCGTCGCGCCTTGACCTTCCCGCCGCTGCTCCCTATCCCTTTACGCGCCAGTCGGCTGGACGGCCGCTGCGTCATGCAGAGGAAAGTCCGGGCTCCACGGAGACACGGCGCCGGATAACGTCCGGCGGGGGCGACCCCAGGGAAAGCGCCACAGAAAGCAAACCGCCGGGCTTTACGCCCGGTAAGGGTGAAAGGGTGCGGTAAGAGCGCACCGCCTGGGCGGCAACGCACAGGGCATGGCAAGCCCCGCCGGGAGCAAAACCGAATAGGGGCGACCGAAAGCCGAAAGCTTTCAACCCGTCTCCGGGATGTCGCCCGGGTTGGTTGCTCGAGGCGGTCGGCGACGACCGTCCCAGAGGAATGGCCGTCACGTGCGGATCGGGAAACCGCTCCGCGCCATACAGAACCCGGCTTACAGGCCGGCTGGCGTTTGTTTTTTCGGCCCAAATCGGGACGCGGCGGGGCGCCGTGTAAACCGTCCCTTAAGACTAACAAAGCTTAATGCTGTTTGGCGCCGGGGAGGCGCTGCGGCGGCGACGCCGCTCCGCCCACGCCTCGAAAAACCAGATGCTCCGCCAAGAGTTCCCGCCGCGACGCCAAGAAACCGCGAGCCGGCCCGTCCGGGGCCAAGGCGCGCTGGTTCGGCGCGTCGGGCGGAAGGCGAGCGCGAATGCGAGGGTGAGCGTGATGGAGAAGGACCGCGCCGCGGATCAACTCCCGGCCGCGAGCGGACCGGTCCGGCACGCGCCCGTGATGCTCGGGGAGGCGATCGAGGCGCTGCGCCCGCGCGACGGCGGCCGCTATCTCGACGGCACCTTTGGCGCGGGCGGCTATACGTGCGCCATTCTCGCGGCCGCCGACACGAAAGTTCTCGCCCTCGATCGCGACCCGACGGCCATCGCCGCCGGCGCCGATCTCGTTTCGCAGGCACAGGGGCGTCTCACCCTCGTCGAAGCCCGCTTCTCGCAGCTCGAAGAGGTGGCGAAGGCGCAGGGCTTCTGGCCGCTCGACGGCGTCGTCCTCGACATCGGCGTCTCGTCCATGCAGTTCGATGAAGCCGAACGCGGCTTCTCCTTCCGCGGCGACGGCCCGCTCGACATGCGCATGGAGGGCAGGGGCGTCAGCGCCGCCGACATCGTCAACGGGGCCGACGAAGAGACGCTCGCCGACATACTCTACTTCTACGGCGAGGAGCGCGCCTCGCGCCGCATCGCCCGCGCAATTGCACATGACCGCGAGATTGCGCCGTTCACCTCCACCAGGGCGCTCGCCGAGATGATCGCGCGCGTCGCGCCTTTGCGTCCGACAGACATTCATCCGGCGACGAAAAGTTTTCAGGCGCTGCGTATCGCCGTCAACAACGAACTTGGCGA
This sequence comes from Methylocystis sp., assembly GCA_002929055.1. Classification (GTDB taxonomy): domain Bacteria; phylum Pseudomonadota; class Alphaproteobacteria; order Rhizobiales; family Beijerinckiaceae; genus Methylocystis. Next base: position 226,660 of record PERY01000002.1, on the reverse strand, counting down.
GTTGCTCGACGCGCTTGCGGCCGCCGAGCGCGCGCTCGCGGAGGGCGGGCGTCTCGCGGTAGTCACCTTCCATTCGCTCGAAGATCGCATCGTCAAGCAGTTCCTCTCGGAGCGTTCGGGGCGCGGCGAGACAGGTTCGCGCCGCCTGCCGGGCGAGCCGGCCGCCGCTCCGACGAGTTTCGTCTGCGAAGGGCGCCAGCCGGTCGCGCCTTCGCGCGCAGAGATCGCCGCCAATCCGCGCGCCCGCTCGGCCAAGCTGCGCACCGCCACGCGCAAGGCCGGGCCTGCGCTTCCATTGGGTGACAGGCTCATGCGCCTTGCGCGCCTGCCTGTGCGCGACAAAGGAAAAGTCTGATGCTCCGGCTTCTCAACATCGTCGCGGTTCTCGCGCTCATCGGCTCGGCGGTCTACGCCTATACGATCAAATATCAGACGGCCTATCGCGCCGAGCAGATCGCCAAGACGAAGATCGAAATCAAATCCGAGCAGGACGCCATCGCCGTGCTGCGGGCGGAATGGGCCTATATGACGCGGCCCGAGCGCCTGCAGCCGCTGGCCGACAAATATCTTCCCGATCTCAAGCCGCTTCAGGTGACGCAGCTCGTTCCGGCGCAGTCTTTGCCGCAAAAGACGCGGGGCGACTCTATCGGCGCCAAGCTGAGCGAGGTTGGTCTGAGCCTTCCCGCAACGCCCCCCGCCATCGTCGCGACGCCCACGACCCCCAAAGCCGAGGCTCCGAAGGTCAAGACCGCGACGCCTAAAGTCGCGGCGACGACCAAGCCGCAAGGCGCCCCCCCGAGCCCGAGCCGCGAGCCCAAAAAGCCATGACAGAGCATCCTCACATGCCAGACATGCTGGAGACGCCGCCGTCCCGGCCGGCGAAAAAGCCGTCGAAATATGCCGGCATGGTCCGCGCCGCCTTTTCCACGAGCCTCGCCTCGAGCGCGCCGCGCATGCGGCTTGCGGCGTTGGGCTTCCTCGCGCTTTACGGCGTCATCGGCGCCAGACTGATCTATCTCGGCTTCAAGCCTGAGCCAGCGACGGTGCGCCGCGCCGCCGCTGCAGCCGTGTCCGCCTCGCGGCCCGATATCGTCGATCGCAACGGCGAGGTGCTGGCGAGCGACGTGAAAGTCATGTCCGTCTTCGCCGAGCCGCGCCGCCTCATCGACAAGGACGAGGCGACCGAGCTTCTGTCGGCGGCTCTGCCCGGCCTCGACGGCAAGGAACTGCGCGACCGCCTCGCCTCCAGGAAGGGCTTCGTCTGGGTGAAGCGCGAAGTGACGCCGCACCAGCGCGACGAAGTCTTCCATCTCGGCTTGCCGGGCGTGGGGCTCATCGCCGAGAACAAGCGCGTCTATCCCAACGGCCCCATCGGCGCGCATGTGCTGGGCTTCGCCAATATCGACAACCAGGGCATCGCCGGCATCGAGAAATACATCGACGGCCAGGGTCTCGCCGATCTTCACAATCTCGGCTTCGGCGCGACGCCGGACGATCTGCAGCCGATCGCACTCTCGCTGGACATACGCGCTACCCATGCGCTTCGGGACGAGGTGGCCAAGGGGGTCGAGCGCTTCAGGGCGAAAGCCGGCGCGGCGGCGATCATGGACGTCAACACAGGCGAGATCGTCGCGCTCGCCTCTCTGCCCGACTATGATCCGAACAATCCCACGGACAAGACCGCCGATGCGCTGGACCAGATTCACATCAACCGCATGAATGTCGGCGTCTATGAGATGGGCTCGACCTTCAAGGCGCTGACCATCGCCATGGCGCTCGACTCCGGCAAGATCAATCTCAACTCGCGCCTCGACGCCCGAGGCGCGCTTTCCTTCGGTCGCTTCAAAATTCATGATTATCACGCGCAGAATCGCGCGCTCACCGTGCCGGAGGTCTTCACCTACTCCTCGAACGTCGGCACGGCGCGCATGGCGATGGGGCAGGGCGTCGAAAAGCACCAGGCCTTTCTGCGCAAGATGGGCCAGCTCACCCGCATGCGCACTGAGTTGCCCGAGAGCGCCGAGCCGATCGTCCCGAAGAATTGGGGCGAGCTCAACACCATGACCATCGCCTTCGGCCACGGTCTCGCCGTCGCGCCGCTGCAGGCCATGATGGCCGTCAGCGCGCTGATGAACGGCGGCTATCTCATCACGCCCTCGTTCCTCAAGCGCAGCGAGGAAGAGGCGATGAAAACCGCGGTGCAGGTGGTGAAGCCCGAGACGAGCGAGGCGATGCGCTATCTCATGCGCCTCAACGCAGAGATCGGCACGGCCAAGAAGGTGGACGTGAACGGCTATTTCGTCGGCGGCAAGACCGGCACGGCGGAGAAGGTCATTCACGGCCATTATTCGAAGGACCGTCTGTTCACGACCTTCATGGCGGTCGCGCCGTCGGACAAGCCCAAATATCTCTTCCTCACCATCATGGACGAGCCGCAGGGCCTGCCCGAGGATGGCGGCCACGCCACCGCCGCTTATAACTCGGGCCATGTGACGGGCCAGATCATCGAGCGCGTCGGGCCGATCCTCGGCCTCGCGCCGCGCTTCGAGCCGCCTCATACGCCCTTTCCGCTGCTCGCCAAACTCGGCTATGGCATGGCGAACGTCCCTGCCGCCGGAGGCCACGGCCACTGATGCGTCTGGCTCAGCTCCTCGCGAAAAACGACCTCGATCCCGCGCTCGCCGGGCTCGAAATCGCGGGCCTGTCGGCTGACAGCCGCGCGGTTCGCGACGGCTTCGTCTTTTTCGCAATCCCCGGCCATGCGGGCGACGGGCTCTCTTTTGCAGCCGACGCCAGGGCGCGCGGCGCTATCGTCGTGGTCGCGCAGCGGCAGGCGGAGTGTCCGCTGCCGCTCGTCGTGGTGGGGGATGTGCGCGCCGAACTCGCCCATGCCGCCGCGCGTTTCTATCCGCGCCAGCCGCAAACGATCGTCGCCGTCACGGGCACGAGCGGCAAGACCTCGGTCGTGGCGTTCCTGCGCCAGATCTGGGCCGCGATGGGCCATGAGGCGGCCTCGCTCGGCACCGTCGGCATTGTCGACTCGAAAGGCGCGCATTACGGCGCGCTGACGACGCCGGGTCCGGTCGAACTGCAAAGGATTTTGGACGAGCTGGCGGGACGTGGGGTCACGCATCTCGCGATGGAGGCGTCGTCGCTCGGCATCGATCAGCGCCGCCTCGACGGCGTGCGCCTCGCCGCTGCGGGCTTCACCAATTTCTCGCGCGACCATCTCGATCACCATCGCGACATGGAAGAATATTTCGCCGCGAAGATGCGTCTCTTCGATACGCTCTTGCAGCCCGGCCAGACGGCGGTGATCGACGCCGACAGCGACATCGCGCCGCGTGTTTCGCAAGGGTGCCGCGCGCGCGGCCTGGCGTTATTCAGCGTCGGCGCCGCCGGCGAGGCGATCAGGCTGATCGAGGCCGACGCCCATGCGCTTGCGACGAGCCTCAAACTCGGCCACGGCGGTGTAAAATATGCGGTCGAGCTTCCGCTCGCGGGCGCCTTCCAGACATCGAACGCGCTTGTCGCGGCGGGCCTCGCCATCGCAGCCGGCGACGATCCGGCGAGGGTTTTCGCCGCGCTGGGCGACCTCGAAGGCGCGCCTGGACGGCTTGAACTTATCGGCGCAAGGAACGGCGCCCCGGTCTTCGTCGATTACGCCCACAAGCCGGACGCGCTGGAGAAGGTGCTGGCGACGCTGCGCCCGCTGACAAAATCGCGCCTCATCGTCGTCTTCGGCTGCGGCGGCGACCGCGACACGGGCAAGCGCCCGCTAATGGGCGAGATCGCGGCGCGCGCCGCGGACGTAGCCATCGTCACGGACGACAATCCGCGCAGTGAAGACCCCGCTTCGATTCGCGCCGCCATCATCGCGGGCGCGCAGGGCGCGGGCGCGGCGCAAATCGTCGAGATCGCCGACCGGGGGGCCGCGATTTCGCAGGCCGTCGCGGGGCTTGGCGCGGGCGACGTGCTCGTCGTGGCCGGCAAAGGCCACGAAACTGGCCAGATCGTCGGGGATCGCATATTGCCCTTTTCCGATCACGAAGCGGTCGCGAAAGCGCTGCAGGAGCATGGTGGATGAAGCAGGAACCCCTATGGTCGGGCCTGGCGCTGGTCGGCGCCTTGCAGGCGCGGGTCAGCGGATCGCTGGCGCGCGAGGCGACCGGCGTTTCGATCGACACCCGCACGCTGAACCCCGGCGACCTCTTCGTCGCCATCAAGGGCGATGCGCGCGACGGCCATGAATTCGTGCGCGCCGCCTTAGAGAAGGGCGCGGCCGCCGCGGTGATCGACGAGGCGCATGCAACCGATCTCGCCGGAAGCGGACCGCTCTTTGTCGTGAAGGATGTGCAACGTTCGCTCGAACTCCTCGGCATGCGCGCGCGAGACCGCTCCAGCGCTCTCGTGGCCGCCATCACCGGCTCGGTCGGCAAGACCTCGACCAAGGACATGACGCGGCTGATGCTCTCGCATTTCGGCGCCACCCACGCCTCCGTTGCGTCCTACAATAATCAGTGGGGCGTGCCGCTCACGCTTGCGCGCATGCCGGCTGGCTCGCGATACGGCGTTTTCGAACTCGGGATGAATCACGCGGGCGAGATTGCCGGGCTCGTCGCCCAGGTGCGCCCGCATGTCGCGGTGGTGACTAAAGTCGCCGCCGTTCATCTCGAGCATTTCGAGTCGGTCGATGGCATCGCCGACGCCAAGGCGGAGATTTTTTCCGGACTCGAAGGCGGCGTCGCCATCATCAACCGGGATGATGAATACTACGAGCGCCTCGCCGCGGCTGCGGCGCAGACAGCGGGCCATGTCTTCGGCTTCGGCGAGTCGGAAGATGCGCAGGCGCGTCTCCTCTCGTACCGGCAGCTCGATGATGGCTGCGAGGTGGAGGCCCAGGTTCTCGACAGGCGCCTCTCCTATCGCATCGGCGCGCCCGGCAAGCACATCGCTCTCAATTCTCTCGCGGCCCTGCTCGTCGCCGTCGTGTTCGATCTCAATCTTGAAAAGGCGGCCGCCGCGCTCGCCGATTTTGCGCCGCCCTCCGGGCGTGGCCAGCGCGAGACGCTGTCGAGCGGCAATGGCGACTTCACGCTGATCGATGAAAGCTACAACGCCAATCCAACGTCGATGCGCGCGGCCTTCGAGCTTCTCGGCGCGACGGCGCCGGGCGCGGGCGGGCGCCGCATCGCCGTGCTCGGGGACATGCTGGAGCTTGGTCCGCAGGCCGGCGAATTGCACGCCGAACTCGCCGCTGACCTCTCCCGCGCGAATGTCGATTATCTCTTCACCGCAGGCCCGCTCATGCAGCGTCTTTACTACGCCGCGCCAGAGGCGATGCGCGCCGCCCATCGCGCCACGGCGATGGAGCTGGAGGAGGCCGTTCTGTCCGAAATACGGGCCGGCGACGTGGTGATGATCAAGGGCTCCAACGGATCGAAGATGTCGCGCATCGTCGCCGCACTAAAGACGAAATTCGGGGCCGAACAGGCCAGCTAAGGAAACCGACATGCTGACGCTGCTTGCGGATCTGTCCTATCTCTACAGTCCGCTGAACATCTTCCGCTACATCACCTTCCGCGCAGCGATGGCGGCGGCGACGGCGTTGTTCTTTGTCTTTTTCTTCGGCCCGAACATCATCTCGGCGCTGCGCATCAAGCAGGGCAAGGGCCAGCCGATCCGCGAGGATGGCCCGCAGTCGCATCTGCTGACCAAGAAGGGCACGCCGACGATGGGCGGGCTCATGATCCTTTCGGGCCTCATCGCCGCGACGCTGCTATGGGCGAATCTGCGAAACTACTACGTCTGGATCGTGCTCTTCGTCACGGCCTCCTTCGGCGCTATCGGTTTCTGGGACGACTATCTGAAGGTCACGAAGCAGTCCCACGCCGGCTTCTCGGGGAAGGCGCGCCTCGCGCTCGAATTCATCGTCGCCGGGCTCGCCTGCTACTTTCTCATGAAGGTCGGCGGCGAGAACATGTCGAAGCTCGCTTTCCCTATGGTGAAGGGCTATGTGGCCTCGCTGGGCATTTTCTTCGTGGTCTTCGGCGCCTTCGTCATCGTCGCTGCTGGCAATTGCGTCAATCTCACGGACGGACTCGACGGCCTCGCCATCGTGCCGTCGATGATCGCGGTCGGCACTTTCGCCATCTTCGCCTATCTCGTCGGCAACTCGATCTTCTCCAACTACCTCGGCGTGAACTATGTCGCGGGCTCCGGCGAACTGACCATCGTCTGTTCCGCCCTGATCGGCGCGGGGCTGGGCTTCCTGTGGTTCAACGCGCCGCCGGCGCAGATCTTCATGGGCGACACGGGATCGCTCGCGCTCGGCGGCCTCGTCGGAACGGTGGCCGTCGCCATCAAGCAGGAGTTCGTGCTCGTGATCGTCGGCGGGCTCTTCGTGCTGGAAGGCGCGTCGGTCATCATTCAGGTCGCCTACTTCAAGCTCACCGGCAAGCGTATTTTCCTGATGGCGCCGATACACCATCACTTCGAGCAGAAGGGCTGGAAGGAGCCGCAGATCGTCATCCGCTTCTGGATCATCGCCTTCGTGCTGGCGCTCATGGGTCTGTCGACCCTCAAGCTGAGGTGACGATGACTCCCGTCACCACATTCAAGGGAAAGAACGTCGCGCTCTTCGGCCTCGGCGGCTCTGGCCTTTCCACCGCCAGGGCGTTGATGGCGGGCGGCGCCCATGTCCATGCCTGGGACGACGGCGAGGCTGGACGTCTGAAGGCGGTTGCGCAGGGCGTGCCGCTGGAAGACCTGTCGCGCGCGAACTGGTCGCGTTTCTCGGCGTTGGTCCTCACGCCCGGCGTGCCGCTCACCCATCCGACGCCGCACTGGACCGTGCCGCTGGCGCGCGCCGCCGGCGTCGAGATCATCGGCGACATCGAGCTCTTCTGCCGCGAGCGCGCGGCGCATACGGGCGGCTCGCCTTTCGTCGCCATCACCGGCACCAACGGCAAATCGACGACGACCGCGCTCATCGCACATATCCTGCGCGAAGCGGGCCGCGACGTGCAGCTTGGCGGCAACATCGGCGTGCCGATCCTCGATCTGGAGCCGCCGGCCGAAGACCGCATTCATGTCATCGAATGTTCCTCCTTCCAGGTCGACCTGACGCCCTCGATCAATCCGACTGTGGGCGTTCTGATCAACCTGACGCCCGACCACATCGACCGCCACGGGACGATGGAGAATTACGCGGCGGTGAAGGAGCGTCTCGTCGCGGGCGCCGAGGTCGCACTGATCGGCGTCGACGATCCCTACACCCACGCAATCGGCGCGCGGCTCGCCGCCAATGGGCGGGACGGCCAGCGCGTCGTTCCGGTTTCCGGCGCGCGCGCGCTGGACTGGGGCTTCTATGTCGAGGAGGGCGCCGTGTATCTGCGCGAGCAGGGCAGCGCGCCGGAGGAGGCGGAACAGCTTGCCGTGCTGAAGGGCGCGCGGGCGCTGCGCGGCGCGCATAATGCGCAGAACGCCGCCTTCGCCGCCGCAGCCGCCTGGGAATGCGGGCTCGAGGACGAGGAGATCGCCCGCGGCCTCCTCAGCTATCCGGGCCTCCCGCACCGCATGGAGGAAGTCGCGAAGATCGAGCGCGCGCTCTTCGTCAACGACTCCAAGGCGACCAACGCCGACGCGGCCGAAAAGGCGCTGGCGAGCTTCACGGATATCTACTGGATCATCGGCGGCAAGGCGAAGGAAGGCGGCATCGAGCCGCTGCGTCCTTATTTCGCGCGCATCCGCAAGGCCTATCTCATCGGGCACGCCAGCGACGATTTCGCCCGCACGCTCGAGGGCGCCCTGCCATATGAGCGCTGCGAGACTCTCGACGTTGCGACCGCGCAGGCGGCGCTGGATGCGCTCGACGGCGACGCGCAGGAGCCGATTGTGCTGCTTTCGCCGGCCTGCGCGTCCTACGACCAGTTCCCGAACTTCGAGGTCCGCGGCGACGCCTTCCGCAGCCTCGTGAACGGATTGCCCGCCATTCTCGCTTCCCGCAGAGGAGGACGCACATGATTTCGCGCGCCGAGCGAACGCCATTCTCCGATTGGGCCTGGACAGTCGACCGCTGGCTTCTCGCCGCGATCGGCCTGCTCATCGTCTCCGGCCTCGTCTTCGCGCTGGCCGGCAGTCCGCCGGTCGCGGAGCGGCTGCATCTGTCGACCTTCCATTTCGTCAACCGCCAGGTGGCCTATTTGCTGCCTGCGCTCGTGGTGATGATCGGGACGTCCTTCCTCTCCCCGCGCCATGTGCGGCGCTTCGCGCTCGTCATTTTCCTCGCCGCGCTCGCACTGGTCGTCGCGACGCTCTTCTTCGGGCAGGAAGTGAAAGGCGCGCGGCGCTGGATATTCGGCATCCAGCCGTCCGAATTCCTCAAGCCCGCCTTCGTCGTCGTCGTCGCCTGGGCCTTTTCGGAAGGCGCGCGCCGCAAGGACGTGCCGGGCAACTGGCTGGCGCTGCTGCTTTTCCCGCTCACGGTCGGTCCGCTCGTCCTGCAGCCCGACTTCGGCCAGACGATGCTGATCTCCATCGTCTGGGGCGCGCTGTTCTTCATGGCGGGGCTGCATGTCATCTGGGTCATCGGCCTTGGCGGCGCGGCGGTTTTCGCGGCGCTGCTCGCCTATAAATTCGTGCCGCACGTGCATGCGCGCATCGAGGCCTTTCTGGAACCGGCCCCGCCGGTCGCCGGCGTGCCGTCGAACTTCCAGTCCGAGACGGCGCTCGAGAGCTTTATCGCCGGCTCCTGGTTCGGCAAAGGCCCGGGCGAAGGCACGATCAAGCGCATCCTGCCGGACTCTCACACCGATTTCATATTCGCGGTCATAGGCGAAGAATTCGGCGTCATCGTCTGCATTCTGCTCGCGAGCGTCTTCGCCTTCATCGTCGTGCGCGGCCTCCTTTCGGCGGCGCGCAACGAAGACCCCTTCTGCCGCTTTGCGACGGCGGGCCTCGTCATGCTCTTTGGCCTGCAGAGCTGCATCAACATGGCGGTGAATGTGCAACTCATGCCGGCGAAGGGCATGACGCTGCCCTTCGTCTCCTATGGCGGTTCGTCGCTGATCTCGCTGTCGCTGGGCATGGGTTTCCTGCTCGCGGTCACACGCAAGCGCCCGCGCACGCGCGTCCTCACGGAAGTCGCGGCGAGCGGCGAACCCCTGCCGGCGGCCGCCTGATGAGCGACCAACCGATCGTTCTCGCCGCCGGGGGCACCGGCGGCCATCTCTTTCCGGCCGAGGCGCTCGCGCATGTCCTGACGGCGCGGGGCGTTCCCGTCGAACTCGTCACCGATGAGCGCGCTATCGCGTTCGGCGACAGTTTCCCGGCGCGCGCCATGCATATCGTCGCCTCGGCGACGCCGCGCGGCGGCTCCTTCATCGCCAGGGCGCAAGCCGTGGCGAGCCTCGCCTATGGCACGGCGCAGGCGGCGAAGGTTCTGCGTCATCTGAAACCCCGCGCCGTCATCGGCTTTGGCGGCTATCCGACTGTGCCGCCGCTGCTCGGCGCGGCCTTTCTCGGCCTGCCGACCGTGATCCATGACGCCAACGCCATCATGGGGAAGGCCAACCGTTTTCTGGCGCCTCGGGTCGATAAAATCGCCGCGGGCTTTCCCAATCTGAACGTGCCCGCACCGTTGCAAAACAACGTATTCGTCACTGGCAATCCGGTGCGGCCCAATGTGCTCGAGGCAGCGACGATGGCCTATCCGGGTTTCGAGGACGGCGCCTTCCGCCTGCTCGTCACCGGCGGCTCTCAGGGCGCGCGCGTGATGGCCGACATCGTTCCCGAAGCGATCGCCGCACTCCCCGCTGAATTGCGGTCCCGCCTGCGTCTCGTGCAGCAGACACGCGAAGAGGACATTCCCCGCGTCGAAGCGATCTACAAGAGCGCGGGCGTCGCGGTCGAGATTGCGCCCTTCTTCAAGAATCTTCCGCAGCGCATTGCTCAGGCGCATTTCGTCATCTCGCGTTCGGGCGCCTCCACGGTGTCGGAGCTTGCCGTCATCGGCCGCCCGTCTTTGCTCGTGCCGCTGCCGCAATCGCTCGACGGCGATCAGGCGGCGAACGCCGCCGTGCTGAAGGACGCAGGCGCGGCGGATGTCGTGCCGCAGAAGGCCTTTACTCCGGCCTTCCTCACGGCGCGTCTTGTCGAACTCATCGGCGCGCCGCATGAACTTGCGGGCCGGGCAGAAGCGGCGAAGCGCGTCGGCGCGCCCGACGCCGCGGGACGACTTGCAGATTTGATTTTGAGCGTGGCTGCGCGCCCCGCCGCCTAACGGAGACACTTATGAAACTGCCGCGCGAACTCGGCCCCATTCATTTCGTCGGCATCGGCGGCATCGGCATGTCCGGCATTGCGGAGGTGCTGCTCAATCTCGGCTACAAGGTACAGGGCTCCGACGCCGCTGAAAACGCGAACGTCAAGCGCCTCTCGGAAAAAGGCGCGACCGTTTTCGTCGGTCACGACGCCAAGAACCTCGGCGAAGCGGCCGTCGTCGTCGTCTCGACCGCGATCAAGCGCGACAATCCCGAGCTCGCGGCCGCGCGCGACAAGCGCCTGCCGGTCGTGCGCCGCGCGGAAATGCTGGCGGAGCTCATGCGCCTGAAGCAATGCGTCGCCATCGCCGGCACGCATGGCAAGACCACGACGACCTCGCTCGTCGCGACGCTGCTCGACGCGGGCGGGCTCGATCCGACGGTCATCAACGGCGGCATCATCAACGCCTATGGCACCAACGCGCGCCTGGGCGCCGGCGAATGGATGGTGGTGGAGGCGGACGAAAGCGACGGCACCTTCCTGAAGCTGCCCGCCGACGTCGCCATCATCACCAATATCGATCCCGAGCATCTCGACCACTTCCATACTTTTGACGCCATCAAGGACGCCTTCCGCCAGTTCGTGGAGAATCTGCCGTTCTACGGCTTCGCGGTGATGTGTCTCGACCATCCGACGGTGCAGGAGCTCGTCGGCAAGATCGAGGATCGCCGCGTCTTCACCTATGGCGAAAATCCGCAGGCCGACGTTCGTCTGCTCGACGTCAATCTCGAAGGCGGCGTCTGCAGGTTCAACGTGCTGCTGCGCGACCGCAAGACGGCGCAGGCGACCTATCTCGACAATCTCGTCCTGCCCATGCCCGGCCATCACAATGCGCTGAATGCGACGGCGGCCATCACGGTCGCCTATCAGCTCGGCATGTCGCCGGACCAGATCCGCAAGGCGCTTGCAGGCTTTGGCGGCGTCAAGCGCCGCTTCACCAAGACGGGCGAGTGGAGCGGCGTGCAGGTGTTCGACGATTACGGCCATCATCCGGTCGAGGTCAGCGCCGTGCTGCGCGCCGCGCGCGCCTCGACGAAGGGCAAGGTCGTCGCGGTGATGCAGCCGCATCGCTATACGCGCCTGCAGTCGCTGTTCGATTCCTTCGCGACCTGCTTCAATGACGCGGACGTCGTCATCATCGCAGACGTCTACGCCGCGGGCGAGCAGCCGATTGCGGGCGTCGACCGTGATTCGCTTGTCAACGCCATCCGCGCGCATGGCCACCGCCGCGCCGTGGGCCTGCCCTCGCCGGAAGTTCTGCCCGCGATGGTGCGCGAGATCGTGGCGCCGGGCGACTATGTCGTGTGCCTTGGCGCCGGCAACATCACGCAATGGGCTTATGCGCTGCCGGAGCAACTCGCCGCGGGCGGGCAGGCATGAGAATGACGCGCCTTACCCCCTCCCTGTCCCTCCCCCGCTGGCGCGGGAGAGGGGACGCTCACGATCAGCGCGCCGGAGTATTGACGAAGGCGGCGGCTTGCTCCCTCTCCCGCAACGCGGGGGAGGGTTGGGGAGGGGGCCCATGACCTTCCCCGACCTCACGCCCGGCCTCAAGGAGCTGATGCCCGAGCTGCGCGGCAAGCTCTCGGTCAATGAGCCGCTTGCGCCCTACACATGGTTTCGCGTGGGCGGGCCGGCGCAGCTTCTGTTCATGCCGGCTGACGAGGCGGACCTCGCTTATTTCCTCGCGCGGCTGCCGCAAGAGATTCCCGTCACCGTCATCGGTCTCGGCTCCAATCTCATCGTGCGCGACGGCGGCGTGATGGGCGTCGTCATCCGTCTTTCGGCGAAGGGCTTTGGCGAAGTCGCCGTGGAAGAGGGGCATCGGCTGCGCATCGGCGCCGCCGTGCCGGATGTGAAAGCGGCGCGCGCCGCAGCCGACGCGGGCGTCGACGGACTCGCCTTCTACCGGGGCATTCCCGGCGCCATCGGCGGCGCGCTGCGCATGAACGCCGGCGCGCATGGCGGCGAGACAAAGGATGCGCTGATCGAGGCGCGCGGCGTCGACCGCGAAGGCAATGTCCACGTCTTCACCAACGCCGACATGGGCTACAGCTACCGCCATTGCTCCGCGCCGGGCGACGTCATCTTCACCAGCGCGCTATATCAGGGCCGCCCCGGCGAACCGGCCGCGATCCTCGCCGAGATGGACCGCATCACGGCTGCGCGCGAAGCCTCGCAGCCGATCAAGGAAAAGACCGGCGGCTCCACCTTCAAGAATCCGGTCGGCCACAAGGCGTGGCAATTGATCGACGCCGCAGGCTGTCGCGGGCTCGTCGCCGGCGACGCGCAGGTGAGCGAGATGCACTGTAACTTCCTCATCAACCGCGGCAAGGCGACCGCCGCCGACATCGAGAATCTCGGCGAAGAAGTCCGTCGCCGCGTCAAGGAAACGAGCGGCGTCGAGCTGCATTGGGAAATCAAACGGATAGGCGTTGCGTAAATGAGTTCCGTCACGTCGCGAGGCTTGCTCGCAGAAAGACAGCCGGCGCGGCTCTCCGCGTCGCTCGCCAGTCCCTGGACCACGATCGCGCTCGTCCTGATCGGCGTCGCCCAGCAGATCGCGGGCCATCTCGATTGCGACGTGTCCTGGTTCCTCACCTTCGCCGAGAAATATCTCGACGGCGCCGTTCCCTATGTCGACGTCACCGATCCCAATCCGCCGGCGTCCTTCCTGGCGATGGCGCCGGCCGTGCTGCTTGCGCGCGGCTTCGCGGTTGCGGTCGAACCGGTCGCGGCGGGCTTGGTGTTTTTGTTCGCGGGCCTCTCCATCGCGGTCTGCGGGCTGATCTTCAGGAGCGGCGCCGCGCGTTCGCGCGAGGACTGGCGGCTGCTGCTCAACGCCGCCGTTTTCCTGTTCTTCGTCGCGCCCGCGCTGGTCTTCGCCGAGCGCGAGCATATCGCGCTCCTGGCGCTCGCGCCGATGCTGGCGACGCTCGCCGCCTCGGCCGAGGGCGGATGCGTTCCGCTCGCGCTGCGCATCCTCGCCGGGCTGGGGGCGGGGGTCGCCGTTTGCTTCAAGCCGTTCTTCGCGCTCGCTGTCGCGCTGCCCGCGCTGGCGGCGGCCTGGCGCGAACGCTCGCCCCGGCTTCTGCTCACGGCCGAAATGGCGGCGGCGGTCGCGCTTTGCCTCGTCTACGGCGCGGCGACGCTGGCGCTGTTTCCCGCCTATGCGCAATATGCGCTGCCAGTCATCGTCGACGTCTATCAGCCGGCGCGCGACGCCTTCGTAAATCTTGCACTTTTCTCGCTGGCCCCGTTCCACCTGGCGCTGCTCGCGGCGCTCGTCGCCGTCTCCGCGCGCGGCTTCGCGCATCCGCCTGTCGCGCCCGGCTTCGTCGCGCCTGCGGCGGCGCGCATCTGCGCCTTCGCCTCGGCGGGCTTTCTCGCGGGCTTCTTCCTGCAGGGGAAAGGCTGGAGCAATCATGCCTATCCAGGCATCGCGCTCGTGCTTCTGGCCTGGTGCTTCTTCGCGCTCGACCGGCATCCGCGCGCCCGCGCGGCCCGGGACGGGCGGCTGTTCAAATTCGTGTTTCTCCCGGCCTTCATCGCCGCGCCGTTCATGTTCGGAACGCTGAAGGTGCTTGCAGACATCGAGGAGCATCCGGGCCTGCGCGCCGAGATCGCGCGCGCCGCGCCTGCGCATCCGCGCGTCATCGTCATGGCCCGCCAGCTCGACTATGGGCATCCCGTTACGCGCCAGCTCGACGGCGCATGGGTCGGCCGCCCCAATGCGTTATGGACGGCGAGTCTTTCGGCCTATCTCCTGCGCGACGTGAAAGACCCCGCCTGGCGCGCGCGGCTGGAAGAATACCGGCGCCGCGACCTTGCGGGCTTCACCGACGACGTGCGGTCGGGCAGGCCCGACGTCATCGTCGTCGAGGACAAGGACACGCGCGAATGGGTTCTCAAGCAGCCTGAAACGGCGTCGGTTCTGGACGGCTATGAGAAGGCGGGGCAGGCCGAGGAGATCGAAGTCTGGACCCGCAAGGCGCCCTAGAGCCGGGCTCTTGCCGGCGTTGCGCCGGCGCAGCACGCAACGTAGCTTCCTCGCCCAGGAGATTCGTTCGTTCGCGCCGCCTTCGCGTGTTGTCGCATTCCAACCCTCTCGGGCGGGGCTCCCCGGCCGCACATAAGAGACCAATATGACCAAACACGTCGCCGTGCTCATGGGCGGGCTCTCCGCCGAACGCGAAATCTCCTTGCGCTCGGGCGCGGCCTGCGCAAAGGCGCTGGCGGAGCAGGGCTATCGCGTCACGCCGGTGGATGTCGGCCATGACGCCGCAAGCGTGCTCGCCGCGCTGAAGCCGGACGTCGCCTTCAACGCGCTGCACGGCAAGTTCGGCGAGGACGGCTGCATCCAGGGCGTGCTGGAGCTGCTTGGTATTCCGTACACCCATTCGGGCGTGCTGGCCTCATCCGTGGCGATGAAGAAGGACGTGGCCAAGGTCGTGATGGCCGCCGCGAGCGTGCCGGTGCCAAAAGGCCGCGTCGTGACGCGCCATGAGGCTGCGAGCGCGCATGTGCTGCCCATCCCCTATGTGCTCAAGCCGGTTTCGGAGGGCTCCTCCTTCGGCGTCTTCATCATCAAGGATCAGGATGCGCCGCCGCCCTTGGAGCTTGCCGCCGCCGACTGGGCGCATGGCGATCTGATGCTCGCCGAACAGTTTATCGCCGGCCGGGAACTGACCTGCGCAGTGATGGGCGAGCGCGCTCTCGACGTCATTGAAATCCTCGCCGCCGACGGCGGCTGGTACGACTATCACGCGAAATACGCGAAAGGCGGCTCTAAACACGTTCTTCCTGCGAATCTTAAAGGGAATATTTACCAAGAGGTTCAACATTTAGCCATCGAGGCTCACAGAGCTCTCGGTTGCCGCGGCGTCAGCCGCGCAGACTTCCGATACGACGACCGCCCCGGAGGTACGGGCGAGCTCGTCGTGTTGGAAGTGAACACGCAACCGGGAATGACGGAGACCTCGCTCGTGCCAGAAATGGCGGCTTACGCAGGTTTTTCGTTCGGCGAGCTTGTCAAATGGATGGTGGAAGACGCGTCCTGCGATCGTTGAAGGAGTCGTTCTCGGCTTCCCTTCCGCTTGTCGATTATCCTGTCGCTCACGCCCGCTCCGCCGTCGCCGGCGCGCCGCTTCAAAACACCGCCCCGGTTAACCCTAATGTTTCGCGAAACGCCCCGCGCCGCCGCGGTGACGAGGGCCCGGCGCTCGAACGCGCCTCGCTGCTTGCAAAGCCGGGCGTCGGCCTGGCGGCCGTCCTCCTGCTTTTCGTCGGCGTCGGCTTCGCCGGCCTCGTGCAGAACGGCGGCTATGACGCCATCGTCGCCCGCGATGGCCATCCCTGGGACATTGTCGCGCGCGCCATCGGCTTCGACATCTCGGCGGTGACGATCACCGGCCAGTCGCGCATGAGCGATAAGGAGCTGCTCGCGGCTTCCGGCGTCGGCCCGCGCGACTCTCTGCCCTTCCTCGACGTCAACGCCGTGCGCGACAGGCTGATGGCTGTTCCGCTCGTCAAGTCGGCGCGGGTCATGAAGCTTTACCCCAATCGGCTCGTCGTCGCGATCGAGGAGCGCCAGCCGCATGCGCTGTGGCAGCGCTCGGGCCGCGTGTCGGTGATTTCGGAAGACGGCGTCGAGATCGATGAATTGCGCGACGAGCGCTACCTCGGCCTTCCCTTCGTGGTTGGAGAGGGCGCGCAGAAGCGTCTGCCGGAATATCTCGTGCTGCTGAAGGGCGCGGGCGACATCGCCCGGCGCATCAAGGCCGGCGTGCTCGTCGCGGGCCGGCGCTGGGATATCGAAATGACCGACGGCGTCATCGTGAAGCTCCCGGAGACCGATCCCGGCCGTGGCGTCGAAGCCCTCGCGCGTCTCCAGCGCGAGGCGCGCATTCTCGACAAGGCCGTCATGGCGATCGATCTGCGCCTGCGCGATCGCGTCACCGTGCGCCTTACGGAGGAGGCGGCCGCCGCCCGCGAAGCGGCGCTTCCGCACAAATCCAAAAAGACGGGTGGTTAGAGTCATGAAGGGTCAGCTTGTTCCGCCGCGTTTGAAGCCCCTGCCGCCGCGCCGCTCCGCGACGCTCGCTGCGCTCGACGTCGGCACGTCGAAAATCGCCTGCCTGATCGCGCGCCTCACCCCGGCGAGCGACGTCGCACCCGGCGACTGGCGCACCCATCGCATCCGTGTGGTCGGCATCGGCCATCAGCGCTCGCTCGGCGTGAAGCACGGTCTCGTCGTCGACATGGACGAAGCCGAGCGCGCCATCCGCCACACGGTCGACGCCGCCGAACGCATGGCCGGCATGCAGGTCGATCGCGTCATCGTCACGGCTTCCGGCGGCCGGTTCTCCTCCGAGCATTTCGCCGCCAAGCGCACGATCGGCGGCCGCGAAGTGGCGGAAGGCGACATTCATCGCGTGCTGGAGGCGTCGGCCGCGCATCATCTGCATCGCGGCCGCGTCGCCGTGCATTCGCTGCCGACGGGCTTCTCGCTCGACGGCGTGACCGGCATTCGCGAACCCAAGGACATGATCGGCGACGAACTGGGCGTCGATCTTCATGTCGCCACCTGCGACCAGGCGGCGGCGCGCAATCTCATCCTCGCGGTCGAGCGCGGCCATCTGGGCGTCGAAGGCATGGCCGCTGCGCCCTACGCCGCCGGCCTGTCGGTGCTCGAGCCCGATGAGGCCGAGATGGGCGTCATCGTGCTGGACATGGGCGCGGGCTCGACTTCGGTCGCCGTTTTCGCGCGCGGCGAGATGGTGCATCTCGACGCCGTGACGCTCGGCGGCAATCACGTCACCATGGACATCGCCCGCGGGCTCGACGCGCGCCTTTCCGACGCGGAGCGCCTCAAGACCTTCCACGGCTCGGCGATTTCCTCGTCCTCGGACGAGCGCGAGACCGTCGCTTTCGATCACGTGGGCGAGCGCGGCCATCACAAGGCGCATGCGCCGAAATCGCATCTCGTGCGCATCATCCGCCCGCGCATCGAGGAGACTCTCGAATTCCTGCGCGACCGTCTCGCGCGCAACGGCTACCCGATGGGTCCGGGCCGCCGCATCGTGCTGACGGGCGGCGCCTGCCAGCTCACCGGCGTCGCGGAGTCCGCGCGCCGGATTCTCGGCGGCCAGATCCGCATCGGACGCCCCATCGGCGTCGAAGGACTTCCCGATCCGGCGCGCAGCCCGGCTTTCGCAGCGGCCGCGGGCCTTCTCGTCTATCCGCAGGTGGCGGGACGCGAATATTTCGAACCCCACCGCGCCGAGCGTCTGGCGACGGGAACCGACGGCTACATGACCCGAGTGGGTAGATGGTTAAAGGAAAGCTTCTAGAATCGGGAGCAAGTGATTCTCTCTTGATGAGGCGATCCGGCCGGTGAAGGCGGGCCTCGAAAAGAACCACCGAGGACGACGCGTTCGGCGACGGGGCGTCCAAGGGTAAGGACAACCGACGCCGATGAGCAGTGTAAATTTCGAGAGGCCCTGAAAATGACGATCAATCTGAAAGCCCCCGAGCTGAGGGAATTGAAGCCCCGCATCATGGT
This sequence comes from Methylocystis sp., assembly GCA_002929055.1. GTDB lineage: Bacteria > Pseudomonadota > Alphaproteobacteria > Rhizobiales > Beijerinckiaceae > Methylocystis. The sequence continues at coordinate 208,773 of PERY01000002.1, read as the reverse complement.
TTGCGGCGTGGGCGGCGGCGGCTGCAACGCCGTCAACAACATGATCGCGTCGGGCCTTTCCGGCGTCGACTTCCTCGTCGCGAACACCGACGCGCAGGCGCTGGCGTCCTCGCCCGCCGATCGCGTCATTCAGATGGGCCTGCAGGTGACGGAAGGCCTCGGCGCCGGCGCCCAGCCGGAAGTCGGCCGCGCCGCCGCCGAGGAAGCGCGCGAAGAAATCCGCGAGCATCTGCAGGGCGCTCATATGTGCTTCGTCACCGCCGGCATGGGCGGCGGCACCGGCACGGGCGCCGCGCCGGTCATCGCGCAGATCGCGCGGGAAATGGGCATTCTGACGGTCGGCGTCGTGACGAAGCCGTTCCATTTCGAGGGCATGCGCCGCCTGCGCATCGCCGAGTCCGGCATCGGCGAGCTGCAGAAATGCGTCGACACGCTGATCGTGATCCCCAACCAGAATCTCTTTCGCATCGCGACCGAGAAGACGACCTTCGCGGACGCTTTTGCGATGGCCGATCAGGTGCTCTACTCGGGCGTGGCTTCCGTCACCGACCTCATGGTCAAGGAAGGCCTCATCAACCTCGACTTCGCCGACGTGCGCTCGATAATGCGCGGCATGGGCAAGGCGATGATGGGCACGGGCGAGGCGACCGGCGAGCGCCGCGCCAATCTTGCGGCCGAGGCGGCGATCGCCAATCCGCTGCTCGACGAAGTGTCGATGAAGGGCGCGCGCGGCCTGCTGATCTCGATCACCGGCGGCCACGACCTCACACTCTATGAAGTCGACGAGGCGGCGAGCCGCATCCGCCAGGAAGTCGACGAGGACGCCAACATCATCCTCGGCGCGACCTTCGATTCCTCGCTCGAAGGCGTCGTTCGCGTGTCGGTCGTCGCGACCGGCATCGACCTCGCCTCGATCACCGCCGAAGACCCGACCAGCCAGGCCCGCATGGCGGAAGCGGCCGAGCGCATGCGCGCCCAGCTTCAGCAGCAGGCGAAGCCGCAGCCGGCGCCGGCCCCCGTCGCCGAAACCCCGGCTCCGGTCTACACGCTGCAGGAGCGCGCCCCGGCGCCCGTCTATCAGCCGGAAGCCCGCGAGGCCGCGCCCGCCTATTACGCGGAGCCCGCACCCCAGTCGTATCAGCACATCCCGGCGCCGACGCATGGCGTCTATCTCGAGCCGGTCGCGGCGCGCCCCACCTATGGCGAGCCGATGCCGGAGCCCGCGCCGCGGATGGTCGCGGAGCCGACCGCCTATGTGCCGCCGGCTCCCGAAATGCCGCGCGCCCCGCGCATGCCGCAGATCGAGGACTTCCCGAAGCCGGTCCAGGACCAGATCCGCGCCAGCCGCGGCGGCGAGCCCCACGACCCGCGCAAGAAGTCGATCTTCGAGCGCCTCGCCTCCTTCGGCGCAAGCCGTCAGGAAGAGGGCATGCAGGCCGCTCCGGCCCAGCAGGCTCCGGCGCCCCGCGCGCCCGCGCCCTCGCCGGTCCATTCGGAATATGGCAAGCGCCCGTCCGCGCCGGCCCAGCAGAGTCACGGCCCGGCGGCCCACCAAGCCCCGGCCCACGCCGCCCTGGATCCGCACGGCCGCCGCGCGCCCGCCCCGCGCCCGGTCGAGGAAGACCATCTGGAGATTCCGGCTTTCCTGCGCCGGCAGTCGAACCACTGACCGACCCGGTCCGCGCTGATCAACGAAGGCCCGCCTCGCGCGGGCCTTTGCTTTTGCCCGGCTTTGGGCGGCTCTGTAACAATCTGTAAGAAACCGTTACTGGAGCCTCGCCGGCCGAATGGGCTAAACTTGCGGCGTTTTCCGGATTTTGCCTCGGCCGTCCCCCGGAGGGTTTTCTTATTCGCCCGATGAACCGCACCCCCGACGCTCCGCGCATGGCGCAGACGACTCTCGCGCGCGCCGTGACGCTCTCGGGGAGAGGCGCGCATGGCGGCAAGCCGGCGCGTCTGACGTTTTCCCCTTGCGACGCTGATGCGGGCGTCGTGTTTGGCGTGGCCGGCGCAGCAATTCCCGCCGACTGGCGCCGCGTCGACGCTACCCGGTTGCGCACCCGCCTCGCAGCCGACGGCGTTCAGGTGTCGACCGTCGAACATCTGCTGTCGGCGCTTGCGGGTCTTGGCGTCGATAATGCGCTGATCGACATCGAAGGGGATGAAATACCGGCGATGGACGGCTCGGCGGCGGCCTTCGTCGCCGCGCTCGACGAGGCCGGTATCGAGGAACTTTTTGCGCCGCGCAGCTTCTGGCGCGTCATGGCCCCGGTGCGGGTTGCCGATGGCGCGGGCTGGGCGGAGCTGGCGCCGGCGCAAAGCGGCCTGCATCTCGACGTGGAAATCGCCTTCGAAGGTCCGATCGGCCGCCAGCGCCTCGCGCTTGACCTCACCCCCGCAACCTTCCGGCGCGACCTCGCCCGCGCGCGCAGCTTCGGCTTTCTGCGAGACGCCGAGCGCCTTTGGCGGGCGGGCCTCGCGATCGGCGCGACGCTCGACAACACCGTCGTGCTCGACGGGGACAGCGTGCTGAATCCAGAGGGTTTGCGCTTCGCAGACGAATTCGTCCGCCACAAGATGCTGGATGTCGTCGGCGACCTCGCCCTCGCCGGCGCGCCGATCGTCGGCGCCTTTCGGTCCTATCGTGGCGGCCATGCGCTCAATCTCGCGCTGCTGGAAAAGGCGATGCGCGCGGGGGCGCTGGAGCGCTGCGGGGGGCGCGGCCTGGCTCGGCGGCGGGCCGGTCTTTCCGCCTCGCCATAATCTCGCCAGAAGGAAGTTTTTCTTTACGGCGTTATCCGTCGCCGCGCGCCGCCAGCGCCGCGATGACGCGCACCCCTCATGCGGGCGTCGCGAGTGGCGCGGAACGGCGGCTTAGGCTAATTGGATCGAGAGCGCGGCAGGGTCGTGGCTCATGCCGCAAGGGGCGCTTCATATGTCGTTTTTCGCTGTCTCATTCCGCTCGTCCGCCGCGCTGGCCGCGGTCGTGGCGCTGGCCGTCTCCGTCGCTCCGGCGCGGGCGGACATCATGGACTCGATCACCAGCGGCTTTGGCCTTCTGGGCGGCGGCGAGAAATACAAGACCGAGATCACGCCGGACATTCCCGCGGACGATCTCTACAATCAGGGCCTCGCGAAGCTGAAAGCCAAGGATTACGAAGGCGCGGCCAAGAGGTTCGGCGAACTCGAGAAGAATTATCCCACCGGCGAATGGGCGCGCAAAGGCCTGCTCATGACGCTATTCGCGCAATATGAGAAGCCGGCGTACGAAGACGCGGTGCAGACCGCCCAGCGCTACATCGGCCTTTATCCCAATTCGCCCGATACGCCCTATGTCTATTACCTCGCTGGCATGTCCTTTTATAATCAGGTGCCCGACGTGATGAAGGATCAGACGTCGGCGGAAAAGTCGTTGCAGATATTCGGCGAACTCGTCACGAAATACCCGAAGTCAGAGTATGTCGCCGACGCTCGCTACAAGATGAGCGTCGCGCGCGACCAGCTGGCCGGCAAGGAGATGACGGTCGGCCGCTTCTATCTGACGCGCAAGAATTATCCGGCCGCCATCAACCGCTTCCACGACGTGCTCGGCAAATATCAGACGACCCGGCATACGGAGGAGGCGCTCTATCGCCTCACGGAAGCCTATATGGCGATGGGCGTCACCAACGAGGCGCAGACGGCCGCCGCGATCCTCGGGCATAATTATCCGGACTCCCAATGGTACAAAGACGCGCATGCGCTGCTGAAGACCGGCGGGCTGGAGCCGCATGAACACACCGATTCCTGGATTTCCAAGGTTGGCAAGACGCTCCATGCGATCTGATCTTCAAGGGCCGGTGTGCGCGTGAATGAAGCGCCCGGCGTGCGTGATCGCGCGCCGGGCGTCGGAAAGGCGCGCATTCCAGAGCATCCAGGCGTGGATCATGTGCGGCCAGATTTCCAGCGTCGTCGGAACATCGGCGGCGCCGGCCGCCGCGGCGAGGCGCGTTGAATCCGCAAGCAAAGTCTCGTCGGAGCCGACCTGAATGAGCGTCGGCGGCAGTCCCTTCAGATCCGCAAAGAGCGGCGAAATGCGCGGATCCTTTCGATCCGCGCCCGCCGGCGCATAGGCGCTTGCAAGTTCATCGAGATAAGGCTTGTGCAAGAGGGGATCGACGGCGTCCTTCGTGACGATGGTCGCTCCCGACATCGTCAGATCGGTCCAGGGCGAGCAGAGCCAGAGACAGCCGGGAAGCGCTTCATCCATGTCCCGCAACCGCAGCGCCAGCGACAAGGAGAGATTGCCGCCGGCGCTGTCGCCTCCGACTGCGATCTGCTTGGCTGCGATCCCCTGCTCGCGCAGAAAGCGCCAGGCCGCGAGCGCGTCCTCGTGAGCGGCGGGGAAGGGGTTTTCCGGCGCCAGCCGATAGGCGAGGGCGAGCGTGCGCGCGCCCGCAGCGCGTCCCGCCTCGGTGACCATGCGCCGGTGGCTGACGATCGACCCCGAGCAATAGCCGCCGCCATGGAAGAACAGCAGCACGCGCGAGGGGTCCGCGCCCGGCGACAGCGACCATTCCGCCGCGATCCCGCCAATATCGGCTGGCGCGAGCAGGATATCGGGCGCCACCGGCCAGGCTGCGCCGACTTCCTCGATGCGCACGCGCCGCTCCTCCCAGCCGACCGGGCGGGCCTTGGACGAGAGCAGCTTCCGAATCTCGTTGATTTCGTCGTCGGCCATGCGAACCTCCCTCGAGCGGCGAATCGCCCGTCCACAGGATAAAGGCGCAGCCGCTGCGGACGTTGCATGCGGTTTGCGTGTCGGAGCGATAGAGTAACGCGTATGCTGGTTCGTCTGTCCATCCGCGACATCGTGCTCATCGACGCGCTCGATCTCGAGGTCGGGCAGGGGCTGACGACGCTCACCGGCGAGACGGGCGCCGGCAAATCCATCCTTCTCGACGCTTTCGTGCTGGCGCTCGGCGGGCGCGGCGACGCATCCCTGGTGCGCGCAGGCTGCGAGCAGGGGCAGGTGACGGCGATGTTCGACCTCGCGCCGGACCATCCCGCTCATCTCGCCGCGCGCGAATTCGGCCTCGCGACGCAGGATGAACTTGTCCTGCGCCGCGTGCAGGCGACGGACGGGCGCACGCGCGCCTTCGTCAACGACCAGCCCGCAACGGCGCAGGCGCTGCGCGCGATCGGAGCCGAACTCGTCGAAATCCATTGCCAGCATGACGACCGCGCGCTCGTCGACCCGAGCGCCCATCGCGCGCTCGTCGATGCGCATGGGGGGCTTCTCGCTCAGGCAAATGGGGTGCGCGGAGCATATGGCGCCTGGCAGGCGGCAAGGCGCGCGCTGGCGGATGAGGAGGCGCGCATCGCAAAGGCGCGCGCCGACGCCGATTATCTGCGTCATGCGCACGACGAGTTGGAGAAGCTCGCTCCCGAGGGGGGCGAGGAGGAGGCGCTGGCCGAAAAGCGTCTCTTCATGCAGCGCGGCGAAAAGGTCGCGACCGACATCCGCGACGCGCTGGCGGTCTTCGCCAACGAGCGGGCGCCGGCGGTGGAGATCGCGCAGGCGGCGCGGCGGCTGGAGCGCCGCCTCACGCAGGCGCCGCAGATTCTGGAGCCGCCTGCCAAGGCGCTGGCGCAGGCGGTGGATGCGCTGTCTCTCGCCGAGCAGGCGCTGGAGCAGGCGCTCGCCGAGACGCGCTTCGACCCCGCCGAGCTGGAGCGCGTCGAGGAGCGGCTTTTCGCGCTCCGCGCCGCCGCGCGCAAGTATCAGGCGAGCGTCGCTGACCTGCCGAAGCTCGCCGGGAAATTCGCCGCCGACATCGCCGCCCTCGACGCTTCGGAGGCGCGGCTCGTGACTCTGGGGCGGGAACTCACCGCCGCCAGGGCCGCCTATGACGCGGCGGCCGCCGCGCTCTCAGCCGCGCGTCAGAAGGCGGCCAAGAAGCTCGACGCGCTGGTCGACGCCGAATTGAAGCCGCTCAAGCTCGAGGGCGCCCATTTTTCGACGCAGGTCACCAGCGACCCGGAAAGCGGCGGCCCCGAGGGGATCGATCGCGTCGAGTTCTGGGTGCAGACCAATCCGGGCTCGCGCCCCGGCCCGCTCACCAAGGTCGCCTCGGGCGGCGAGCTTGCCCGCTTCATGCTGGCCCTGAAGGTGGTTCTCGCCGATCGCGGCTCCGCGCCGACGCTGGTTTTCGACGAGATCGACACGGGCGTGGGCGGCGCCGTCGCGGACGCCATCGGCCAGCGACTCGCCCGCCTCGCCGGGCGCGCGCAGGTGCTCGCGGTCACGCACGCCCCTCAGGTCGCCGCACGGGCGAGCCGCCATCTGCGCATCAGCAAGAGCGCATCGGCGAAGGGCAAGGACAAGCGCGTCGCAACCAGCGTCGCCGTGCTGGCGGAGGCCGAGCGGCGCGAGGAGATCGCGCGCATGCTCTCGGGCGCGGCAATTACGGACGAGGCGCGAGCCGCGGCGATGCGGCTGCTGGAAGGGGCCGGGTAAAGCCGCTGCGCCGGCCAAGCCTCGCTGACAGCCGCCCCCTTCACTCTCGCCGTCCGCTGGCCTAAGACAGTCGCCATGCAAGACCAGCCCGTGCTGACCCCCGCCGCCGACACGCTCGCCGAACTGCGCAGCGAGATCGATCGCATCGATCTCGAGATGCACCGGTTGCTGATGGCGCGCGGCGAGATCATCGACCGGCTCATTGCGGTCAAGCGCGCCCAGGGCGGCGGCTGCGCCTTCCGGCCCGACCGCGAGGCGCAAATGATGCGCGCCCTTGTCGAGCGTCATAGCGGGCTCCTGCCGGTCGACGCGGTCGAGGGCGTGTGGCGCGTCATCGTCTCCACCTTCACCTATGTGCAGGCCAATTACGCCGTCCACGCCGACGATTCCGGCGGCGACGCGCAAATGCGCGACAGCGCACGCTTCCACTTCGGCTTCACCGTTCCCTATGTGCCCCATCACGGGGCCAGCGCCGTGATCGACGCCGTCTCGGCCTCGGGCGGCGATCTCGGCATGCTGCGCGCGGCCGGGGCGCTCGCCGACGGCGCATGGTGGGTGCGGCTCATCGGCGAGGGCGCTCCCAAGATCATCGCGCGCCTGCCTTTCGTCGAGCGGCCGGACCACCCCGCCGGGCTTCCGGTCTTCATCGTCGCGCGCCCGGCTGCGGGCGCGGCTTCGCGCGACATCATGCTCTATGCGATCAACCTGCCGCGCTGGTCGCATGTCATCCCCGCCGTCGCCTCGGCGCTGGAGGGCGAAATCCTCGCCAGTGCGCCGCACGCGGGCGGCCTGTCGCTGCTCGTCGCGGCGCCGGGTCGCACGGAGGCCGCGCGCTTCTCGCAGGATCTGACGGCCGCGGGCGTCGCGGATGCTGTGGTCGAGCCGATCGGCAGCCACGCCGGCAGATATGAACTCAACGAAGCGCGCAGCGGCGTCTTTGCGCCGAGGGCTTGAGTCTTTCCCTAGTTTTCGCCAAACGGGTCGAGGAGCCGCACGCCTGTTGCGCCGAAATCTTTTCTGTTTCTTGACACGAGTATCAATTCTTTTTCGATCGCTGTCGCTGCGAGAAGCCCATCGACCAGCGGCAAAGGATCGGGAACATTCAGCCGCGCCCAGCGCTCCGCCGTAGCCTCGTCGATTGGCAAGATGCGGTCTTCCAGTCCGTCCCGCATTCTCTTGTACCAGCGCTCCAGTAACTCAGCTTGCAATGGGTCGTGAAGCCGCTTCAGCTCCACGCCGCGCCTGATCTCCGCCAAAACGAGAACGCTCGTTGCGAGGTCTCGGGCATCGACTTCCGCCGCCCATGCAGCGACGTTCGGATGCGCGCGGCGGCCTTTGCGAAGCTCTGAAATGACGTTCGTGTCGAGCAGAAACCTCACAGGTCGATCTCGCGCCAGCCTCCTTCGCGCTTTTCAGGAAATACGGCGTCGAAGGCTTCCTCTGGCAAGTCGGACGAGAAAAGGTCGAGCGCAGAGATTGGCCTTGTTCCCGGTAGCGCGGCGATGATTGCATGGCGCAGCTTCGCCGCCTCATTCGTATCGCCGCGCAAAACGTCGAGGACGCGTCCGATCAACTCCATATTGTCGATTTCGCCGCCTGCCGCCTCGGGCTTCGACGGGGGCGATTCCTCCACCCGGCGGAAGACAAGAGATTCTCCCGCCATGTCGACCTGCTCGGCGCGGAAGCCCGCATTGAGCCAAGCCTTTGTCATGACATTGTTGGAGGCGTTGTTCGACCACCAGGCGCGATGCGCCCGGGCGACGGGCGGCAGCGAGAAGCCCAGGGTCTTTTCGATGTCCGAGAAGCGGCACCGTAGCTCGCGTTGGGGCCGCGATCGCAGGAAGTCGGTGAGGGGGGCGTATTTGGACATTCAAGTCTCCACACGTGAATAATAGAACACACACTAAGTAGTGTGTCAACGGATCCCGACCGAACTCTCTCGCGCACCTCTTGTTCCAGACGTCTTTGGGAGTATGAAAGGAGCAGCGGCGCATCGCCGCTTGAACCCCTTAAGAAGAAAATGACCCGCCCTGTTCCCCGCCCCGCCGTGCTCGAAATCGACGCCTATGTGCCCGGCAGGAGCGCTGCGCCTGGCTCGGCGCGCGTCTTCAAGCTTTCGGCCAATGAAACGCCGCTCGGCCCCTCGCCCGCCGCAGTGCAGGCGCTGCGCGACATGGCGCATGAGATCGCGCTTTATCCGGACGGCTCGTCGCGCGCGCTGCGCGACGCCATCGGCGCGCGCTACGGGCTCGATCCCGCGCGCATCATCATGGGCGCAGGCTCCGACCAGATTCTGGAGCTGCTGGCGCTCGCCTATATCGGCCCCGGAGACGAAGGCCTCTACAGCCAGTACGGCTTTCTCGAATACAGGATCGTGACGCTCGCCGCGGGCGGCGTTCCCGTCGTCGCGCCCGAGACGAATTACACCGCGAGCGTCGACGCGCTGCTCGCCCGCGTGAGCGAGAAGACGAAGATCGTCTTTCTCGCCAATCCAAACAACCCGACAGGCAGCTATCTTCCTGCAAGCGAAGTCGCGCGGCTGGCCAAGGGCTTGCCGCCGCAAGCGTTGCTCGTGCTCGATGCGGCCTACGCCGAATATGTGACGCAGGGAGACTACGAAGACGGCGTCGCGCTCGTCGACGGACATGAGAATGTCGTGATGACGCGCACCTTCTCCAAGATTTACGGTCTTGCGGGCCTGCGCCTGGGCTGGGGCTATGGCCCCGCGCATGTCATCGACGCGCTCAACCGCATCCGCTCGCCGTTCAATATTTCCAGCGCCGCCTCCGCTGCGGGAATTGCGGCGATCGAGGACGCCGCGCATATCGAAGCTGCGATTGCGCATAATGAAAAATGGCTGCCGTGGCTCACGAAGGAAGTCGAACAGCTTTCCACCCGCAACATGCGCCTGACCGTGCTGCCGAGCGTCGCGAATTTCATCGCGATACGCTTTCCGGACGCGCCGGGCTTCACGGCCGCTGACGCCGACCGGTTCCTCACCTCGCGTGGCCTCGTGCTGCGCGCGATCGGCGCCTATGGCATGGGGGAGTTTCTGCGCCTGACGGTCGGGACGCAGGAAGCGAACGAACGCGTCGTCGCGGCCCTCGCGGAATTCATGCAGGATGCGAAAGCCGCCACGAATGGCTGAGCCGGTCGTCAGTCGTCTCGCCATCGTCGGCGCGGGACTCATCGGCTCGTCGATTGCGCGCGCAGCCCGCGACTATGGCGCGGCGGGCGAGATCGCTATTCTCGACGCATCGACGCAGGTGATGGCGCGCGTGCGCGAACTCGGCATCGCAAATGAAGCGAGCGGCGATGCGGCGAGCGCGCTGAAGGGGGCCGATCTCGCCGTCATCTGCACGCCGGTCGGCGTCTGCGGCGCCGTCGCAGAGTCGCTTGCGCCGCATCTTGAAGCGGGCGCGATCCTCTCCGACGTCGGCTCGGTGAAAGGCGCCGTCGTCGCGCAGGTCGACCCCTATGTGCCGCAAGGCGTGCATTTCATTCCCGCGCATCCGATCGCGGGGACGGAGTTCTCCGGGCCAGACGCGGGCTTTGCGACGCTTTTTCAGAACCGCTGGTGCATTCTGACGCCGCCGGAAGGCGCGGATGAGAAGGCGGTGAAGACGCTCTCCGATTTCTGGACGCGCATCGGCGCGAAGGTCGAGACGATGACCGCGGAGCATCACGACAAGGTGCTTGCGCTCACGAGCCATCTGCCGCATCTCATCGCCTATAACATCGTCGGCACGGCGGATGATTTCGGTGAGCAGACGCGCTCGGAGGTGATCAAATTCTCGGCCTCCGGCTTTCGCGATTTTACGCGCATTGCAGCTTCCGACCCGACGATGTGGCGCGACGTCTTTCTCAACAACAAGGAAGCGGTGCTCGAAATGCTGGGGCGCTTCAATGAAGATTTGAGCGCCTTGCAGCGCATGATCCGCCGCGACGACGGGCAGGGGCTTTACGATTTTTTCAGCCGCACGCGCGCGATCCGGCGGTCGATCATCGAACAGGGTCAGGACACGGCCGCCCCGGATTTCGGGCGGCAGAAATTGAATTGATAAGTAATTTTAAGAATCTAGCCTGCGGCGATTGCTACTTTTTGGTTCCTTGAAAAATATCTTCAACTTTGGCGTGAGTATGTATTAGAATATCAACATTCGTAATCATGTTTCCGGTAGCGTCATGTCCTCCAAAAGCGTCGTTTTTTACATCGGTCAGGATCAGAATATTGCGAGCGCCGCTCGCCTGGCGGATGAGTTCGAAATCAGAAGCTTTTCAACTCTCGCCGAGTTCCTCGCGAATGTGGATCACAACAGGCGCGGTTGCGTGATCGTCGATCTCCAGCCGGGACTCGGCATGGAAACGTCGCTGCGCCTGTTCTGTCATGAACTGCTGCTTCCGACCATTGTGCTCGCGGATTCTGCGGTTGTGCCGCTGGCTGTTCGCGCCATGAAGGAAGGGGCGGCCGATTTTCTTCAAAAACCTGTCACCGACGAAAGGTTGCTCTCCGCCGTGCGCGGCGCCCTGTCGATCGGCGAAACGAAATTCGAGCGCGCGCGGCGGACACGAGCGATCCACGTGCGCTTCGTCACGCTCACCGCGCGCGAACGGGAAGTTGTGGACGCCGTTCTCAATGGCTGCAGCAACAGGGAGATTGGCGCGCGTCTGGGCATCAGTGCGCGTACGGTCGAGACGCATCGTTCCAAGGCGATGGCCAAACTCGGCGCCCGGACGCCTGCGGACCTCGTTCGCGTCTGGATGGATATGGAATCAATGACCGGAGCGCGCGCCGCGGCGCGGTGATTCCCGTTCATTTTCCAGCATGTTTTCGAAGGATTAGGTAGATTCCCCAAATTGAGCGCGCAGCCTGTCCCGTCTAGGGTTTCTGCGTGTTTCGCGGTGTCGCCGCGATGCGTTCGAGTAAGCGTCGCGTGGGGGAGTCAAAATGACCGAAGTCGGAAAATTTGCGATCAATGTCGCATCGAATGAAATATCCCTCAGCGCCCCCATCACCCCCATGCACCGTGCGTTGCTCGCCAGTTATCAGATGAACGCCCATCGCGGGCGCAAGGCGGCGCGCGACCTGATTCTTTCCGATGTGAAGGGCTTCCTCGATCTCGGCGCGGTCGAACGCGCGACCGACCTTCTGATCGTTCTCGCCCTTTTTCTGAAAGAGGGAAAGCTGCATGATCGGCGTTCCGGCATCACGGCGACCCGGCGACAACGGGAGCCGATCTCCTTGCAGCGCTGGCGCGGCTCTCAGCCGCGTTTTCCTTACTTTGTAAACAGGGGGCGGGAGAAATGCGTCGGCGGGCTGCGCAATCTCAGACTGGTCATGCCCCCCCGCGATCCGAGCGAAAACGACGACGGCGACGCGCGGCGCTGACCTTCAGGGCTTCCTGACGCCAATGCGCAAGACGTCGTTCGCGTTCTTCGAGATGAAATCCTGCACCTTGCCAGAGAGTCTTGCGAGCAACCAGGGCAACTGAACCTCGATGCGGATCATGTCCTTCAGTACGGTCATCTGCGCGGTCGCCATCTGGCCAAGGGCGGACACATGTATGGTCGCGACATCGCCGGCCCATATCACCTCTGTCTTGGCGACCTTGTCGACATAGTCGCGCTGCAGCCCCTCTATCCGTTCGGCAAGGCGCTTCTTCGCCGTCTCGACCCCAAGATCGTGCGGCACTGTGATCGTGATGGTGCTGGGCATGTGGCTTCTCCGCTCGCAGTCCATGTAGGCGCGGGAGAGACGGAATTAAAGAACGCGAAAGGGGCGGCTTATCGGCCGCCCCTTTCGTCAGTGCGCGGTGGTGACCTGCGCGCCTGACGCGCGCCAGGCGCGATAGGATTGGAACGTGACGCCGACCTTGCCGTAGTCGACGCGCAGATAGCCGTCCGGCGCACGCCAAACGGCTTCCGGCATGACGGCCTGCACCTCCTGCGCCATCACGCCGACATAGGTTTTTTCGCCGCCGATGTAGGCGAAGCGGTAGAGCCCCAATCCGTTTTCGAGCCGGCCCAGAAGCTGGATGTCATGCTTGAGTCGCATGTCCGAGCGGTGATATCCGCCGCCGCCACGGGCCATGCCGCCGCCTGCGGGGCGCGGCATTCCACCGCCAGGACGACCCATCCCCGCCGGTCGCGCCATGCCCGCCGGTCGCGCCATGCCCGCCGGTCGCGCCATGCCCGCGCCCGGGCGGGCCATGCCGCCGCCCATGCCGCCGGGGCGCCCGATTGCGCCGGGGCCATACCCGGCTGGCCGGGCGAAGCCTGCGCCGCCTATCCCGCCCATTCCAACGCCGGGACGCGCAACGGGACGCGCGGCGGGCCGCGCAACGGGCCGCGTCGCCGGTCGGTTGGCTACGGGCCGGGTCGCCGGACGCGTTGCAGGTCTCGTGGGACGGGCGACGCCGGCTCCGTCCCCGGGGCGCGCGCCAATCCCGGCGCCAATCCCACCGGCGCCGACGCCCGGGCGATCCGGGCCGGGACGATTGACGCCGCCAATTCCACCGGCCGGACGGTTAACTCCCCCAATTCCGCCAACACCGCCCGGACGCCCGCCCGGACGATGCCCCGGGTCCGGCCGCCAGGGCCGGTTGCCGGAGCCGATGTTGTTGCCTGAGCCGTTGCCGATATTGACGTCGTTGCCGATATTGATGTTGCCGCCGGGGCCGACCGGCATGCCCGGGCGCCAGCCCGCATAGGGCGGCCGCCATGCCGGGTAGCCCGGCCAGACCGGCGGGTAGAAGGCGCCCGTGCCCCAGTTCCAGTAATTGTTGCGCCAGGCGGAGCCCACCGCCACCGCCGTGCCAAAGGTGAGCAGTCCCGCGGCCAGCGCGAGTCCCGTTCCGTCATAGGCCGGGGGCGCGTAAGCCGCGACCGGATCATATTGCGGCACGTAAACGACCGAAGGATCGGGCGACTCGATCGTCACAATATCCCGGCCGCTTTCCTTCTTTTTCGCGACCTGAATTTCCTTGCCCGATTTCAGCGCGCCGGCCTTCTCGGCTTTTGCGCGAAGGAGCTGGATCGCATCGGCGACGTCCTGCGGCTGGTTGATGATGGCGTCGCCGAGAGCGGAGGTCCAGTCGAGGTCGTCGCTCATTTTCTTGATCACGGTCGGAAAGCGCAGCATCGCCTTCACCGAAGGATCCCAGCTCTGGGCGTCCGCTCCGGAAAAGTCCTGCTTCGCCGCTGCGGTCTTGTTCTTCTCCAGCCATCGCTGCGCCTGGACGATTTCGAGCGGATAGGCCGAGGCCGGCAACAATTGCGCAAGCAGCGCGTCGGGATAAAGCGCGATGGGAGCGAGGAGCTTCTCGAGCTCCGCCTGGGTGAATTTGCGCACCGGGGCGGGCGTTGCCTCAACGGCGCCCGGCGGCGCCTCGGAAACGGCGGGCGGCGGCGCGGCGTCGATTGCAAAGCTGGTTTGCGGGGCGAAGCCGACCAGAAGGCAGGCCGCGCTGCTGATGAGTTTCTTCGTGAGCATGGAGGCGCGTGTTTTCTCAGTCATGCGAATGGGTTCCAATTATCAATCAAGCTTGGACAGTAGAGTTCAGGCGGAAGTATGTCTATCTACGGTTGCACCCTTGAGGGTTGAGGCTGGGGCGGTGGTGGAGCAGGCGGGGGGTCGGCGTAGAGTTTCACCGTCGCCGCGCCGTCGCCGCTGCGCAGCTTCAGCGCATCCGCCGAGATGTCGCTGATCGCCCAGGCGTCGACCGCGTCGCCCACCTTCTTCCATGCGCCCTCAGGCGCATCGGCCGATATGACGAAAGCCTGCGCCGCTCCTTTGCCTTTCTTCACGATGGCGGCGACGCTCACGCCCATCGCCGCGCTGCTGGCTGCGGTCGCCGCTCCCTCCGGCCTCGCCGCCCTGGGCGAGGGCTTGCGAGTCTTCGAGAAAATCGGGCGCGTGAGCGCCTGCGCGTCGGCGCTCGCGGCTTTGGGCGGATCGAGTTCCACGATCGCGAGCGTCGGCGCCTTCCAATCCGGCGCCGCGCCATCCGTCTTCGCGCCCATCGGCCCCATGACCGCGTCGAACGCAAAGATTGCTGCGAGGATATTCACGGCGGCGATCGCCAGGAGAATGAGCGCCATGAGCGGCGACAGGCGCGCCTGCGCGACAAGCGGCGGGAGCGTGAGTCTCCGGCTCATCGGCGACCCTTCTGCGGCGCGCCGCCGAAGACATCGAACTGCGCTTCGATTTCCGCCTCGGCCTCGGCCTGCGCGCCCCACATCGTCACCTGGCTGCGCAACGTCGCGGCGGTGACGATGAGCAGCGGCGGGTCGCCTTCGAGCGCCCGCGCGAGTTCGTGCACATCCTCGTAACGACCCGCGACGTCGAGCCGCGCGCCGACGAGCGTGACGCCCTGGAACGCCCTTTCGGGAAGCACCTGGATGGAGCGGACCGTGACTTTCGCCTGCTCCGCAAGAGTTTTGAGACGGGCCTGAAGATTGGCGTTGACGATGCCGTCGCTGTCGCCCTCGAAGAGTTCGCCGCGCGCGTTGATGTCGGCGATCTGGCGCGCATAGTCCGCGATCTGCTGTTCATGGGACGCGACGGCTTCGTAGCGCGCGAGCGTCTGGCGCCGGTCCGCGATCAAGCCTGCCCCATCGGCGATCAGCGCGCGCAGCGGCTCCACGACGACGAGATAGGCGAGAGCGAAGATCGCAAGATTGACGCCCGCGAAAATGACGCGCCGTCCGGCTGTCGTTCGGCGAAAAGCGTCAACGTTCATTTGGCCGCCTCGATCGTCGCCTGAAGCGAGAAGCCCTCGCGCTTCTCGTGGGGATCGGGCGTGATCGGCGCGGAAAGGCCGGCCTTCGCAAAGAGCGGCGATTTTTCGAAAAGCGCGGGAAGGCCGGCTGCTGAGTCGGCGAAGCCGACGATTTCGAGCACCCGTTCGTTGGCGCGCGGCTCTGTGAGGCGCATGTCGGTGACGAAGGCGCCGTCGGGGAGAATACGCGCCGTCTCCTCCCACAGATCGGCGAACAGCGGGCCGTTGCGCCGCGCCTTTCGCAGCACGGACAGGAGCCGGCTCTCCGCAGCCGCGCGGTCGGCGATCTGTCGAACCTTGGCGGCGCGCGCCGACATCTCCTCTATCCGCGCGTCGAGTTCTTCGCCCAGCGCCTTCTGGCGCCACAGCGTTGCGCCGATGCCGACTGCGAAGAGCAGCGCGGCGACTGCGCCAAGGCCGACGGCCATGTTGCGAAAGACATGCGAGGTCTCGCGCTTGCCTTCGAGAACGATGATGGGCGGCGGTCCCGCAGCGGGGCTGACGCCGCTTGGCCGCAGGAAGGCGAGATCGGAGACGGCCAGCCCCGCATTCTCGAGACCCTTGAGAAGGATGTCGCGGCGAAGGATCCACATGCTGACCCTGAGCTTGTCCGCAGAGGCCGGGTGTTTCGCAACAGTGTGGCCGTAAACGACGTCCGCAAGATGGAAAGGCGTCTTGCGCTCGATATCGGCGACGATGAGCTTGGAAAGATTCGCCGCGGCCGCGGATGGAATGTCAAACCGTCGCACGAAGAAAGCCGAACCGTCGATCTCCATTCCAATCTTTGCGGTCTTGCGCGTCACGCCATGACGCGCGAGCGATTCGTCGAGCGAGGAGGCCGCGATCTCGTCGGACGAAAGGCTCCAGACTGGCGCGCCCTCGCTGTCGAGAAACCAGAGATTGCTGTCGCCGTCCCGAAGGATGAGTTCACGGTCCCCGCGGTCGATCAGCCAGGCTGCAGTTTCGGCCGGAAAGAGAGTCAGGAACGCGTCGCGATACCAGGCGAAGAATCGCGCGGCGCCCGCCTTCAGCGAACCGCCGAGCACATCCCGCGTCCACAAGTCGCTTGAGAAGGACAAGACACCTCGACGCAAAATGAATGGCCCAGCGCAACGACCTGGATGAGAAGCCAGGAAGGCGAAGCATAGCGCCGCGCATTCAGGCTTGAAAAGCGGAGCTATTCGATGAAAGGCGCTCGCCTCAGTCGCGCCCGTCTCTCGGCAAGAGATTCCTGCGCGTCGGCGTCGTGTGTCGCGGCTTCACGCAAGGGGGACGGCTCGAAGCCACCTGCTGCAAAGGGGCTGAAAGCCGCTTGCACGTCCATCGGTTTCTTTTTGGGGAAGGGCTCGAAGCGATCGGCGCGCAGGATCGTCGTCTGGCCTGCCAGCAGCTTTGTCTCTGGCGGAGTTGCTTCCTCCGGCTCGTAACTGCGCGACACCGGAAGCCTCGGAAAGAGCTGCGCTGAAGTTTCCACTGCCAGCGTCGGCGCCGCCTCGACCCCGCGTGCGGTGAGGATCATTTCAACGCCAAGCGCTACCGGCGCATAGGCGAGCGCATCCGTTTCAGCATAAGCGGCGGCTTCGCTTCTCTCTCCCTCTGCGGGCCGCAATTCGCAAAGCTGGAAGCGCTGGCGGCACTCGCTGCTGGACGAGAAACGCGGCGCGCGGTCCTGCATCAGCGCCGACGAATTGATGAAGGCGGCCACGCATTCCGCGCGCGTGAAGGCGCCTGACGCGGCGCATGCCTCGCGCGTGGCGAAGAAGTAAATCTTGCCCGAAGTCGCTGCGGCTACGCTTTGCGCAAAGAAGCAGAAGCAGAGCATCGACGAGGCGTGTATCAACGTCGTCGCGCGCCTTCTCCTGGCGTCGCCGGCAAAGACAAGTTGGCTGCTCATCGATTAATACGCTCGACAGATTCGCAAGGCTGTCTTTTATTCAACTTCAAATATGTCATTCCCGAGTCAATGTCCGAGGTCCACAGGTTGCAATCGGGATTTGCATGCGCCTTGCACAAAGAGGATTTCACGATGGAGGCGCAGCCTGATTATTCACGGGGCGAAACGGGTTACGCCCACGCGCGCGTCGACGCGCACAGCTCCGCCTTCGCGGAATCTTTCGGCGCGCTGCTTCTGGCCGAGAAGGCGATAGACGAGCTTGCACTGCAGCGCTCGCAGCGCGCGGCGCGGCAAAGCGGCGAGCGATTCGATCATGTGCTCACAAAGCTCGGCCTTGTTTCGGAGGCCGACCTTTGCGCGCATCTAGGAAAATTCCTGCGCATTCCACAGCTCGATGCGAGCGAATTGCCGCTGGAGCCGCCGCTGCGCGACGTCATCCCCGAGAAGTTCATTCGCGCCAATGGACTGTTGCCGCTCGCGGTGCAAGGCGACCGTCTCGTTCTCGCCGTCACCGATCCGCTCGAGCTCGAGCCGGTCGAGGCGCTGGCCTATTCCTCCGGCTACAGGATCGAACTTCGTCTCGCGACCCCGGCGCAGTTCGAGAAAGCGTGGTCGTCGCTTTACGGCGCGAAGCAGGAAGTCGCCCTTGTCGACAATGATCTGCGCGCAAATGACGCAAGTGAATTCGACCTGCAGCGCCTGCGCGACATCGCCAATGAAGCGCCCGTCGTCCGGCGCGTGAACCAGATCGTCGCCGATGCTATCGAGGCGCGCGCCTCGGACATTCACATCGAGCCCTCGCTCGAAGCCGTGCAGGTGCGCTACCGGATCGACGGCGCGCTGCGCACGGCGGAGACCTTGCCGCCGGGGCTCAAGGCGGCGATCGCCTCGCGCATCAAGATCATGGCGCGGCTCGACATCGCCGAGCGGCGGCTGCCGCAGGACGGCCGCATCAAGCTCGCCATCCGCGGCGTCGACATCGACTTCCGCGTCTCGACGTTGCCGACCGCGCATGGGGAAAGCATCGTGCTGCGCATTCTCGACCGCAGCCAGATTGCGCTCGATTTCGACAAGCTCGGCTTTGAGACGCAGACGACCGCGCAATTGCGCAAGGTGATGAAAAACCCCAACGGCATCGTGCTCGTCACGGGGCCGACCGGCAGCGGCAAGACGACAACGCTGTACACGGCGCTGAAGGAGCTGACCACGCCGGACGTGAAGGTCTTTACGGTCGAAGACCCGATCGAATATCAGCTTGCGAGCGTCAATCAGGTGCAGGTGCAGCCAGCGATCGGGCTTGATTTTCCCAATACGCTGCGCGCCATCCTGCGCCAGGATCCCGACATCATCATGATCGGTGAAATTCGCGACGCCGAGACGGCGAAGATCGCGATCCAGTCGTCGCTCACCGGCCATCTCGTCTTCTCGACGCTGCACACCAATAACGCGGCGTCGTCGATCACGCGCCTCATCGATATGGGCGTCGAAAATTATCTCATCGCCTCCACCGTGAAGGCCGTGCTCGCGCAGCGTCTCGTGCGCCGGCTGTGCCCGCATTGCGCGGCGCCGCTGGAGACGCGGGCGCAAATCCGCGCGCAGTTCGCAGGCGAGCGCTTCGCGGCAGGCGTGGAGCGCCTATCGTCTCCCAAAGGCTGCCCGCATTGCCGCGATCTCGGCTATTCAGGCCGCTCGACGATCGCAGAGCTTCTCATCATGGATGAGAAGATGCAGCGGCTCGTCTGCGAGGGCGCATCCGAGGCGACGCTCGAGGCGGCGGCGCGCGAAGCGGGGATGACGACCATGTATCAGTGCGGCATGAGCAAGGCTTGGCGCGGCGAAACGAGTATTGAGGAAGTGGCGCGCGTGACGCGGATGGATTGAAGCCATGCCGACCTTCAGATACCGCGCCTATAGCGGCGCCGGCGACCTTCTCGAAGGCGAGATCGAGGCGCGCAGCGGCGACGAGGCGGAGGAAGCGCTGTTTCGCCGCGGCCTGACGCCATTCGAAACACGCGAGGCCAGCTCGTCATCCGGCGCCAGCGTTCTGTCGCAGCTTTCCTTCGGACGGCGGGCGCCGGGCGCGGCGCAGATCGCCGCCTTCACGCGCGAATTCGCGACGCTCGAACAGGCCGACGTTCCGCTCGATCACAGTCTGCGCATTCTCTCGGCCCAGAGCGCTGCGCCAGCCATGCGCGAGCTGGCGCAAGAGATTCTGGCGCGCATCGTCGACGGTTCGTCGCTGTCCGACGCGCTGTCGCGCCGCCCCGACGTGTTCGGCGCCGAATATGTCAATGTCGTGCGCGAGGGCGAGGCTGTCGGCAAGGTGGGCCCCGCGCTCACTGATCTTGCGGATATGCTCGAACGACAGATAGAGCTGCGCGCGCGCATCCAGAGCGCGCTGGTCTATCCCGCGCTGCTCATCACGCTGGCGCTCATTTCGACCGGGGTCGTTCTGGGAACGCTCGTGCCGAGCATCGCGCCCATCTTCGCCGACAATGGCAAGGCGATGCCGTCGGGCCTGCAGCTCATCATGGACGCACAGGCCAATGCCGGAACGATCGGGCTGGTCCTCGCGATCATCGCCGCCGTCGTTCTCCTTCTGCGCAAGATGGCGCAGACGCGGCCCACATGGCGGATCGCCATCGCTCGCTTCTATCTGCGGCTTCCGGTCGTCGGCCCCTTGCTTGCGCAATTCGCGACGGCGCGTTTCGCGCGCACGCTCGGCTCCATGATCAAGGCGGGCGTGCCGCTGCTGCAGGGGCTGGAAAGCGCGCGCGCGGCGGTCGTCAACGCCTTCCTCAACGACGAACTCGCCAGCGTCATCGACAGCGTGCGCGGCGGCGGCCAGCTCAGCGGCGCGCTCGGTGCCATTCCCTTCATTCCCGCAGTCGCGCCGCAGATGATTTCGATTGGCGAGGAGACGGGCCAGCTCGACGTGATGCTGCTGCGCGTCGCGACCATGTTCGAGCGCGGGACACAGCGCTCCATCGAGCGCGCGATGGGGCTGCTGACGCCGGTGCTCACTATTCTCATTGCGGCGGTGGTCGGCGCCCTCATCATGACGGTGATGGACGCGGTGCTCAGCATCAACGATCTTGCGGGGAAATGATGCGCCTGTCGCGCAGCCTGCGGCGCAGGGCGGGCGTCACCCTGCTGGAGGCGCTCGTCGCGCTCGCGCTTGTCGCGCTCATGGCGGGCATGGCGTCGCAGCTTCTGCGGCCGCCGTCGCCCCGGCTGCGGCTCGAAAGCGCGACGCGCGCCTTCTGCGCCACGCTGCGGGCGACGCGCGCGCGCGCCATCGCGACCAACGCCGAGGCGCTGGTCGTCGTCGACCTTTACCGCAAGACTTACGCTTCGCCGGTCGGCGCGGAGGGGCGGCTGCCGACGGAGGCGCAGATCGCGCTCGACGTCGCGAGCATGCAGCGCGGCTCGGAGACGACGGGCTCCATCGCCTTTTTTCCGGACGGCAGCTCGACGGGCGGCGACATGCAGATGACGACGCCGGAGGCGCGCGCGACGATCGGCGTCAACTGGCTGACGGGAGAGGCCTCATGCGTCCTTCGCTGAAGCGCGGCGGCTTCACGCTCATCGAGTCGCTCGCGGCCTTCGCCATCCTCGCCATGGCGCTGTCGCAATTGCTTCAGGGCGTCAGCGGCGGCGTGCGCAATGAGTCGCGCGCCGACTTTCTCCTGCGCGCGACGCGGCAAGGCGCCTCTCAGCTCGATGCGCTGGGCGTCGATACGCCGCCTCCCTTCGGCGAGACGAGCGGGCGCTATCCCGACGGGCTTATCTGGTCTCTCTCTGTCGCGCCGGGTCGCAGTGCGCAGGGGCCGGGCGGCGCGACGCTCGCGACGAGCTTCCACGCCCGGCTGGAGATCAGGCGCCCTTCGGGTTACGGCGAGACGCTGATTCTTTCTACGGCGAAGGTGAAAGCCATCGATCCGCAACAACAGCAGGCGCGCCCATGAAGCGGCGCGCGCCAAATGGCTTCACGCTGCTCGAACTCCTGCTTGCGGTGAGCATTCTTTCGCTGATCACGGGTTCGATCTTGGGCGGCGTCAGCCTTGGCAGGCGAACGTGGGAGACCACCCGGGCCAGCGAGGCGCTCGATGAAGTCGAGTCCGCGGTGCGCGTCGTCTCGGGCCTCATTCGCCGCGCTTATGCTATCGAGCCTAATCCCGCGGCGGCGTCTGATGCGACGATGTTGTTCCAGGGCGCGCCCGACGCCGCGCGCTTCGTCGCCTTGAGCGAAGGCGCCGCGCAATGGGGCGGGTTGATTCTCACCGAGATCGCTTCGGACGGCGTCGAGATTGCGGTCTGGACGTGCGTCTATCGCAATGAGGAGGGCCTTTCGCCTGCGCGGCCGGACATGAAGAAGACTGTCGTCCTCAGGAGCGTCGTGGCCTTTGAACTCGCCTTTTTCGGCCGGCCGGATGGGGAGCGGCCTGCCGTCTGGAGCGCGAGATGGACGAATGCGGAGGCGCTCCCGTCGCTCGTCTCGATAAAGATCGGCGCCCATCGCCTCGGCCGGGTGATCGAGGCGAGCGCGACGGTGGCGCTTCGCCAGCAGTAGCGTCAACCGATTTCGAGCGGACCCGCCGCCCACACGAGCCATATCCCAAGCGCGAGATGCGGCGCGAAGGGAATGGGCTGGCGCGCGTGCTCCAGGGCGCCCTGGCGGATCGCGATTGCGGCGGAGAGCAGCGCCGACAGAACCGCGAAAACCAGCGCGCTGGGCAGGCCGCGCGCCCCGAGCCAGAGGCCCGCGACGGCGAAAAGATGCGCGTCGCCGTCGCCCAGGCCCTGCACGCCGCGCAGCCGCTCGAACGTCGCCGCCACCAGCTTGAAGGCGGTGTAGCCGGCGAGGCCGGCGGCGATGCGGGCGGGGGTTTCGTCCGGCGCGCTCGCAATCGAGGTTGCGAGGCCGCAGGCGGCGAGAAACAGCACAGGCCCGTCCGGCACAACGAAATAGCGCGCGTCGAACAGCGCGATGAGCGCGAGGCCGGAAAAGAGCGCGAGGCTCGGAACAAGGAACAGGCCAAGCTGCCCGGTCTGGCTCAGCAACCAGAAAAGCAGAGCGAGCGCTGCCCATGCGGTTGGCGTGAGGGGCCGTCCGTCGCCGCGCGAGCGAAGAATGTTCTGCGCAAGCGGCGCAAGCGCGCGGCGGCGGCGCTGGCAGGCGCGGGGAAGACGCAGGCATCGGGTTGCTGCTGCGATATGCGTCCTCATTGTCGCACTTTATCCAGCGAAACTTGCATTCCGGCCAAGACGCCGCTCGATAATGCTGCGTTAAAGCAAAAACGGTCATAGTATTCATTCTCTTGTAACTTGACAGTGGCAGCTCTAGTATCGCATGCAACCATAGCGTAGCAATACATATTGTTGAGTTCCTGCTTCAAGAGACTTTCGTCAACGTGACTAAGCTAACAAAAGCATGATAGATCAAGCGTACACTTTCGAGTCCGTTTGATTCACAGGCTATCAACTTTGCGCGCTGTCCTTCGAGTCTTTGCCGTGGCTGTAGTCGTCGCCGGCCTCGCAGGATGCGAATCCTCGACAATGGGCGGCCCGCCGGTGGCGGAATGGAACGTCGGCCCCGCCGTGCGTTCGCCGGGCCGCGATCCTGTCGGCGGGCGCGGCGACGCCGTGTCTCTTTCGCGCGGCCCGCAGGGCAAGACTCTGGTCGCGACCGGCACCGGAACGCTCATCGGCCCGGGGCGCAGCCGCACGGCTGCAACGGAACCCATGCCCGGTGAAGAGGGCGTCACCCTCAACCTCGTCGGCCTTCCTATTCCGCAGGCCGCAAAGATCGTCATCGGCGACATATTGGGCGCCGATTACGTCGTGGACCCCAAGCTCGACGGCAAGGTGACGGTGCACACCGCCAATCCGGTGCGCAGGAGCGTCGCGCTCGATCTCTTCCAGTCGGCCCTGCGCGTCTCTGGCGCATCGGTCGTGAAAGCAGGCGGCATCTACAAGATCGTCCCGCTCGAACAGGCGGCGGTCTCGGGCGAGATGATTTCGAGCGAGTCGGTTTCGCCTGAATCGCGTCCGCTCGGAGAAGGCGCGCGCGTCGTGCAATTGCGCTACGTCTCGGCCTCGGAGATGAAGCGCGTTCTCGAGCCGATCGCCGCGCGCGGCAGCATCGTGCGCGCCGACGACTCCCGCAATACGCTCACGCTGAGCGGCACGGCGCCGGACATCGCAACGCTCGAAGACGCCATCAGCATGTTCGACATCGACACCATGCGCGGAATGTCCTTCGCGCTCGTGCCGGTGCGCAGCGGCGACGCAGACATGCTCGCCGACGATCTCAGGAATGTCTTCGGTTCGGAGAAGGAGGGGCCGATGGGCGGCATGATCCGCTTCATCGGCAACAAGCGCCTCTCCTCCATTCTCGTCATCACCTCGCAGCAGCAGTATCTCAGCCGCGCGCGCGCATGGATCCAGAAGCTCGACGCGCGCGCCGAACATAGCGAGAAGCAGTTTTTCACCTATCGCGTGCAGAACCGCCCGGCCAAGGAACTGATGGCGGTGCTCACCTCGATCTTCGGCTCGAAGGGGCAGGGCGATCCCAATGTCGCGCCGCGCTTCGGCCCGTCGTCGATGTCGTCGGGAGGGGCGCTCGGCGCAGGGCCGACGGGCCCGCTGGGCGCGCTCTCCGCGGCGGGTGCAGGAAGCAATGGCGGCGGCCTCGGCATGGGAGGAGCGCCGACACCTTCGGTCGGCGGCGGCCCGCTCGGCTCGGGCACGGGCGCGGGCGGCATCAGTGGCTTCAGCGTGCCCGGCGGCGCGCAGAACGGGCTTGGACCCGGACCGGCGCCCGCCGTGAGTCTCGACAACGATCGTTACAAGCTTGGCGTCGACGACGCCAAGAACGCGCTCGTCGTCATGGCGACGCCCGACGATTACCGCCGTATCCGTCAGGTGATCGAAACGCTCGACGTCATGCCAAATCAGGTCTTCCTGGAAGCGACGATCGCCGAGGTGAAGCTCAATGACAGGCTGCAGTTCGGCGTCCGCTGGTTCCTGCAGAAAAACGCCAGTCTTTTCGGTCTCACAGATCAGCCCGGCGGCGCACCCGCAGCAAATAATGTCCTCGGCGCCAATCTGCTGGGCGCGGGCGTAGGCGCAGCCTTCCCCGGCTTCGCCTACGCCTATCGCGCGCTGAATCAGCAGGTGACGCTGAGCGCGCTGAACGCCATCACGGACGTCAACGTGATTTCGACGCCCTCCCTGACCGTTCTCGACAATCGTGAAGCGATGCTGCAGGTCGGCGACCAGATTCCCGTGCAGACGCTTGCGACGGTTTCGGCCATTGGCAACACCTTCAACTCGGTCAATTACACCAACACCGGCGTCATACTGAAGATCACGCCGCACATCAGCGAAAGCGGCCGCGTCATGCTCGAAATCGAGCAGGAGGTTTCTAACGTCGATCCTGCGACGGCGGGCACCCCGACTCCGACCATCCAGCAGCGCCGGGTGAAAACGCAGGTCGTCGTCAATGACAGCGAGTCGCTCATGCTCGGCGGCCTCGTCAAGGATCAGCGCGGTCTGGCCTCCTCGCAGATTCCAGTCGCCGGCGATCTGCCGATCATGGGCAATCTGTTCAAGGAAAAGATCGATGCGATCGAGAAGACGGAGCTCGTCATCATGATCACCCCGCATGTCGTGCGCTCGCTCAGCGAGGGGCGCGAGATCACCGAAGAATACAAGCGCAAGCTGCTCGAAATCTCGACGCGCGCCATCGCCCGACCGCACGACATCGAGCAGTCCACACGGCGCACGCTGCTCGATCCCTGGTCGAAGAGCCCTTGGCGCGCCGATCGCGAAACACGCTGACGATCTTCTAGCAGTCGGGCGCGCCCGAACCGTTCGTCGCGATCATCTCCCGTAACTGCGCCGCGTAATGAGACGGTCCGCGGCGCATCTCCCTTATCGCGAAGGCCGCGCCGCTCGCGGGTTGCATATCGATAATGGCGTCTTGCGACGCTGTCTGGCGCGTCGCGAGCAGCGCCTCGACGTGTATCGTATAGGCGGCGTGCTCACCGGCCTGTTTGAGATCGGCGAGCAGACGCGGGTCGTCGCGGTTCAGCTTGTTGGGGTAGGGCGCGCGCATGAGCGCCTGCACCTCGCTGAGCGGCGCGCCGGAAAGAGCGGCGAAAAGCGCGGGCGGACTTGTACGCGCGTCGACGCCGGGACTATGCGAATGCACCGTCACGAAGGGAACGAGGCTGCGAAACATGGCGGAATCGAAGCCGCTCACCTGATCGAGCTCCAGCACTGTTTCGAACGGCGCGAGCTTTGGCGGAAAGGGCTTGTCGGCGGGAGGCGTTGCGCGCGGTTGACGTGGATCGGCCACCTGCGCGCGAAAAGCGACGATCGCTTTGGCGACAGCCGCCGCCACATCCTGATCGACGCCCAGCCCGAGCATCGCTCGTTGCAGCAGTTCGGGCGAGGCTGCGTTGAGGTCGATCTTTCCCGACTCGTCCGAAATCGCGACGGCGATCGCGGCGCCGTCGAACACGCAGTAGCGCGGCGCGCCGTCGTAGATGATGGGCTTCTGCGCCTGCGCCACCACGTCGCGCTCCGAGAGCAGCGCAAGAATGGAGAGATTCACAACGGCTTCGGCGATGTAGCCGGCCTGCGTCGCGCTTGCGATGTTCTGGGCGGTCTGCAGGCGCAGGCGTCCCGTCGTCATGAAGGAGACGATGAGCAGGGAGATGATCCCCGTCCCCCATATGACGGCAAGCAGCGCGAAGCCCGCGCGTCTCCCGACGCGCCGCGCCGGCCTGCCGCCTCGGGTCACTTCGCCTGAGCGCTGCGCGACAGCGCCGCCGATCCGCCTTCGCGTCCGTCCGGCCCCAGAGAGCCGACGTCATAGGGCCCGTTCTGACCGGGCGAACGATAGAGATAGGCATGACCCCATGGGTCTTTTGGGGCCGACGACGACTTGAGATAGGGGCCGCTCCATGAGGAGACGCCGGCCGGGCGCGTGACAAGAGCGGCGAGGCCTTCCTCGGTCGTGGGATAGCGGCCCGCGTCGAGATAAAAGAGGTCCAGCGCGCTCGACAGATTTTCCATCTGTATCTGCGCGGTCTTCACTTTCGACTCGGAGAGTGAGTTCAGCACGCGCGGTCCAACGAGCCCCACGATGGAACCGATGATCGCGAGGACGACGAGCATTTCGACGAGCGTGAAACCCGCGCGCCGGCGCAGAGCGTTGGCAGTTCGAATGCTGCGCGCCATTGCTGTGTGCGAATAAAATTGCTGCATATCTCATCCCCAACACGTACTTGACCTGCGCTTTGCATGCGCAGCGAAAGTCCATGTTACGAGATGACTACGCTTCTCCTAAAGCTCGACGTATATGTCGCAGCCGTAGATCGACGTCGGCGCGCCGGAGGCGTCCTCGATCTTGTTCCAGCATTTGCCGACGCCTTCGATCATTCGATAGATGAAGACGCCTTCGGCCTCCACTACGCGTTTTTCAGGCGCTTTCCTGCGGCCAAGGAAATTGAAATAGGAGACGGCGATCTCGTCGCCGCAGCGATACATCGTGCCGCGATCGAGCAGGAAAACATTGGCGCGATCTTTTGCATGGCTGACGCAGTAGGAGTAATGCGTAAGCGCATCCGGCCTGACGCTGATCTGCGCAGGCGCGACGGACGGCGAGGCGATCGCGACCAAAAGAGAAAAAACGGAAATTCGCTTCGACGCCATGAGCGGCTCCGGCAAAGCTGGCGCACTGCGCGCCGCGATTTTTACGGCGGTTGCATCAGCGATGCAAATGAGCCGTGCAGCGCTCAAGCTCAGTCCCCGCGCGATCGATCATGCAAAAGAAAAGGCCCGGAAGAACATCTCCCGGGCCTGATATTCAGTCGAAGCGCGCGGCGCGGCGGCCGGCGGCTGACTTAGTAGGAGTAGTACATGTCGAACTCGACCGGGTGAGGCGTCATTTCATAACGCATCAGCTCAGTGTGCTTGAGGTCGATCCAGGACTGGATGAAGTCCTCGCTGAAGACGCCGCCGGCCGTCAGATAGGCGTGGTCGGCCTTCAGGCTGTCGAGCGCCTCGCGCAGCGAACCGCAGACCGTCGGGATCGCCTTCAGCTCTTCCGGAGGCAGGTCGTAGAGATCCTTGTCCGCGGGCGCGCCCGGATCGATCTTGTTGACGATGCCGTCGAGGCCCGCCATCAGCATCGCGGCGAAGGCGAGATAGGGGTTCGCCGTCGGATCGGGGAAGCGAACCTCGATGCGCTTGGCCTTCGGGCTGTTGACGAAGGGGATGCGGCAGGAGGCCGAGCGGTTGCGCGACGAATAGGCGAGCAGCACCGGCGCCTCATAGCCCGGGACCAGACGCTTGTAGGAGTTGGTCGACGGGTTGGTGAAGGCGTTCAGCGACTTCGCGTGCTTGATGATGCCGCCGATGTACCACAGGCATTCCTGGCTGAGGCCGGCGTATTTGTCGCCTGCGAAAACCGGCTTGCCTTCGTTCCAGATCGACTGATGGACGTGCATGCCCGAGCCGTTGTCGCCGAAGACCGGCTTCGGCATGAAGGTCGCCGTCTTGCCGTAGGAATGCGCGACCTGATGGATCGCGTATTTATAAATCTGCAGATGGTCGGCGACGCGAACCAGCGTGTCGAACTTCAGACCGAGTTCGTGCTGGGCCGAGGCGACTTCGTGATGGTGCTTCTCGACCGCGACGCCCATGGCCGCCATGGCGGCGAGCATCTCGGAGCGCATATCCTGCGCCGAGTCGACCGGCGGAACCGGGAAGTAGCCGCCCTTGGTGCGCACGCGATGGCCCAGATTGCCGCCTTCATAGGCGGTGTCCGAGTTCGACGGCAGTTCCGACGAGTCGAGCTGGAAGCCCGTGTTGTAAGGGTCGGCGGAGAAGCGCACGTCGTCGAAGACGAAGAATTCGGCTTCCGGTCCGAAATAGGCGACGTCGCCGAGGCCGAGCGTCTTGATGTGGGCCATCGCCTTCTTGGCGATCGAGCGCGGGTCGCGCGGATAGGGCTGGCCGGTGGTGGGCTCCACGACGTCGCAGACGATGACCATCGTCGCAGCGGCGAAGAAGGGATCCATCGTGACGGTCGCGAGATCGGGGATCAGCGTCATGTCCGACTCGTTGATCGCCTTCCAGCCGGCGATCGAGGAGCCGTCGAATGCAATGCCTTCGACCAGCGCGTCTTCATCGACGATCGACACGTCGAAAGTGACATGCTGCCACTTGCCGCGCGGATCGGTGAAGCGGAAATCAACGTATTTAACGTCGTTGTCCTTGATCTGCTTGATTACGTCCTTGGCCGTTGTCATGTGCTAACGCCTTTTGGTTGCATTGCGTAACGATACGAGACGCATGCGTTGATCTGGGAGGGATGTGCGGGTCTTCGCCGAACTACGGTCGGGTCGGGCAGCCGGTCAGATGGCGTCCGCGCCGGTTTCCCCGGTACGGATTCTGATGGCGCCCTCGACGTTGGAGACAAAAATCTTTCCGTCGCCGATACGTCCTGTCTGGGCCGCGTTGCGGATCGCCTCCACGGCCCGGTCAACGGCTTCGTCAGGAAGCACGATCTCGATTTTGACCTTGGGCAGGAAGTCCACCACATACTCGGCGCCGCGATATAGCTCGGTGTGACCTTTCTGGCGGCCAAAGCCCTTCGCCTCGGTGACGGTGATGCCCTGCAATCCAGCAGCCTGCAGGGCTTCCTTCACTTCGTCGAGCTTGAACGGCTTGATGATCGCCTCGATTTTTTTCATTCACCCTTCCCCGCATCGCTCGTGTTCCCCGCGCTAAAACGAACAGCGCCACCCCAGCCGAGGAACCGTTGCGCTAATAACATTTGGCGCAAAAATGCGCCACGCCTAAAATAGCGGCGACAACTATAGCGCGGCGCCAAAAAATTAGGCGCCGCGTTGTTTATCACAGTGCTTTCATTGGCGTAAGCGAACGCTCAACGCCGCTGGAGCAGCCTCAGGGGATCGGGACAGTCGCGATCGTCTTGAGGATTTGCGAGGCGATCTGGTAGGGGTCGCCTTGCGAGTTCGGCCGACGGTCTTCCATATAGCCCTTGTATCCGTTCTTGATGAAGTTGATCGGCAAACGGATGGACGCGCCGCGATCCGCGACGCCCCAGCTGAAGCTGTGGATCGACGCCGTCTCGTGCTTGCCGGTCAGGCGCAGGTGATTGTCCGGGCCATAGACTGCGATGTGGTCGTCCACGGCCGCTTCGAAAGCCGCCATCAGTTTCTCAAAATACTCCTTGCCGCCGACCGTGCGCAGATGTTCGGTCGAGAAATTGGCGTGCATTCCAGAGCCGTTCCAGTCGGTGTTGCCGAGCGGCTTGCAGTGGAATTCGATGTCGATGCCATATTTCTCGGCAAGCCGCAGAAGGATGTATCGCGCCACCCACATTTCATCGGCTGCTTTTTTCGAGCCCTTGCCGAAGACCTGGAATTCCCACTGTCCCTTCGCCACTTCGGCGTTGATGCCCTCGTGGTTGATGCCGGCGTCGAGGCAGATGTCGAGATGCTCCTCGACGATCTGACGCGCGATGTCGCCGACATTGCTGTAGCCCACGCCGGTGTAATAAGGGCCTTGCGGGGGCGGGAAGCCCTTGTCGGGGAAGCCCAGGGGCCTTCCGTCTTGGTAGAAGAAATACTCTTGCTCGAAGCCGAACCAGGTGCCTGGATCGTCGAGGATCGTGGCGCGCGCGTTTGAGGGGTGCGGCGTGCCGTCGGCCAGCAGAACCTCGCACATGACGAGCGCGCCATTCTTGCGCGTGCTGTCCGGATATACGGCGACGGGTTTGAGGACGCAGTCGGAGCTGCTTCCCTCGGCCTGCTTCGTCGAACTGCCGTCGAACCCCCAATTGGGCAGTTGTTCCAGTGTCGGGAAGCTGTCGAAATCCTTGATTTGCGTCTTCCCGCGCAGATTGGGCACGGGCTTGTATCCATCTAGCCAGAGATACTCAAGTTTGTATTTTGGCATTTCCTATACGCCTCCATCACTCATCGACGTGGCGCCGCCGCAGCTTTCGATCGTCAGGAAAAGGTTGCTGCGACTGCGTGGAAGTCACGCTGCGTCACTGCATTGCTCGTGCCACGAGCGAAGGCGTCAGAATGTCTGATGTCGCAAGAAGGCCGCAGCGGCGCGTAGCGCGGTTCGGATTCGTACTGCTTGCTCTGCATTCCATTGGACTATCGCCCGGCGCCGACCGTGAGGCCGCAGCAATGCAATATTGCTCCGCGTGATCGGGGCGCCTCTCACTTGCGCAGATTCGGGCCTTGTTTTCTTGCAGGCGCCTGCTTTTGGCGCCGCATCAGCGGGCGTTGGTGACCACCGGCAGGTCGGACCGCGCGCCCCATTCCGACCAGGAGCCGTCGTAGACAGCCGACATCGGATGGCCGGAGGCCGCGAAAGCGAGACTGAGGATGCAGGCCGTCATGCCGGACCCGCAACTGGCGATGGTCGGCTTCTCCGGATTGAGGCCGGCGGCGGCGAAGGCGGCTTCCAGTCCGGCCTTGTCCTTCATCCTCCCGGCCTCGACGACGCTGCCGAAGGGGAGGCTGTAGGCGCCCGGCATGTGGCCGGACCGCAGCCCGACTCGCGGCTCCGGAGCCAGCCCCTGGAAACGCTCGGCCGAGCGCGCGTCGACGACCTGCGCGGCTCCGCTGAGCAGGGCCGCATTCACCTTCTCCCAGTCGGCGACGAGCTCAGCGTCGAACCGTGGCGTGAAATCGCGCGGCTCGCGGATGAATTCGCCGACCTCGAGCGGACGGCCTTCGGTTTTCCAGGCCGGCAGGCCGCCCGAAAGGATGGAAACCCTTTCGACGCCGAAGACATGGAGCGTCCACCACAGGCGCGGCGCCGAGAAGAGACCGACGCTGTCATAGACGACGGCGTGCATGCCGTCGCCAAAACGCAGCCGGCGCATTTCCTCCGCAAAGGACTCGGGTGAGGGCAGCATATGCGGCAGGGCCGTCGCGCGGTCTGCGATGGCGTCGATGTCGAAGAAGACGGCGCCGGGAATATGCCCGGTCAGATATTCGGAACGGGGGTCGCGATTGGCGGCCGGCATGTGCCAGGAGGCGTCGAAGATGAGTAGGTCGGGAGAGGCGAGGTTTTCGGCCAGCCACTGCGTGGAGACGAAGAGAGTCGCAGGGTCCATGTTACGCGTCATTGTCACGATCTCGTTATACGGGCGCGGCTTGCATCCCGCGCCGCGGCGGTCACAATACGCCGATTCGATTCTCAATGTCTGCGGCGCAAACACCCATGCTCGACATTCCCGGCAAAGCCTGCGGCCCCTGCACCTTCTGCTGCAAGGTGCTGGAAATCGAGGAAATGAAGAAGACCGCCGGCAAGCTGTGCGAACATTGCATCGTGTCCGGCGGATGCGGCGTCTACGACACGCGTCCGCAGGTCTGCCGCGATTATCACTGCCAGTGGAAAGAGGACCGCGGCCTGCCCGCGACGATGCGTCCCGACAAGGTGGGAACGCTGCTCATGGACGATCCCGACAGCGACGAGTATCACGCGGTCTGCGACCCGGAAAAGCCGTTTTCCTGGCGTAATCCGCTCGTATTCAAGCATCTGGTCCTGGAAGCGAAAGCGGGCAGAATGGTCATGGCGAAGGCGGGGCTCCGCGCCTGGCGGATTTACGCCGACGGACGCTGGCAGGAGTCGGCGTGAGACCTTCTTCCGCGACGCGCGGCGTTCTCTAGCACCTGCATAGGCGACCATGCGTTCGACCGTTATCTGCACGTTCAAGCCGATCCTGCGCCGCGCGGCCGCGGCCGGGGCTCTGTCCTGCGCATTCGCTGGCGTCGCCGAGGCGGAGTCCATCAAGGCGCATTATTCCCTGACCCTGATGGGTCTCTCCATCGGCAGCGCTTACGCTTCCGGCGTCGTCGAGGCGCCGAGCTACCGCGTCGACATCACCATGCGCACGAGCGGCCTCGCCAATCTGGTCAACACCACCAAAGGCGCCGCGACGGCGAGCGGCGGCTTCACGCCCGTCGGCCCCTCGCCGAGCGCCTACGCCAATACGACCTCGAACAGCGAGGAGACGCGCACGGTGCGCATGTCGCTCGCAAGCAATTCGGTGCGCGCCGTTGAGGTGAAGCCGGAGCCCTGGGACCAGGACGCGCGCGTCCCGGTGACCGAAGGCAGCAAGAAGCACATCGTCGATCCGGTGACGGCGCTCATCATGAGCGTTCCGGCCGGGCAGGATCTCAGCGGCCCCGCAGCCTGCAACCGCACCATCTCCGTCTATGACGGCGTCACGCGTTTCGACGTCGCGCTGACCTACTCAGGCGCGCATACGGCCAGCACAAGAGGCTATCAGGGGCCTGTCGCCGTCTGCTCCGCGCGCTATTCGCCCATCGCCGGCCACCGCCCCGACAGCAAGTCCACCCGTTACATGGCCGAGAACCGGGACATGAACGTCTGGCTCGCCCCGCTCCCGGACGCGCATGTCGTGGTGCCGATCCATATCGACATCAAGACCGGCGCGGGCGAACTTCTCATCGAGGCGTCTGATTTCCAGCTGAGCTCCAGGCGGGCCGAGACCGGCCGCTAGAGCGCCTCCCGAGAGGCGCCTTCGCGCCGGCGTGGATGTTAGTCGATCCGCACTTCCTTCGTTTTCTTGCGGTTGCGGCGGTCAGACTCATATTCGAGATAACGGATCTCGCTCGGCTCGCCGTCGGGACGCAGGCAGAAGGCCGGGCGCGGCGTAAAGCCACCCTCGGGGCTCTCGAAACAATCCGAAAAGCGCAATTCGCACTGGAACATTGTTTCGGCTTTGGGAGCGGCGCGCACGGCGACGGCGTGCGCCTTTTCCACGGCGGTCTTGCAGACCGCAGTGTCGACGCCCCACGCCTGACAATCGGCGAGGCTGGACATGTATTTTCCGTCCTTCGCGCAGGCCGGCGTGGTTTTTCTCACGTTGTACATGACGTAGCCCGCCGTCCCGAGCGCCAGAACGATGAGGAATGTTTTAAAAGGGGATTTGACCATGGTTGCTCGCTTTTCACTTTCCCTGGACATTAGGCGCGCGCCTCGGGCGCCGACAAGCGCAATCTCCGCCAAGCTGTGAAGGCGCCGCGACATCTCGCCGCCCCGTAGGGGAGGCCCGTCGCTTGACAAGGGTCAGTATCTACAATACCTCGTCGTTCACCGCCTTTCGGAAACCGCAGGCGTTGACCTGCGGATATGGCTCACCAGCCGCGGACAGTGCCGAATTGACAAAGCGGATCATGCGCCCGCCCTCCAAGAGGTTCGCGTTACGGCGCGATGGGAACATGTCCGCGATGCGATGCTAAGAACTCGACTCGGCGAAAAATTCCGTCATCATGACGGAGCGAATGGAACCATGTCGGCCAACGGTTGAACCGACAGTATGTGTGACAGAAGGAGGAAACTATGGGCGCTATTCTCGAACTGACCAGCTACGCGGCGACTCCCGTTGGCATGATCGGCATCATCGTCATCGGCGCGGCGGCTTACTTCGCCGCTCGTTGGATCTTCACAGACTGATCCAGGAAAGCATCGCAGCTTTTCGAGGCGCGGCGCGTCGGATTTGGTCCGATGCGGCGCGCCTAATTTTTTGGTTCGATCATTATCGCGGCCCGCCTCGCAGAGGGCTTGCGTCGCTACGGGCGATGAGTATTCTAAGCGCCAATTCCAACTCGAATGGGCAGGTCGCCAAGGCGGCGCGGCTGTTTCATCGAGGGGCGTCCGTCGATTGACTGTCGACGCGGGCTACGGGGAATTTTTCAAGGTTCGCCGAGCTGCTCGTGCGGGCCAGGAGGAAATGATGGCGCCCACCTCAACGATCAGGGATTTGGACGACCGGCGCGAACCCGCCCGCCTCGTCGGCGCCGACACGGGAGACTATGCAAAGTCCCGCCAGCGCGGAGACAGCGACGACCGCTCTTCCGGCTCTCTTGCGGCCGAGACCATCAGCGTCGCCATCGCCGACAAGAGCCCCTTGATCCTCGCCGGACTCGACAAGCTTCTTTCCGACGACAAGCGTTTCAACCTCGTTCTGAAAGTCACCGACGGCGAAGAGTTCCTGGACGCCGCGCGCCAGCAGAAATTCGCCATCGCGGTCATCGGCTGGCAACTGCCGACGCTCCATGCACGCGACGTGTTGCGCGCGCTGTCGCGGCAAGTATCGGCGCCCAAGATCGTCGTCTACAGCGGCACCAATGATCCGGCGGCGCCGGCCGAGACGCTGCAACTGGGCGGCGCCGGCTTCGTCTCCAAGCGCGCGCCGCCGGAGCGCCTGCTCGACGTTCTCGCCGCCGTGGCGGCGGGCGACATGGTGTTTCCCTTCGTAGACATACGCAAGATGCGCAGCGATCCGCTGGAGAATTTGACGCTGCGTGAGAGAAGCCTGTTGGCGGCGCTTGGCTCGGGCCACACCAATAGCCAACTCGCCAAGGATTTCGGCGTCTCGATCAACACGATCAAATTTCACCTGCGCAATCTCTTCGAGAAGCTCGAAGTGCGCAACCGCGCGCAGGCGATCGCGCTGTTCCTCGAAATGAAGCACGGCGCCTATCCCGGCGGCGGAGGCGGCCGCAGCATAGAGCCGTCGACGACGCGCACCCGGCGCAGCCGAATCGAATAGGCTTCAGGGCGCGGGGAACAGCGTGTCGGTCTTGCCCGTCAGCCGATAGGCGACGAGTCCGGCCCATTCATGCGCCGCGAACTCCGCGAGGACGAAGGTCTTGGACGCATGGCGCGGCAGCGACCAACTGGCCAGATCGCCCGCCGTGCGATAGTCGACAGGGTAAGCGACGACGGGAAATCCGGCCTTGCGGAAGATGCCGACCGAGCGCGGCATGTGCATGGCGCTGGTCACGAGCAGCCAGCGTTCGCCGGGCTTCGGCTGCACGAGATCGCGCGTGAAGACGGCGTTCTCGAACGTATTGCGCGATTTGTCCTCATAAAGGATGTCGCCCTGGTCGAGGCCGATCTCTCCCCAGAACTTCCGGACCGTGCCCGCTTCCGTATATTGCGAGCCGCGCAGCATCGCCGTGCCTCCGGTGAAAACGAGCCGGGCGTTCGGATATTTGCGTTTGAGGGCGATCGGCGCGGTGAGGCGCTCCGCGGCGTCGGCAATCGTCACCGTGTTGCGCCTGCCGCTCAGATTTTCGTCGACAGAGCCCCCGAGCACGATGATCCCGTCGGGCGCGGGCGCGTCGTCTGGCGGCGCCGGAAAGCGCGCTTCGAGCGGCACGACGAGAAGCGCCGTGAGCGGCGAAAAGCCCAGGATCAGCAGCATCACGATCGCGCCGCCGCTGAGCGCGGAACCCGCGCGCCTGTGGCGCGTGAAGGACAGAGCCACGCCCATTGCGCCCACGAAGAGCAGCAGATGCGTCGGCATGGCGAGGAATTCGGCGATTTTCGAGACAATGAAGAACATGCGAGGACTTTCCGCGCTCCGGCGCGCAAATCGAGTGAGTTGCGGCGTCCCCGTGCTTGTCCCTCCCCCATTGCGTGGGAGAGGGAGCGCGCGATCAGCGATGAGGGCGTCGGCTCCCTCTCGCGCTGTTGCGGGGAGGGCGTGGCTTACATGTTCGGGTAATTCGGCCCGCCGCCGCCCTCGGGCGGAACCCAGGTGATGTTCTGCGCAGGATCCTTGATGTCGCAGGTTTTGCAATGCACGCAGTTCTGCGCGTTGATCACGAAGCGCGGATCGGTTTTCGCTGCTTCGTCTGCGTAGACGACCTCATAGACGCCCGCTGGGCAATAGAGTCGCGCCGGCTCGCCATAGACCGGCAGGTTTTGTCCGATCGGAATAGACGGGTCGGCGAGCTTCAGATGCACCGGTTGGTCTTCTTCGTGGTTCGTGTTCGATATGAAGACGGATGACAGCTTGTCGAAAGCGGGCTTCTGCGTGAGCTTGGGATAGACGATCGGCGTCACTTCCGAGAGCGGCTTCAGGCAGGCGTAGTCGGGCTTGCCATGCGACTGCGTGCCGAAGAACGAAAAGCCGAAAAGCGAATTCGTCCACATGTCGAGCCCGCCGAGCGAGGCGCCGATATAAGTTCCGTATTTCGACCAGAGCGGCTTCACATTGCGCACGGGCTCGAGGTCGCGCCCGATCTCGGACGTGCGCCATGCGGCGTCGTAAGCCGTGAGTTCATCATAGGAGCGACCTTCCGCAATCGCCGCCGCGACATGGTCGGCGACGAGAATCCCGGAGAGGATCGCATTATGCGAGCCCTTGATGCGCGGCACATTCATGAAGCCCGCGCCGCAGCCGAGCAGCGCGCCGCCGGGGAAGACGAGCTTGGGCACGCTCTGCCAGCCGCCCTCGGTGAGCGCGCGCGCGCCGTAAGAGAGGCGCTCGCCGCCTTCCAGCGTCGGCGCAATCATCGGATGGCATTTGAAGCGCTGGAACTCGTCGAAGGGCGAGAGCGTCGGATTCGAATAGTTGAGATGCACGACGAAGCCGATGGATACGAGGCCGTCCTCGAAGTGATAGAGGAAGGAGCCGCCGCCCGTGTCCGTCTGCAACGGCCAGCCGAAGGAGTGCTGCACGAGACCAGGCTTGTGCCTTTCCTTGGGGATGCGCCATAGCTCCTTGAAGCCGATGCCGAACTTCTGCACGTCGCTGTTCCTGGCGAGATCATATGTCGCGAGCAACTGCTTCGTCAGCGAACCACGCGCGCCTTCCGCAAACAGCGTGTATTTCCCGCGCAGCTCCATGCCGCGCGTAAAGCTGTCTTTCGGCTTGCCGTCTCGCTCGACGCCCATGTCGCCCGTGGCGACCCCGAGCACTTCGCCCTTGTCGCCGTAAAGAATCTCGGCTCCGGCGAAGCCCGGATAGATTTCCACGCCGAGGTTTTCGGCCTCGGCGGCGAGGAAACGCACCAGATTGCCGAGCGAGCCGATGAAGTTGCCGTGATTGTTCATCAGTTTCGGCATCAGGAAATTGGGCAGGCGCACGCCGCTCTTCTCGGAGAGCAGATAGAACTGGTCGTCGTGAACCTGCGTCTTCAGCGGCGCGTCGTCGCGGCCGCGCCAGTCGGGCAGCAGGCGGTCGAGGCCGATGGGGTCGACGACGGCGCCCGAGAGGATATGCGCGCCGGGCTCGGAGCCCTTCTCGATGACGACGACGGAAAGGTCCGGCGCAAGCTGTTTGAGGCGAATCGCGGCGGCAAGCCCCGCGGGCCCCGCGCCAACCACCACAACGTCATAGTCCATACCCTCGCGCGCCGGCAATTCCGTAGCTTCTTCAGACATTTCCGAGCCTTTCTCGACCTTCTTGGATATATTCTAGCCTTTTTGGCGCCGCCGCGCCAAAAGGAGTTTGCGCGCTCGACCGTCGGCCAGCCAGCCGAGCGGGCGGCGTAGCCGGTGGAGGCCGAGCCGCATGAAGAAGCTGGCGCTGGTTCTGGCGATCCTTGTCTCGCTCGGGAGCTTTTTCGCCTGGCGCATGACCCGCGTCGACAGCGCCGCGAACGCACCCTTCCTGGGCTATGTCGAAGGCGAGACGCTCTACATCGGTCCCAATGAGGGCGAACGCGTCGCGGTGCTGTTCGTTTCCGCCGGAGCCGCGGTCAAGGCCGGCGATCCGTTGTTCTCCATGTCCACGCCGCTCCTCGACCGTAGCCGCGCCGAGGCCGTCGCGCGCATCGGTCAGCTCGAGGCGCAGATGCAGAATCTGAAGGCCGCCACAAGCCGGCCGGAGCAGATCGCCATCCTGCAAGCGGGGCTTGAGCGGGCGGAGGCGGCGCTCACCCTCTCGCGCAACGACTACCAGCGCCAGCGCACGCTCTTCCGGCAGGGCCATGTCGCCAGGGCGGCGCTCGACCGCGCCGAGATGGCGCTGCGGCGCGACGAGGCGAGCGTGAAGGAGGCCCGCCGTCAGGTCGAGGCCGCGCGCATACCGGGGCGCTCGCAGGAGATCGAGGCGGCGGAGGCGGCGCTCGGGCAGGCGCGCGCGCAGTTGCAGGCCATCGACATCCGCATCGCGCGTCAGAGCGTCGCCGCGCCGGCCGCAGGCGTGGTGCAGGACGTCTTCTTCCGGCCCGGCGAGGTCGTCAACGCGGGGCAGCCGGTGGTCGCGCTGCTGCCGCCTGAAAATCGCAGAGTGCGCTTTTATGTCCCCGAGCCCCGGCTCGCGACAGTGAAGGTCGGCGCGCGCGTGAAGGTCAATTGCGACGGCTGCGCGAGCGATCTATTCGGCAGAATTTCCTTCGTCGCCAGCCGGCAGGAATATACGCCCCCCGTCATCTTCAGCGACGTTGAACGCGCCAAGCTCGTCTTCAAGGCCGAGGCGCGGCTGGAGGGCGCTGCGCGAGAACTGCCGCTCGGCATGCCGGTTGCCGTGACGCCGGTGGGAGATGAAAACAAATGATGCAGCGCAACTGCGACGGCGGCGCGTGCGCTCCCGGCCAGAACAACCGGCCGTCATTGCGAGCGAAGCGAAGCAATCCAGAGCAATGGCCGCGGTCTCTGGATTGCTTCGTCGCTGCGCTCCTCGCAATGACGGAGGTGCAAAACCCATGACCGCGGCGCCCGAGACGCCAGCATCCGGCAACGCCATAGAGGTCTCCGGCCTCACCAAGGTCTTCGGGACCAGGACGGTCGTCGACAACTTAAGCCTTCGCGTCCGGCGCGGGCACATACAGGGCTTTCTCGGCCCGAACGGCAGCGGCAAGACGACGACGATCCGCATGCTCTGCGGCCTGCTGACGCCCGACGCAGGCGAGGGGCGCTGCCTTGGCTACGACATCCGAACCGAGCAGGCGGAGATCAAGCGCCGCGTCGGCTATATGACGCAGGGTTTTTCGCTCTACCGCGACCTCACCATTCGCGAGAACCTCGAATTCGTCGCGCGCATTTACGGGCTGGAGGCGCCGGAAGCGGCGGCGCAGGCGGCGCTGGAGCGGCTGGGGCTCGGCGCGCGCGCGAGCCAACTGGCGGGGGAGCTCTCCGGCGGCTGGAAGCAGCGTCTCGCGCTCGGCGCCTGCATCCTGCCGGGACCGTCGCTCCTGCTGCTCGACGAGCCCACAGCGGGCGTCGACCCCAAGGCGCGGCGCGACTTCTGGGACGAGATCCATCATCTCGCCAATGAAGGGCTGACCGTTCTGGTCTCGACGCATTACATGGACGAGGCCGAGCGATGCCATGAGATCGCTTACATCCTCGAGGGAAAGCTGCTCGTCTCGGGGACGATCGACGATATCGTCGCAAGCGCCGGGCTCACGACCTATGTCGTCACCGGCGAGGGGCTCGACGCGCTGTCGAGCGAACTCAGGCATGCGACGGGCGTCGATATGGTGGCGCGCTTCGGCGCGGCGCTTCATGTCGGGGGGCGCGACGCTGCGGCGATGAAGGCGATCGCGCAGAGCCACGCCAGCGCGACGCAAAGCTGGGCGCATGACAAGGCGACGTTAGAGGACGTCTTCATCGACCTGATGACGCGCAATCACCGGAGCGGCCAATGAGCGGCGCGCCAGGCGATGTTAGGCCCGCGCGCCGCGGCGCCCTCGCGCAGTCGTGGCAGCGGCTGGTCGCCATGTTCGTGAAGGAGTTCATCCAGCTTCGCCGCGACCGTCCGACCTTTGCGATGATCGTCGGCATCCCGCTCATCCAGTTGCTGCTCTTCGGCTACGCCATCAACACTGACCCAAAGCATCTACCGACGGCCATCCTCACAAGCGACGACAGCCCCATCCCCCGCGCCATCGTCGGGGCGCTGCGCGCGACGGATTATTTCGACATCAAATATGTCGCCAAGGGGGAGGCCGACGCGGACGCGTTGATCCTTTCCAACAAGGCGCTCTTCGTCATACAGATGCCGCCGGATTTCTCTCGCCGCCTCGTGCGCGGCGAACGTCCGACTCTGCTCATCGTCGCCGACGCGACGGATCCGACGGCTTCGTCGGGAGCCATCGCCGCGGCGCTCGGCGCGGCCAATCAGGCGCTCGACCGCGAACTCACCGGGCCGCTCGCCGCGCTTGCGCAAGGCCCGCCGCCCTTCGAGCTTCAGGTGCAGCGCCGTTACAATCCGGCGGGCGAAACGCG
Source organism: Methylocystis sp. (assembly GCA_002929055.1). Taxonomy (GTDB): domain Bacteria; phylum Pseudomonadota; class Alphaproteobacteria; order Rhizobiales; family Beijerinckiaceae; genus Methylocystis. The sequence goes on along the minus strand of PERY01000002.1, from coordinate 168,536 downwards.
CCGCAACATCGTGCCGGGGCTCATCGGCACCATCCTCACCATGACGATGCTGATCTACACGGCGCTTTCCGTCACGCGCGAGATCGAGCGCGGCACGATGGAGGCGCTGCTCGCCATGCCGGTGAAGCCCGTCGAGATCATGCTTGGCAAGATCACGCCCTATGTCGTCGTCGGCGGCGTGCAGATGGCCACGATCCTGATCGTCGCGAGCTTCCTGTTCCATGTGCCGATCGTCGGCTCGCTCCTGGTGCTCGTGCCGCTGACGCTACTGTTCATCATCGCCAATCTGTCGCTGGGCTATACGCTCTCGACCGTCGCCGTGAATCAGCTTCAGGCGATCCAGATGACCTTCTTCTTCTTCCTGCCGAGCATGCTGCTCTCGGGCTTTCTCTTTCCGTTCTATGGCATGCCGGTCTGGGCGCAATATATCGGGGAGGCGCTGCCGCTCACCCATTACCTGCGCATCGTGCGCTCGGTGATGCTGAAGGGGTCCGGCTTCGTCGATCTGGCGGCGGACGCCGGCGCCTTGGCGCTTTTCACGCTTGTCGCGATGAGCATCGCCGTGATGCGCTTCCGCCAGACGCTGGATTAACCGGCTTCGACCGTTGACGCGCCGCGGCGAATGCCTAACATTCGAGTGAGAAGAGGTCGCCATGTCAGAACCCGAAACAGACCCGATGATCCGTTTCAACAACATTTTGAAAGTTGTTGCGGTGATCGCATTCGTGCTGATGAGCTACAATCTCTGGTCCTTCTTCAACAGCAGCCGCTATCAGGCGCTCTGCAACGCCTCCTATTGGGAGATGAACCGCTCGCAGCTCGATTCCTGCCTGGATCAGAAGCGCTCATTAGAGGGCAAATAGGCGCGTATGCGCCGGAGGGCGATATGAACAGAGCTTTCGCCGTCGTATTTGCCGGTCTTCTCGCGCAGCCGGCGGCGGCCTCGGAAATCCACCTCGATTGCGAGCGCTCCAATCAGACGGCGCGGGTCGACGTCGACACCGACCGGAAGTTTCTGCAGATCATGTGGAGCGAGGGCGTCGCCGAGGAATACACGCAGGGCGACTCCTACATCTCCGGTCCGGACAAAAGCGGGCGCAAGGAGAAGGTCGTCTATGTGATGAGCATGGAGAAGAGCCTCGTCACCTTCGGCACGGACCGTCTATGCATGGAAGACGGCGCGGCCAAATGCAGCGAGCAGCATTTGCGCAACACGCTCGATGTCGGCCGCGGCGAGCTGAGATACAATAATGGCGACGAGATCGCCGTGCTGGCGTGCCGTCCGGCGCCCCCCGGGCGACGGTTTTAGCCTGCGCCGACGATCAAGCCCAGAAGGTCACGCTCTGCAAGAAGAAGCCTGCAAACAGCAGCAGCCCGGCGTCCCGGTTCGAGCGAAAGAGCATCAGCGCGGTTCCCGGCGAGGCGTCTTCGCGGGTCAATGATGTCTGCCAGGCGAGATGCGCCGCATAGGCGGCGACGCCGAGCCAGGAGAACAGCCCGCCGCCGATTGACCATGCGGCGAGCGCCGCGCAAAGGACGGAAGCCGCGTAAAGCGCGCCGACCGCGCGCTTCACCTGCGAGCCGAAGAGCCGTGCGGTGGAGCGCACGCCCGCAATCGCGTCGTCACGCACGTCCTGCAGCGCGTAGATGGTGTCGAAGCCGATCGTCCACAGTATCGCGGCTGCGTAGAGCAGCAGTGCAGGCGCCGCCAGCGAACCCGTCTGCGCCGTCCAGCCGAGCATCGCGCCATAGGCGAAGGCGAAGCCCAGTATCGCCTGCGGCCAGGATGTGAAGCGCTTGGCGAAGGGGTAAACCAGCACGATGAGCGGCGACAGAAAGCCGAGCGCGATCGTATAGCCGTTGAAGGACAGCAGCACGAAGAGCCCCACGAGGCACTGCGCGACGATGAACCAGATCGCGGCGCGCGGCGAAACCCTGCCGCTCGCGAGCGGACGTCCGCGCGTGCGTTCGACTTTTGCGTCGATCTCGCGGTCGACATAGTCATTGTAGGTGGAGCCGGCGCCCCGCATCACGATCGAGCCGATGAAGAAGAGCGTCAGGTGCCAAAGGTTGGGCGCGCGATGCAGCGCGGCCGAGGCCATCGCGCTTCCCTCCCAGCAGGGGAGCAGCAAAAGCCACCAGCCGACGGGCCTGTCGAGGCGGGCGAGTTGCACGAAGGGGCGCAGCGCCTCGGGCGCATGCCGCCAGAGCGGATGGTTGGTCTGCGCGTCGGGCAGGGCGGCGGCGTCGCCGTCCTCTTGCGTGACGCTCACAGCGGTCCGGCGGGAAGCTTCGGCGGCGCGCCCATGCCGCCGCCGCTCGCAGCCTGTTCGCGCTGCTGCTGCTGCATCTGCTTCATCTTGGCTGCGACGGTGCAGGCCTGGCCGGCGAAGCCCCTGGTCTTGGCCCCCGCCTGTTTGAAGCTGTCGATGACGTTGTCGGGAATGTTGCACCATTCCTTGTTCTTCGTCATGTAGCCGAGCATCTCGTTTTCGATGCTGACGAGCTTCCTGGCGGTGGGGCAGGCCGCGTTCGGGTCCATCTTGCCCTTGCCGGCCTTGCCAAGATTGTTGAGGGCCTGGATTTGCGCCATGCGGCGCTGGGTCAGCCTCTGGAAATCCTCCTGGCAGGATTGCGCATGCGCTGCGCCGCCGCCGGCGAGCAGCGCCAGCAGGGCGAGGCCCGCGGCCATGCGCGGGGAGGAGACGGCGTTGATCTTCATGACTCTACGATCCGCTCTCGAAATCGGGCTTTCGTGTTAACAGCAGGCTTGCCGCTCGCGCAAGTTTTGGACAACGTGCCAGCGCACATAGCCGTCGCCTCATGGCGGCTAAAATATGGCGGCGACGGGCGACCCTCGCCAGCTTGGGGCCTTGCATCTTGCCGCATTACGACTTTTCCGCCCAGCGCCTCCATGTAGAGAACGACCTTCTCGAAGGCGCCGACGTCGCCCCGACGCCCGAGGCGCTCAATTACCTCGTCAACGTGCTGCGCCTGCGCGAGGGCGATCCTATCGTCCTTTTCAATGGCCGGGACGGGGAGTTTCTGGCGCATTTGCGCGAGGTGACGCGCCGGTCGGCGCGGCTGCGCATCGGAAAGTCGCTGCGGCTGCAAACGGCGCGGCCGGACCTCGACTATTGTTTTTCGCCGCTCAAGCAAGCGCGGCTCGACTATATTGCGCAGAAAGCCACCGAGATGGGGGCGGGGCGGCTCGTTCCCGTCATCACGCGCCGCACCCAGGTCCGCCGCGTCAATTCAGCGCGGCTGCGCGCCAACGCCATCGAGGCCGCGGAGCAATGCGGCGTCATTGCGGTGCCGGAGGTGACGGAGGCCGTCGAACTGCCCGATTTCCTCGCGGCATTTCCTGCGGGCCGCACGCTGGTCTTCTGTGACGAAGACGCCCCGCTCGCGAATCCGGTCTCCGCCCTGTCGGGGCGGTCGGGGCACGGCGTCAGCCTGCTCATCGGCCCCGAGGGGGGCTTCGACGACACGGAGCGCGCCGCGATCGCGCGGCTTCCAGGGTGCGTGACAATATCCCTAGGCCCTCGAATCCTGCGGGCCGACACGGCGGGCGTCGCAGCGCTCGCGCTGCTTCAGGCGACACTCGGCGATTGGGGCGGGGGCGGGCGCGTCTGAACGTGTTCTTAACCGTGCCTTTACGCGTTCAATAAAATTTAACGGGTGTTGCATTTAATCCACAGCCGCAACCAAGCGTCGATCCGGGACACGATCCTGCCACGATGTTTGGCTCTAGTGTGACGACGCGAGAACGAGTCGACCTGATGGGTTTGAACCCGTTCGCTGCATAAGAAATTTGGGCTGAGATCGGGTCGCGCCATGCGCGGTTTCGATCGGAACAGAGGCTGGCCGCCACATGATGTTTGCCGAATTCCGCCCCTGTCCGTCACTTGGTCTGTCGGCTGGCGTCGCCTTCGCGGCGCTGCTCGCGGCCGGGTCCGTCAACGCCGAGACGGCCAACCATTGCGCACGCTACGGCGCGGACTATGTCGCCGTCGCCGGCTCCAACGGCTGCGTTAAGATTGGCGGCCATGTGCGTGTCGACATCGCCCGCGCCCCGACGTCCGCGATGGGCTACGCCGCTACGGACGGCTTTCAGCGCACGTCCCATCTCCAGCCGATGGCCCCCTTTGGCCTGAACGACCTCTTCCCGCGCTGAGCGGTCTCACGGGGCAGGTCCATAAGACACGAGCCTCGCAAAAATCTCCTGACGACTTAGCCTTCCCGCCTTGCGCGGGAAGTTTTGTTTTGGGGTCCACGCGCGAATTATTGAAGCGGGATGACGCAGTCGCGGAAGGCGCCGTCGACCGATTGATTCCAGGCGCCGTGATAGGCCTCGAGCCGTATCTGCGCGAGGGTGCGGCCCTCCTCCACGATTTTCCGGAGCGGCGCGAGGAAGATCGTTTCGTCCTGCCCCTGCGCGTTCGCGAGCGCGCGGCGCTTCAGCCCGGCGGCTGCGATCCCCAGAACGTCGCGGGCGACGTCGCGGACGCTGCGGCCCTCGATCGTCGCCTCGAGCGCGTGAGCGGGAACGTCCTCGCGCAGCTTCTGGCGGGCCTCGGCGCTCCAGCCCTTCGTGAGCTGGCGAGCCTCGTCGAGCGCAACGGAGTCATAAAAGAGACCTGCGAAAAGCGCCGGCAGCGCGGTCATATGCTCGCGCGGACCGCCGTCGGCCCCGCGCATTTCCAGATAGGTCTTGATCCGGACCTCGGGAAAGATCGTGGAGAGATGGTTCGCCCAGTCCGACATGGTCGCGCGCTCGCCGGGGAGCTGCGCCAGACGCCCCTCCAGGAGGTCTTTGAAGCTTGCGCCCGCGACGTCGTGATAGGTCTCGCCGCGCTTGACGAAATACATCGGCACATCAAGGGCGTAATCGACATAGCGCTCGAAGCCGAAGCCGTCCTCGAAGGCGAAGGGCAGCATGCCGGTGCGGTCGCGGTCTGTGTCGAGCCAGATGTAGGAGCGCTGGGAAAGCCGCCCTGTGGGCTTGCCGTCCATGAAGGGGGAATTGGCGAAGAGCGCGGTGACGATCGGCTGCAAGGCAAGGCCGACGCGCACCTTCTCGACCATGTCAGCCTCGCTGACGAAATCCAGATTCGCCTGGATCGTGGCCGTGCGGAACATCATGTCGAGGCCCCGCGTCCCGACCTTCGGCATATAGGCGGCCATGATCCGGTAGCGCTGCTTGGGCATGACCGGGGTGTCTTCCCGCGACCATCCGGGGCTCGCGCCGAGATCGAGGAACTGCACGCCAAGCGCATGGGCGACCCCGCTGACGGCCGAGAGATGCGCGTTGAGCTCGGCCGCGGTCGAGTGAATGTCGGGGAGCGGGGCGCCGGAAAGCTCGAACTGGCCGCCGGGCTCGATGGAGATCGCGCCGCCGCCGTCCGTCTGCGCGAGGCCGATCAGCGCGTCGCGGTCCATGATCGGCTCCCAGCCGGTCTCGCGGCGCACGCCTTCCAGAAGGCTGCCGACGCCGCAACGGTCGCCGACGCAGTAATAGGGCACGGGCTCGAGCGTATCGGCGAAGAACGGAATCTTTTCGTGCTCGGTGCCGATCAGGAGCGGCCCGGCGGCGTCCTTGCAGCCGGCGGCGAGCCATTCCAGGAGCGCGTCCCGGGACGCGATCGGCGTCGTATCTGTAACGTCGCGAGCCATTTAGATTAAATTTTCCATGAGCATAGATGTACAGGACCGGTGCGAAAGCGAGAGAGGCGGGGCTTCGGCGTTCAGCGCCGCTGGATTGCCGGAAAAGCGGGGGAGACGCAAGAGCCACCTGGCTTGCGTCAGGAAAGCGTCAAGCTTGACCGGGACTTAACGTCAGCAAAACTGCACGTGCGGCGTAATGCATATGAAGGAGTTGGAAACTAGCTTCCGTCCAACGGAGGCCCAGGTTGCGCATGTCGATCCGCAGATTTATCGCCGACAGGCGTGGCGCCACGGCGTTTGAATACGCGCTGATAGCTTTCATGGTGTCGATCGTGATCATCGCGGGTTCGCACGCGATCGGCACCAGATTGTCGGTCCTCTACTTCGGGGCGCTGATCGGCAACTTTTGAGCGATCAGCGCTTTCCGAGAATCTGACCCAGAATGGCCTCAAGATCCGAAGCGCCCTGGCCCGCTCCCTGGCCCGCTCCCTGGCCGGCCGACTGGTTGCCAGGGCCGCGCCCGACCTGAAGCGTTTTCTTGATCTGCTCGATCGCATCCTGGATCGACGCCTGATCGAGGCCCGGCGGCAGGCCGGCCGGCCCGGAGCTGGGTCCGGAATCGACATCCAGCGGTCCGCCACGATCGAAGCCGCCGCCCGGGCCGCCGCGCGGGGCCGGCATGCCGCCGGGAGGGGCGCGTCGTCCGCCGAGCAGCGAGCCGAGGATGCCCCCAAGCAGACCTCCGAGCCCGCCGCCCGCGCCGCCGCCGGGGAAACCGCCCGGAAAACCGCCGCCTGGGCCGCCGCGCGGGGCAGGGGAAGGCGCCGGCTGGGGCGCGGGGGCGCCGCCGCCGAGCGCCTGGCCGAGGATGTCTCCAAGCGCGCCGGAGTTCGCAAGTTGCCCGAGGATGCCGCCAAGCCCCTTTTCATTGATGGACTTGGTCAGGCCGCTGAGCACGATCGACGCCAGCACCGGCGCGAGCTGGCTGAGGATGTCGGGCCGCACGCCCGATTCGCGCGCAGCCGCCTGAAGAACCTGCCCCGTCGCCGCCGGCGATCCGAACATGTCGGAAAGGAGGTCGCGGCCGAGTTCGACCGAGTGGTCGCTATGGGCGTCGTCGGGTTCGTCGAAGAAGGAATATCTGTCCGTCGTGGCCAGCGCGCCCACCGTCCTCTCAAACACCTGAGGCTCCTCCGCCGCCCTGTTCATGCCGATGGCGAGGGCCGGGGCGAGCGCCTGAATGGCGCGCTCGATCTGCTCTTCGGAGAGGCCGAAACGCTCCGCGAGGATGGGGACGAGGTTGCCTCCGAAGGCCGAGGACAGGATGGCGTCGAGGTCAGACATGCAATTTCCTCCCACTTCGAACGAGGGGAGTCGCCGCCTCCCGTCTCTTTTCAATTTCGATCATGCTAGCCCAAGGCGCGCGGTACCGGTAGCCTGTTTCGCAGCAGGGCAGGGACAGACATAGGCGCCGCCCTGCCGTCTTGACAGACCCCGGTGGGCGGGACATTCCTTGCCGCCAGCCGACGCCATATATCGGCGCATGCCCTGAAAGGGGTCTGCGCCCGGCGGATCGCCAGCAGTCGGCGGCGCAGCCGCGCCGCCCCCTTCGCCGAAGGCGCCCATATGAATGTTCAGCCCGGTCGCATGAAACCGCCGCTCAAAATCCTCCTCTGCTCGCCGCGCGGCTTCTGCGCCGGTGTGGTGCGCGCCATCGACGCCGTCGAGCGCGCGCTCGCCAAATATGGCCCGCCCGTCTATGTACGCCATGAGATCGTCCACAATCGCTACGTCGTGGAGTCGCTCAAAGCCAAGGGCGCCGTCTTCGTAGAGGAGCTGGAGGAAATCCCCCCGACCAACGCGCCGGTGATCTTCTCGGCGCATGGCGTCGCCAAGGAGGTGTCCGCCGAAGCGCAGGGGCGCAATCTGCTCGCGATCGACGCGACCTGTCCGCTCGTCACCAAGGTCCACCGTGAGGCGGAGATCCACTGGAAGCGCGGCCGCCGAGTCCTTCTCGTGGGCCATTCCGGCCATCCGGAGGTGGTCGGCACGATGGGCCAGTTGCCGGAAGGCGCCGTGATGCTCGTCGAATCGGTCGAGGACATCGGCAAGCTCGACCTGCCGGACGAGAAAAACCTCGCCTATGTCACGCAGACGACACTCTCGCTCGACGACTCTCTGGAGATCATCAATGCGCTGACCAAGCGCTTCCCCGCGATCGTCGGCCCGCACAAGGAAGACATCTGCTACGCCACGACGAACCGTCAGGCGGCGGTGAAGGAAGTCGCGCCGCATGTCGACGCCGTGATCGTCGTGGGCTCGCCCAATTCCTCCAATTCGCAGCGTCTGCGCGAAGTCGCCGAGCGCGCGGGCGCGCCGGCGCAACTCGTTCAGGGCCGCGGCGAAATCGACTGGGCGATCTTCGGCAACATCACCTCGCTCGGCATCACCGCCGGCGCCTCCGCGCCGGAAGTGCTCGTCGAGGAGATCATGGACGCATTCGCGGAGCGCTACGACATCGCCGTCGAGACCATCTCCACGGCCGACGAAAGCGTGTCCTTCCCGCTGCCCAAGGAGCTGCGGGCGTTGGCCTGAGGGCGCCGTTCTCGGAATGACGCCATGGCTGTTTACACCCAGGTCGACGACGCGGAGCTCATCGCGTTCCTCGCCACATATGATCTCGGCGACCTCCTCTCCTGCAAGGGCATTGCGGAGGGCGTCGAGAATTCGAACTATTATCTGCACACGAGCGCCGGCAGCTTCATCCTCACGCTTTATGAAAGGCGCGTGGCGGAGACTGATCTGCCGTTCTTCCTCGGGCTGATGGAGCATCTCGCGACCCGCGGCGTCACCTGTCCGCAGCCGGTGCGCAATCGCGCCGGAGAGGCGCTGGGTCGCCTTGCCGGGCGGCCGGCCGTGATCGTCACCTTTCTCGACGGCTATTCCGTGCATCATCCGGAGCCTCTGCATTGCGCGGCGCTCGGGGACGCGCTGGCGCGGCTTCATCTCGCCAGCGCCGACTTCCCGCTCAGCCGCGCCAATGCGTTGTCGGTCGGCGCCTGGCGCCCGCTCTTCGCCCCCGCCGCGGCGCGGGCCGACGAGGTCGAGGTCGGGCTGCGCGACACGGTGGAGGCTGAACTCGACTTTCTCGAGCGCAACTGGCCGCGCGATCTGCGCAGCGGCGTGATCCACGCCGATCTCTTTCCCGACAACGCCTTTTTCCTTGGCGACAGAATGTCGGGGGTGATCGACTTCTATTTCGCCTGCAACGACGCCTACGCCTATGATCTGGCCATCTGCCTCAACGCCTGGTGCTTCGACGACGAACATCGTTTTGAGATGGAGAAAGGCGCGGCGCTGCTTTCGGCCTATCAGCGCGTGCGGCCGCTCAGCGCCGGGGAACTCGACGCTTTTCCCACGCTCGCGCGCGGCGCGGCGATTCGCTTCCTGCTCACGCGCTATGTCGACTGGCTGAACGTGCCCGCGGGCGCCCTCGTGAAGCCGAAGGATCCGCGCGAATATCTCGCCAAGCTGCGCTTCCACCAGACGGCCGGCGCCTTCCTGTGACGAAACGCGTCGAAATCTGGACCGACGGGGCCTGTTCGGGAAATCCCGGCCCCGGCGGCTGGGGAGCCATTCTGCGCTTCGGCGACCGCGAGAAGGAAATCTGCGGCGGCGAGGCTGCGACCACCAACAACCGCATGGAGCTGACGGCCGCCATCAAGGCGCTCGAGGCGCTGACGCGGCCCTGCGCCATCGATCTTTACACCGACTCGCAATATGTGCGCGGCGGCGTCACCTCATGGATCAAGGGCTGGAAGGCGCGCGGCTGGAAGACCGCCGACCGCAAGCCCGTGAAAAACGTGGAGCTCTGGCAGGAGCTCGAGGTCGCAGAGGCGCGCCATGACGTGGCCTGGCACTGGGTGCGCGGCCACTCGGGCGACGAGATGAACGAGCGGGCGGACGCCCTGGCGCGGGCGGGAATGGCGCCTTTTTTACCACACAGGCGCGCCCCTGGCTGAGAGCCCCTTGTGAACCGGCCAAGGCTGCCTATTTCCATAACAGACCCAGGACTATCTCTTCTCGAACCTGACGGGGCGCCGCGCAAGCAGCGCCCCTTTTTCGCGCCACGATCTTGACAAGAGCGCCCGCCAAGCAACGATGCGCGCCGAGTATGCGCGTCTTTGCTGATTCTCTCCTCAAGGAGGCGGGACGTTCATGCACCAGCCCAGGAAATGGTGGATCGGCCTGCCGGTCCTCGCCGTTCTCGTCTTCGCGGCCGCGCAGTCGCTGACGCCGCAGCTCGAGGCGGACCTCAAGGCCCGAGTCGCCGCGCGCCTCGCCATCGATCCCGCGAAAGTCGCCGTTTCTGGCAGGGACGTCGAGGTGTCGGGCGCGCCGGCCGAGGCGCTTGCGGCTTTGCGCGACGAGCCGGGCGTTCGAAAATTCTCCGCGACGCTCCAGCCAAACTCCGCCACTTCGGTCTCCCCCGCGCGCCAGGCTGAAGCGCCGCCGCGCGCGCCTTACGTTCTCACCATGACGCGGGGCGAAAGCCTCATCGCGCTCGAAGGCAAGACGCCGAACGACGAACTGCGCCAGAAGGCGATCAGCCTGGCCTCGCTTGCGGGCAAGGGGCTCGCCGTCAGCGATGCGATGAAGATCGACGCCGCCGCGCCGTCGGGCGATTACGCAAAGGCGCTGGCCGCCGCGCTCGACGCGCTGGGCGCGCTGGCGCAGGGCAAGGTGACGCTCGCCGACAACAGGCTATCGGTGGAGGGGCGCGGCGGCGCGAATGTCTCCGCCGACGGGCTTGCGCGCGACATGGCGAAAGCTCTGCCGCCGGGGTTCGAAATCGCCAGGATCGACGTCGCGCAAGGCCCCGTCTCGCCTTATGTCTTCGAGGCCGCGCGTGAAGGGGGCAAGGCGACGCTGACGGGCTATGCGCCCGACGAGGCGACGCATAGGCGCGTTGTCGAGGCTGCGCGCCGCCGCTTCTTCGATGCGGCGGTCGAGGATCGTTTGAGCGTCGCCGCCGGCGCGCCGCAGAATTTCATCGAGGCGGTGGAGGCCGCGCTCACCGCGCTGGCGCGTCTCGACGAGGGCAAGGTCGCGCTGAGCGACGCGACGCTCTCGCTCTCGGGCGCCGCGCGTTACGAAGGCGCGAAAGCCGAGATTGAAAATGCGCTGGCCGAGCGGCTTCCCACAAGCGTCAAGAGCGACGCGCGCCTGACCGCGCGGACCGTCGGTTCGCCGCTCGACGTGAACGCCTGCCGGGCGGCGCTCGCCGAACTCGCGAAGACGCCGATTATCTTCGAATCCGACGACGCCACGATTTCCGAAAGCTCCGCGCCTCTCGTCGATGCGCTCGCCGCAACCGTGCTGCGCTGCCAGCCGGTCCCTGTTGAAGTGGCCGGACACATCGACAGTCAGGGCATAGAGGAACTCGATCGCGATCGCAGCAAGAGGCGCGCGCAGGCGGTCGTCGACAAATTCGTAAAGGCCGGCGCCGACTCTTTCCGTGTGTGGGCGATCGGATATGGCGCGACGCATCCGCTCGCCCCGAATGACAGCGACGAGAACCGCGCGCGCAACCGGCGCATCGAATTTAACTTGAAGTGACGGCTCGCAAGGAGAGAAGCGAATGATCTATTTGCTGGCGCTCGGCTGGCCGTGGTTCGCCGCCGCAGGCGCGCTCGGCGCGCTCGTTGGGTTTCTCACCTTCAAGCCCGCGAAGGACGCCGCTTTCTCCGGTGGATGGGTCATTGTGGTCGGCGCGCTGGCGCTTGCGGCAGGCGCGCTTGTTTCGTCTCTCGAGCTTCTGAACGGTTCGGGCGCTGCGACATTCGACATTGCGTTGCTTGCGTCTGGCGCCTATGCGGCGGGCCTGCCGGCCGGCGGATGGGTGAAATCGCTTGGCGGCGCCGAGGACGTGAAGAGGCGGCCCGCGATTGCGCCTGTCGTCGTGGCGACTGCGCCTGTCGCGGCGCCGCAGCCGAGCGCCGCGCCTGCGCTTGCGGCGAGCGCACCCGAGCCTGAAGCCGCTGCGCCGCCGCCGCAAGGTAAAGCGCCAGCGGCGGCCAAAGCCAAGACAGCCTCGCCGGGCGCGAAGCCCGAGGTGCTTGCGGCGCCGCGCAATGGCTTGCCCGACGATCTCTCGCGCATCAAGGGCGTCGGACCCAGGAGCGTGGAAAAGCTGCACGCGCTCGGCGTCTTCCATTATGATCAGATCGCGATGTGGACCCTCGACAACGCCCGATGGATCGGCGCGGCGATTGGCGCGCCGGGCCGCGTCGAGCGTGACAAATGGATTCAACAGGCGCGGGCTTTGGCCGGCGCCGGAACGGAACAATGATGAATCTGCGTATAGTGGCGCGCGTCGCCTGCGCTCTCTTTCTTCTCTCGCCCGCGCCGCTTCTTGCGCAGGACATGCTGCAGGGCGTCGATCTTTCGCAGCCCGCCTATTCGAAGTCGGAACTCTCGCGCGCCGATGTCGAGGCGGCGCTCGCGGCGCATAAGAGCGATTTTTCCGGCAAGAGCCTCAACGGACTCGATCTCTCCGGCCTCGATCTCTCGGGGGCGAATTTTCGCGCCGCGCGGCTGAACAAAGTGCGGCTTCCCGGCGCGAAGCTCGACAAGGCCATTCTCGATCAGGCGTGGCTCATCGAAGCCGATCTCACCGGCGCGTCCCTGAAGGGCGCGCACGCCTTTGCGGCGCAGATGCAGCGCATGCGCGCGGACGGCGCCGATTTCTCCGGCGCGCGCGTCGCCGGCGATCTCACCGGCGCCTCGCTGCGCGGCGCGACGTTCAACGACGCCAATCTTTCCGCCGATATGAAGAACCAGTCGATGGGGCTGATGCGCGCCGTGCTGAAATCCGCGATCGTTGAGGGCGCGCATTTCCGCAAGGCCAATCTCATGAGCGCCGATCTGCGCTTCGCACATGCGGCCGGCGCTGATTTCTCCGGCGCCAATCTCATGAACGCCGACGCCTCCGGCGCCGATCTCACCGGCGCGATCATGACCGGCGCCAATACGAAAGACCTCGACCTCGACTCGGCGCAAATCGACGGCGTTCCCGAAAGCGCGCTGCAGCATGCGCAGCATCTGGACCGCGCCCGCCGCAGATGAGCCACGAGTCCATCCATATCGGCGTCGATCTCGGCGGCACGAAGATCGAGGCGATCGCGCTCGAGCGTTCCGGCGCGATCCTCGCGCGCCGCCGCGTCGCGACGCCCGCTCAAGATTACGCAGAAATCATCCGCGCCATCGCCGCTCTGGTGCATGACGTCGAACTGGAGACGAACCGGCGCGGCACGGTGGGCGTCGGCTCTCCCGGTTCGCTTTCGACGCACACGGGGCTGATCAAGGGCTCCAACACGCAGGTCGTCAACGGCAAGCCGCTCGACGCCGATCTTTCGACGCTTCTGGGGCGCCCGGTGCGTGTCGAGAATGACGCCAATTGCTTTGCGCTGTCGGAGGCCGTCGACGGCGCGGGGCAGGACGCGCGCGTCGTCTTCGGCGTCATCATCGGCACGGGCGTCGGCGGCGGCGTCGTCGTCGACGGCAAGGCGCTTTCGGGGCGCAACCACATCGGCGGCGAGTGGGGACACACGCCGCTGCCCTGGATGACGCGCGAGGAATATCCCGGCCGCCGCTGCTTCTGCGGACATGACGGCTGCATCGAGACCTTTTTGTCAGGCCCGGGCCTGTCGCGGGATTATCAGGCGCGCACGGGCGATCTAGCTTCGGGGCAGGAGATCGTCGCGCGCGCGGAGCAAGGGGAGGCGGCGGCGCTCGCCGCGCTCGACGTCTATCAGGACCGCCTGGCGCGCGCGCTTGCGATGGTGGTCGACATTCTCGATCCGGATGTGATCGTGCTGGGCGGCGGCGTGTCGAACATCGCGCGCCTCTATGACGGGCTGACGGAGCGCGTGGCCGGATACGCCTTCACCGATGCGCTCGACACATCGATCCGGCGCAATGCGCATGGCGACTCGGGCGGCGTGCGCGGCGCGGCGTGGCTGTGGCGCGAGGCGACCTAGGGCCGCCCTGCCGGGTGCGACCAGCGCTCCAATCGCGCCTCGGCCGCCCTAGCGGTGTCGTTCAGCGCCCGCCATACGGCGCGGGTCGTGTCGCCGTCGAAAAATTGGCCGTCCATGGTAATGAATGCCGCGAGGAAGCTCGCAATTAATCCGATCTTCGACATGCCACTCGTGCTCCTGGTCCCCTCCTAGGTTCATCCGCCTACATTTAGCCGGACCAGTTTGAGCAAGATTTTCCAATTTGCCTAAAATTGCGCCTATCCCGCGAAAAGGCGTCGCGCAGGTTTCAAGAGGCGGCGCGGCGGTGTATCGGAGAGGAAAACCGCGCGCTTGCGCGGCACAGGGAAGGAAACTTGCGCGATGGGCGCCTCCGGCGACTCGCCGAACCCGGTCAAGAAGCTCGCATTCCTTTCTTCCGGCACGCCGGAGGCGGAGGAGGCGCGTCTGCGGCTCGTGGACAAATATGGCGACGTCGCGCCGGAGGAAGCTGACTGCATCGTCGCGCTCGGCGGCGACGGGCTGATGCTGCGCACGCTCCACAGGTACATGGACTCCGGCAAACCGATCTACGGCATGAACCGCGGCTCGGTGGGTTTTCTGATGAACCAGTATCGCGAGACGGGCCTGCGCAAGCGCGTCGCCGAGGCCAAGCCCTCGATCGTGCATCCGCTGCTCATGCACGCCGTCAATGTGCATGGCGACGAGTTTTCCGCGCATGCGATCAACGAAGTCTCGCTGCTGCGGCAGACCTCGCAGGTCGCCAAGCTGCGCATTCTGGTCAACGGGCAGGAGCGTCTGCCCGAGCTCATCACCGACGGCGTGCTGATCTCGACCCCGGCGGGCTCCACCGCCTACAATCTCTCGGCCAATGGCCCGATCCTGCCGCTCGACGCGCCGCTGATGGCGCTGACGCCGATCTCGGCCTTCCGTCCCCGGCGCTGGCGCGGCGCGCTTCTGCCAGACGCCGCGAAGGTCAGGATCGAGGTGCTGGAGGCGCCCAAGCGTCCGGTCTCCGTCGTGGCCGACCATGACGAATTCCGCGACCTCGCCTATGTCGACATCGCGATGGACCACGGCGCCAATCTCATGCTGCTGCACGATGCGGGGCATTCGCTGGAAGAGCGGATTCTGCGCGAGCAGTTTGGGTATTGAGGGAGCCTGCGAACTTGTCCGAAATTGAACCCTTCCGCCTCCACGTCTTCGTCTGCACGAACAAGCGCGACGGCAAGCCCGCCTGCGAGGACCACGGGGCAAAGGATGCGCTGGCGCGCGCCAAGGCCGCCGTGCACGCGCTGCCGCCGCCGCAGCGCGCGGGCGTGCGTCTCTCTCAATCCGGCTGCCTCGGCCGCTGCGACCACGGCCCCGTCGCGGTGGCCTATCCGCAAGGCGAGTGGATCAGCTATGGCTCGGCGGAGGAGCTGGAGCGGTTCGTGCTGGAGGCGGTCGCGAAGCCGCGCTGATCATCGTCCCGGCGGGCGGCGGACCAGGCCTCGACGGCTCCCGATTCGCGAGATAGCGTGGCCTTGTCATGGATCTCTTCGCAACCGCAGGAATGGATTTGCCGACGAGCGGCAAGGAGGGTGCGCGGGCCAGAATTGGCGCGCCGCGTTCCCTGCGGACCCCGCTCTTCGCACACAAGGTCGTCGTCGAAGCCCGGGGCAAGGCCGCCTTCGCGCCGACGCCTGAGCAGGTGGAAGCGGCCGCTGAATATGCCCGCAAGGCGAGGAAAAACTTCGGGAAGTTGAAAGAAGAGGCGGTTCGTCCAATTTTCTTTTCGGCGATTCTGGAAAAGATTCTCGGCTACAAGACCGCCGATCCGGACGCCGTCTATTCGCTCGCCTTCGAGCGTCCCATCCGGCACGGCAGGGTGGATGTCGCGCTCGGGAGGTTCGATGACGCCGGCGGGATAAACGAGATCGCCGCGCCCTTCGAGTTCAAGGGGCCGAGAACGACCGATCTGGACGCGCCCATGCCCGGGCGCGGACGCAGTCCCGTGCAGCAGGCGTGGGAATACGCGATGGACGCTCCGGGCGCCCGATGGGTGCTCGTCTCCAATTGCCTGGAAATTCGCCTCTATGGCTTCGGTCGCGGGCGGGACGCATATGAGCTGTTCGATCTCACGCGGCTGGACGAGCCCGAGGAGCATGCGCGGCTCTGGCTCATTCTCTCCGCTCAGCAATTGCTCGGCGGCGGGACGGACGCGCTGCTGCGCGAAACCGACAGCGCCTACAAGGACGTGACGCAGCGCCTTTACGTCGAATACAAGGACCTGCGCGACCGTCTGATCGCGTTCATCGTCAATTCGGCCGACGGGCCAAAGCTTCCGGCTCTTGCGGCGATCGAGCCGGCGCAGAAGATTCTCGACCGCATTCTTTTCATCGCCTTTGCGCAGCGCACCGATCTCTTGCCGAGCCGCGTGCTGGAGCGCGCCGCCGAGTCGCGCAACGAGTTCAACCCGGAGCCGGTATGGAAGAATTTCGCAACGCTCTTCCGGGCGGTGGACGAGGGCAACACGCGCCTCAACATCTGGCCCTACAATGGCGGGCTTTTTGCGCATGATCCCGTCGCGGACTCGCTGACCCTTCCCGACGCTCTTGCGAACGAGGTGGTGGAGCTCGGGAAATGGGATTATCGTCGCGAAGTTCCCGTCACCATTCTCGGCCACATCTTCGAGCAGTCGATCACCGACATCGAGCGCCTCAAGGCCGAGGGCCGCGGCGAGGCGCCGCCGCCTGTCGGCAAGCGCAAGCGCGAGGGCGTCGTCTATACGCCCGACATGGTGACGCGGTTTCTCGTCGAGAAGACGATCGGGTCGACGTTGCGTGAAAGATTCGACGCTGGATGGGCGGCGCTTGGCTGCGCGCAGAGCGAGGCCAATCATCTCGCCTTCTGGCGCGCGCATCTCGCCATGCTGCGCGGCTTCACCATTGTCGATCCCGCCTGCGGCTCCGGCGCGTTCCTCGTCGCGGCCTTCGACGTGCTCGCTGCGGAATACCGCAGCGCGGCCGCCGCGCTGGCGGCGCTGGGCGAGGAAATCGACTTCGACATTTTCGACGAGATCGTCACGAAGAATCTTTTCGGCGTCGATCTCAACGCCGAGTCGGTCGAGATCACGCGGCTCTCGCTGTGGCTGAAGACGGCGCGGCGCGACCATCGACTGCAAAATCTCGAAAGCACGATCCGGGCGGGCGACAGCCTGATCGAGGACAAGGACTACACCGCGCGCCCCTTCGACTGGCGCACCGCTTTCCCGCAGGTCTTCGAGAAGGGCGGCTTCGACATCGTGATCGGCAATCCGCCCTATGTGCGGATGGAGTTCATCAAGCCGGTCAAACCCTGGCTCGAAAAGCATTATGTCGTCGCCGCCGACCGGGCCGATCTCTACGCATACTTTTTCGAGCGCGGCGTGGGGCTGTTGAAACAGGGCGGACGGCTCGGCTTCATTTCGTCATCGACGTTTTTCCGTACCGGCTCGGGCGAGAACCTGCGCAAATTCCTGACCGATGGCGTTTGCGTCGAGACCGTCGTCGATTTCGGCGATTTGCAGATTTTCGAGGGCGTGACGACCTATCCGGCGATCCTGACGCTGCGCAAGGGCTTGGGCTTACACCCTCACCCTCATGCTGAGGAGCTGCCGAAGGCGGCGTCTCGAAGCACGAGGGTGAGCAAGGCAAAGGTTTCCTCGTCCTTCGAGACGCCTGCTGCGCAGGCTCCTCAGGATGAGGAAACCGCGTCCGCCGCCGAGCTTTCCTTTCTCGTCGTCGACGATATTCCGCAGGAGCTGGGCCGCGTTTTCGACGAAGGGGCGAGGCGTATGCCCCTCTCGCGCCTGACCGCAGGCTCCTGGCGCTTCGAGGAGGAGCCGCTTGCGAAGCTGCGCGACAAGATCGCGGGCGGACGCAAGACGCTGGGCGAGGTCTACGGGGCGCCGCTTTACGGCATCAAGACCGGATTTAACGAGGCCTTCATCATCGATGCGCCGACGCGGGACCGGCTGGTGAAGGCGGACAGAAAATCGGCGGAGCTGCTGAAGCCCTTTCTGCGCGGCGAGGACGTCAAGCGCTGGCGCGTCGAGCCGCAGGGTCTGTGGCTCATCAACACGCCGAAGGGCAAGGTCGACATCGAGACATATCCGGCGATCCGCGACTGGCTGCTGCCGTTCAAACCCGAACTGGAGAAGCGCGCGACGAAGCAGGAATGGTGGGAGTTGCAGCAGGCGCAGTTGGCGTATCAGCCGAAGTTTGAAACACAAAAAATCATCTACGGCCATTTTGCCCAAGATCGAATTTTCGCTCTCGATCAAAGCAAGGTTTTTTCCAATGATAAGACCTATTTCATCCCGCAGGCGGATTTTGTCCTCCTTGCGGTGCTCAATTCTGCAGTGCTCTGGTTTGTTATCATTGGGCTTGCTCCAGCGGTTCGAGACCAATGGCGCGAGCTAAGGGTGCAATACGTCGAAACCCTCCCCATCCCGGCCATGCCCGCGCCCGCGCGCAAAAAGCTCGCGGCCCTCGGCGAGGCCTGCACCAACGCCGCGCGCGAGCGTTTCGAGATTCAATCCGCCGTGCGCCGCCGCATTCTCGATCTTGCGCCGCCCGAGCGGCGCAAGCTCACCGGCAAGCTGGAAGACTGGCACGAGCTCGACTTCGCGGCCTTCCGCGCCGCGCTGAAACAAGCCTTTCGCGCCGACATTCCGCTGAAGGAGCGCGGCGAGTGGGAGGCCTATCTCGCCGGGAACCGCGCGCGCGTTCTCTCGCTGACAGGCGAGATAGAAGCCGCGGAGAAAGAGATCGACGCCATCGTCTACGGGCTTTTCGACCTCACGGGCGAAGAGATCGCCCTGCTCGAATCCTCGCTCGCCGGCCAATACTGATCGCCGCTACGCCGCCGCCTGCAACAGTTCCGCCTCGAAGGCGTCGAGATCGATGGCGGGGGCGCCCCAGCGGTCGTCGTTGATGGCTTTGGGCGTGCCGATGAGCGGTTCCGCCGCATTCTCCATGATGCGCGCGGCTTCGGCCTCGGCGGTGAGTCGCGCGGCGTGTGTGCGCGCCTCTTCCAGCGCGGCCTCCATCTCGAAACGGCGCAGCAGCGCCATCAGCTTGCCGAGTTCGCCGCCATTGATCTCCTCGCAGGCGGTCAGAACGCGCTCGATCATCACGAGCGACAGGCGCGCCTCGCCGCCATGCACGCCGGCGTATTCGCGCTGCGCCTCGAGCGCGGCCCGGAAGGCCGGCAGGAATTTTCCAGGCAGGCCGGCGCGCACATAAAGCGCGGCGAAGCCGGCGCCGCGGAAATCGCGCACGAGGCCCATGACCTTGTCTTCGCGCAGGCCCGAAAGCTCGACGAGCGCCGCTTCGAAGAGATCGCGATTGCCCGACAGCAGCGCGCGCAACACGAGACCCGCCGTGAGCTGGCGCGAGGCGCGCAGATGCGCCACGAGCGCGCGCACGCCATGCAGGCCGTCGCGCTCGCCGGTTTCTGCGACGATGATGACATTGGCCTTGTCGCGCTCCTCGCGCGCCAGGCGTTCGGCGCGTTCGTTGGTCAGCCAGCCGCATTCGGTCACGAAGGCCG
Organism: Methylocystis sp.; assembly: GCA_002929055.1. Classification (GTDB taxonomy): domain Bacteria; phylum Pseudomonadota; class Alphaproteobacteria; order Rhizobiales; family Beijerinckiaceae; genus Methylocystis. Next base: position 149,253 of record PERY01000002.1, on the reverse strand, counting down.
AGAGCGCGGCGGCGGCGGCGTTGACGAGCTCGTTGCGCACCGTCGCCGGGAGCCAGGGACGGGCGAGCAGCGCCTCGCGCATCTCGCCGTCGTCGCCGAAGCGTTCGACCATGCGGCGCATCGCGAATTCGGGCAGGTCCGCGCCCGGATTGACGGCCAGCGAAATCGCCGCCTCGCGCGCGCCGACTTCGGCGAGCGCCGCGCAAACGCCGGCGGGAACCTGCGCGCGCAGCGCGATGGCGCTCTGGGCGAAGGCGTCGCCGATGGCGGCGCAGTCGATCAGTTCGGCCTCGGTGAGCAGCGGCGAGCGCGACAGTACAGGCGTCGCGATGTCCGACTGATCGTTGGCGAGCGCGGAGACGATCGCATGCGGCGCATTGGCGGCGCTGGCGAAATTATCCGCAAGCGCGCGGCGCACGATGGGCGAGGCGTCGTCGAGCAGCGACATCAGCGCGATTTCGGCCTCGCGGCGGGAAGGCGCGTCGAGATCGGAGTAAAGATAGGCCCGCGCGAGAGCGCCGGCGCCTTCCGCGCGTTGCGCCGCATTGGCCGTTTGCGCCCAGGACAGGAAATTACGCACGATCATGGGACGCTTCTTCCTCGCAAAAGGGCTTGGCTCTGGTGAACGGATTATGGCGATTTATGGTAAACTCCGGCTTAAGAGCGCGCCGATGCGCTTAACTCATTCTGTGACATGCGCGCTTTTCTGATTCTTTCCGCCGACGCGCCGGGGGGCTTTTCGGCCCCCCCGGGACATCGCGCGTCGGCGCTGCTGCTGCGGCTCGGGCCGGTCGATGAAGCGGGCGCGCGCGCGCAAGCGCGTGATGGCGCACGGGCTTTCATCAATGCGACGCGGGCGCTCGCAGGCGCGCCGCCTGTCTTCGTGCAGATCGCGCCCGTGCGAACGCCCGTCCACGACGCCGATCTCGACGCCCTTGCCGGCGCCTGGCCCGATGGCGTCTTTCTCGAGGCTTGCGAAGGACGCGCCGACGTGCAGGCGCTTTCCGCGAAGCTCGCGGCGCGCGAGGCGATGGCGGGCGTCGCAGAAGGCGCCACGCGAATCGTCGCGCTCGCCGCGCAGACGCCGGCGGGCGTCTTTGCGCTGGGCGGCTACGGCCAGGCGAGCGCGCGCCTCGCGGGCCTGGCGCTGGACGACGGGCCGCTGCCGGGAGACGCGCAGGCGAAAGCGACCGTGCGCACGCTACTGGCGCTTGGGGCGGCCGCAGCGGGCGTTCCCGCCTTGCTGATCGCGCCCGCTGGCGTCGGGCCGACGCTGGCGGCGGCTTGCGCGGCGGCGCGGCGGGAGGGCTTTTCCGGCATGCTCGCCCGTTTTCCGGGGCAAATCCCGGCGATCGAAGCGGCTCTGGCCGGGCCTTGATCGACAAAAGGCCATGATCGGGGCCATAGAGATTTGGCATGAGCCAAGAATCTCTTCGAAACGCCGCTCGTCTCCTCGCCGCGACGCTCGCGATCTCCGCCGCGGCGGAGCCCGCGCAGGCGCGCCGCGGTGCTGCTCCTGCTCCCGCCCAGGCGCCGCAGCCGGCCCCCGCTCCGCCTGCGGCCCCCGCGAATACGGAGGGCATGTCCGTCCTGCGGCTCAGCGCGACGCTGGGGGGGAACGATTCGCAACCCATCCGATCCGGCGTTGTCTGGCGCGTTTTCGAGGAAGCCGCCCAGCCGGACGGCTCTCACAAGCTTGTCGCGCAATCCGGTGAAGCGGCGCCCAGCCTGCCATTGCCCGATGGGGCCTATGTCGTCCACGCGGCCTATGGGCTCGCCGGGGCGACACGGCGCGTTCTCGTCGAAGGCCGCGGCGTCTCCGAGCGTGTGCCGCTCAACGCCGGCGGGCTGCGGCTCATCGACATGCTCGGCGAGACGAAGATCCCCGCGCAGCGGCTCTCGATCTCGATCTATGTCCCGGAAAAAGGAAACTCCGAGGCGAAGCTGGTGCTCGCCAACGCCAGGGGCGACGAGGTGATCTGCCTGCCGGAGGGCTCTTATCACGTCGTCTCCACTCTTCTGGACACGGGGCAGGGCGGCTCCAACACGACGAACTCCGTCGTGACGGCGGACCTCAAGGTGCCTGCCGGCAAGCTGATCGAGGCGACGCTGAAGCATCACGCCGCCACAATGACATTGAAGCTCGTCAAGGCGCCGGGCGGCGAGGCGCTGGCCAACACCAGCTTTTCCGTGCTAACGCCGGGCGGCGACGTCATCCGCGAATTGATCGGGGCCTTCCCGTCGCTCGTGCTGGCCGAAGGCGAATATGTCGCGATCGCCCGCCATGAGGGCAAGACCTTTCAGGCGACCTTCCGCGTCCAGTCCACCAGGGACGCCGATGTCGAAGTGGTCATGAAGGACCAGGGCTCCGAAGAGGCGCCGCAGTAAGGAACTCCAGACGCCCTGCGTCCGACGCTCGGCACACAGAAAAGAAAAAGGCCGGCGACTTTCGTCGCCGGCCTTTCCTGTTGGAGCTTCTCGCGAATCAGAGCAGCGAGAAGGGGATGATCACGTCCACGTTGAACATGCCCTGCGAGCGGCTGCGGCCGGTCGGGCTGCCATTGTTGACGCCGCGGAAGAAGGGGGTAGCGCCGTTGAGCGACGTATCCCAGCGGAATTCCGGACGGATGATCATGCCGGTGATGATCGGCAGTTTCGGAATGGTCGGCGTGATCGTCACGCCGGCCGTGAGCGCAAGGTAGGTCGTGCCGACGTTGGCGGGCTGGACCTGGCAGGAGAAGCAGGGGAAGTTTTGCAGGAAGTTGACCGCGTCGAAGTAACCCGGGAATCCGGCGACGAAGAAGTTCTTGTTGTCGCGGTAATATTCGATACGGCCGTTGATCTTGAAGAGGTCGTTGACCTTATAGGAGGCGTATTGCGCCACGGCCCAGGACTCGGCGCCTTGCGGCGACGCCGGCAGGTTCGCGCTACCCGGCCAGGCGGGGTTGACGGTGGCGATCGCCGCGTCGAAACCGCCCCACCAGTTCTGCGGGAAGCCCGTGGGAGAGATGGGGTTCCAGCCGCTTTCGCGGTTGTAGGCCATATCCGTGATGAGGGTCAGGTTTTCCGTCGCCTTGTAGGTCGTCGTCAGATTGACGAAGGTGCGGTCCGTCGTGTTCGGGTTACAGAAGCAGGCCACGCCCGTGTTCGGCCAGGTCAGCGCCGGCGCGCCGGGGAACGGCTGGAACGGCAGGAACGGATTGCCCGCCTGCTTCGAGTTCTCCGGACCGTGGTGGACGATCGCCATCATGGTCAGATTGCCGTCGAGCAGGTTGAGGCCGACGCCGCCGTGGAAGGACGGAGCGGCGTTGTTGTTGCCCGGCCAGCCGATGAAGGTGTTCACGCCCGTCGTGACGCCGGCATAGACGTCGAGCCAGTCGCGGACATGCGTCGCGGTCATGACGCCGGTGTGGAGGAAGGGCCCGAAGTTGAAGATGTAGGAGTGCGAATAGAACAGGTTGTCCTTCGCATACATCACTTCGGCGCCGTTATAGGTCGGGAAGATGCCCGCCTTCACGTCGATGCCGCCTTGCGAGACGAAGCTGGTCCAGGGCAGATGGGCCTGGACGTTGGCCTCTAGGAAGGCGATCTGCGAGCGGTCCCTGATCCAGTATTCGCTGGTGCCGGGCAGGTGGTTGTAGCGGGCGTCCGTGCCGACCTGCACCTGGGCCTTGAAGCCGAAGTCATAGGTCGTGGACTTGGGGTCGATCGGGCGCTGGGCCGTCAGAACGGCGCCGTTGAAGTTCGGCCAGTTGGCGCGGTCCGTATAGAGGTGGCCCCAGTTCAGCTTGTTGTAAGGCTGATTGAAGTTGAAGGCGATGCCGCCCTGGACATAGCCGTCCACGGTCATCGTGCTGAGCCAGGCCGGCGGCGGCGGGGCCGGCGGCGCCTTCTTGCTGGAAAGGTCCGCCGCGGAAGCCATGCCGGCCGCGAGAGACGCCGCTGTAACGACGGGGAGATAGTACCACTTCATGCCAGGAACTCCGGTCTTTTGGCGAAACCTGGATCGATAACAGCCTCAGCCCGGCCGTTCTTCAAGCTCATCTGAAACGCAAATGCCCAATGTGTGGGCAAATCGGGCCTTCGCAAGCAATTGTGTTCGTTGATGTTGCGGCAATGTCCCATTTTCAGGGGTCGAGGCCTCCCGGAAATTTGCGCTTTGTTAACTTTGTCACACGGAAACGCGTAAAACCTTGTCCTGTGGACGTTGACTTGCGCAATTCTTCTGATTCGTGCGCCCGTTTCTTCCCAGCGCCTTGTCCCGCCGCATTGGGAGCCCACCTTCCGGTACGGCTGCGTTCACGACAGTCGGGTTCAACTGGAGGGAGGCGCGCATGTCGCAGGAAGCGGATCAAACCGGGCCGGATTTCGCTCTTGGGATCGAGGCTGCGCTCCTTGGCGTTGGCGTCATCCTGCGCGGGCATGTGGACGGCGAGCCGGCGATCATGGCGCGCAGCGCTAGCGAGGTTTTCGCCGTTGGCGCCTTCTGCACGCATTATCACGGGCCGCTGGAGGATGGGCTCCTTGTCGGAGAGACGATCCGCTGTCCCTGGCATCACGCCTGTTTCAGCCTGCGGAGCGGAGAGGCGGTCCGCGCGCCCGCTTTCGACGCCCTGCCGCGCTGGCGCGTGGAAGAGGCGGACGGCCGGATTTACGCGCGTGAAAGGATAAGGGACAGGGCCGCAAAGCCCGCGCCCTCCGCCGCGCCGCGCTCTGTGCTCATCGTCGGCGGCGGCGCCGCCGGATTCGCCGCCGCGCAGACGCTGCGCGCGGAAGGCTACGACGGCGTCATCGAGATCGTCAGCGCCGACGCGGCCGCGCCCTACGACCGTCCCAATCTCTCCAAGGACTATCTTGCGGGAACGGCGCAGCAGGAATGGCTGCCGCTGCGCGGCGCCGACTGGTACCGCGAAAACGGCGTCATGCTGCGTCTTGGCGCGAGGGTCGAGACGCTGGACATCGCCGCCCGGCGGCTGACGCTCCATGACGGGGCGACGCTTTCCTTCGACACGCTGCTCCTCGCCACCGGCGCGGAGCCCGTCCGCCTGCCGATCCCCGGCGCCGAGGGAGCCAACGTGCATTATCTACGCAGCCTCGCCGATGCGGACCGGATCGTCGCCGCGTGCCCGGGAGCCGCGCGCGCCGTCGTCATCGGCGCAAGTTTCATCGGCCTCGAGGTTGCGGCGTCATTGCGTACGCGCGGGCTCGAGACGCATGTCGTCGCGCCGGAAGCCGTTCCTATGGCGCGCATACTGGGGCCGGAACTCGGCGCGCATGTGAAGCGGCTGCATGAAGCGCATGGCGTGATCTTCCATCTCGAAGACACCGCGACGCAGATCGGGGAAGGGCGCCTGACGCTGGCGCGCGGCGGCGAGCTTGCGGCCGATCTCGTCGTCGTGGGCGTCGGCGTGCGCCCCAATCTGATGCTCGCTGAGCTGGCGGGGCTGGAGACCGACAAGGGCGTGATCGTCGATGAATATCTGCGCGCCAGCGCCCCGGACGTCTACGCCGCCGGCGACATCGCCCGCTGGCCCGACCGCATCACCGGCGAGCGCATCCGCGTGGAGCATTGGGTCGTCGCCGAGCGGCAGGGCCAGACGGCCGCGCGCAACATGCTCGGCCGCAACGAGCGCTTCGACGCCGCGCCCTTCTTCTGGAGCCAGCATTACGATCAGGCGATCTCCTACGTCGGCCATGCGCCGGGGTGGGAGAGGGCGGAGCTGTCCGGCGATCCGGCCTCCGGCGCCTGCTCGGTCGCCTTCTACAAGGGCGACCGCAAGCTCGCGCTCGCGACGCTCGGCCGCGATCTGGAGAGCCTGCGCGCCGAGGCCGCTTTCGAAGCGGCGATCGGCGCGCTCAGCGGTTGACGGCCGGCGTCAGTCGAAGCGGCCGGCGGCGTGGCCGAGCATTGTGTAGACCTTGCCGGCGTCGCCCGTAAGGAGATCCAGCGCCTTGCCGCCGTCGCGGTCGCCGCGGCTCGTCTCGACCAGCAACTCCTCGAAGTGCCGCACATAGTGATCGACCGTGGCGCGGAAGTCCTGATCGACGCGGTAGCGGCGGCGGATTTCCTCGAAGGTCTGATGACCCTGCGCCGTATAAAGGCGCCGGCCGAAGAGGCCACCCTTCTCGCCGCGCTGATAGCGCCGCCACAGCTCCGCGACTGCGGCATTGTCGACCATCCGGGCGATGTCGAGGGTCAGGCTGTCCAGCGCGCCGCCATTGGGCTGGCGCGCGGGCCGGGCCGCGACGGCGGGCGCGGGCGCGGTAAGCTGCCCGGCTTGCGGCGCCTCGTCGCGCGAGGCGCGGGCGAGGAGATCGCTGAGCCACCCGCCCTGCGGATCGCGGGCCGGTTCCGCCACGCGCTGCGCGGGAGCCGCGACCGGCGGCGCCGCGGCGAGGCGGGGCTTGGGCGCTTCGACGCGCGGCGCCGCCTCGAAGGCGCGACGGGCCGCCGCCGGCGGCGCCTGCTCGGCGACGTCGTAGACCCGGCCGGAGCGCGCGACGATGTCGGTCAGCTCGTTGAGCGCCTTCACCTGATCGCCCACGACGCGGCGCAGCGCCGCGGCCTGTTCGGCGGTTTCGCGGGGCAGTTCCGTCGCGCCGCGGCGGACTTCCTCACGCGTCTCCTCCAGTTCGCGATGGATCTCGCGCGACATGCCGCGGATGTCTTCGGCCGTCGACTGGAACCGCGTCGTCGCGTCGGAGAAGAGGCGGTTGATCTCTTCATTCGCCTGGACGAAGGCGGCGCGCATCGCCTGTTCCGTCTGGTCGCGCTGGCCTTCCGCAACTGAGCGGATATGGGCGAAGCGCGTGTCGACGAGATTGGCGGCTTCTTCCGTCGTCTCCGACAGCGCGCCGTTGATGTCGCGCGAGCGCGTTTCGATCGCGCGGAACGTCTCTTCCATCTTCTGCGCGAAGCCGGTCATCACGCCCTCGACCTCGGCGCGTTTGCCCTCGACCATGCCAAGGAGTTCCTCCAGCGAGCGGCGGCGCGCGTCGAAGGCGGCGTCGAGCGAAGCCTGGCTGTGAACGAGCTTGTCGACGCTTTCCGTCAAAGTCTGCTGGCGCTCGCTCAGCGCATCGACGATGTCGTGCGCATTGCTCACCGTCCCGCCGGCGACTTCGCTCATCTGCTGCACCTGTCCGGAAACGACGCGGATCGCCTCCTGGAACTCGTTTAGGCGTGTGCCGAGCTCGCGCTCGAGATCGACCAGGTTGCCGCCGGTCTTGTCGATGATGGCGTGCAGCGAGGTGTTCGTCTGGCCGAGCTTGTCGAGCAGGGACGGCAGCTCCGCACGGATCTTGTCGTTCATCGCGACGAGCGCGCCGATCGAGGATTGCGCGCCGGCTTCGAGCGACTCGGTGAGCGAGACGCGCGATTGGTCGATGGAGCGCTCGAGTTCCTCGCGCTTGTCGCCGAGATGGCGCACGATCGCCGAGCCGCGTGTCTCGATTGTCTTGGCGATCAACTCGCCGACGCTCGCCAGCTCGTTCGTGACCGCGCCGCCGCGCTCGCCGAGCGTCGTCTCGATATGCGCGAGACGTTCGTCCAGCGCGCCCTGGATCTGCGTGAGTCGCTCGTCGAGCGCGCCGCTGATCTGACCGACGCGCTCGGTGAGCGCCTGGCCGAGATCGCCGGTGCGCGCGTGCATCGTGGTGTCGAGCTCGCGCCGTGCGTCGGAGAGCGTGTGGTTGATGTCCTCCAGCCGCGCGCCGATCGTCTCGATGACCATGCGGCCGCGCTGGTCGATTTCTGTCGAGACGGAGCCGAGGCGCTCGACGACGTTCTTTTCGAAGAGTTCGATGCGTCCGTCGAGCGTGTTCGCCAGCTCCTTGGCGCGTCCGCCCAGCGTATCGTTGATCTCGGACGCCTTGGAGGCGAGCGTTTCAGCCAGCTCGGTGGAGCGGGTGAGCAGCACCGCGTCGACGTCCTTGAGCTTGGAGTCGAGCTGGTGGACGACCTCGCGGCCGCCTTCTCCCATCACGCGCGCAATGTCCAGCGCGTGCCTCGCGAGCGATTCCTGCAGCTTCTGTCCGCCGGCGCCCAGGCCCGCATCCATGGATTTGACCAGCGCTTCGATCCTCTCGGCCGCTTCCTTCGTGCGGGCGTCGCTGACGTTCTCGAAGGCTTCGATCTTGCCGGACATCGACGAGGCGATGTCGATCGCGCGCGCGCCCAGTTTCTCCACCAGCTCGTCGCCTTTCGCGACGATCGTATGATCGATGGCCTCGAGCTTCTCCTTGACTTCGGTCGCGAGCCGGCCGGCCTGCTCGCCGAGACGCGAGAAGGCTGAGATGGTGGTCGCGTCAAGCTCGCTGACGAGCTTGCCGCCGCGCACCGAAATGGCGTCGTCGATAGATTCGAGACGGGCGTCGATCTCATGCGCGAAGTGGCGCGAGTTGTCGCCGATGCGCGAGGCGTAATGGTCGGCCTGCTCGGCAAGACGCTCGACAAGGGCGTCGCCATGTTTCGCTATGGTCTGATCGATGGCGCTGATGCGGTCGTCGACGCTGACGACGAATTTCTGCGCCTGCGCGCCGATGCGCGCATCTGCATCCTGTGTCTTTTCTTCGAGATGCTGGACGAGTTCGCCGCCGCGTCCGCCGATCACCTCCTCGATCACATTGAGGCGCGCGGCGACGTCATCCGTGAGCCTGGATGCGTGCCGGGCCACCCTGTCGGCGATCTCGCCGCCGTCGCGCAGCAGCGCATCCTCGAACGCGCCGAGCTGCTGGCCGAGGGTCGAAGCGATGCGTTCGCCATGGTCGGCGAGAGAGGACACGACGTCCTTGCCCTGGGTCAGCACGGAATTTTCGAAGGCGACGAGCCTGTCCGCGAGGAGTTCGTTCAACCGCTCGCCCTGAGTGGCGATGGCGACCACGGCTTCGCTCGCCGTCTCCGCGAAGCGGTCGTGCATGGTCCCGGAGTTCTGGGCCAGAGCCGCCGTCGCTTCCTGCACGCTACGCTGCAGGCTCTCGCGCAGGACCGCGCCATGCGTCTCGAATTCCTGCAGGGCGCGCTCGCGGGTGGTCTCCATCGTCTGCGCGACGAGCATCCCGGCGTTCTCCAGCGCCGTCATGCGCTCGCCCAGCAAGTTGTCGACGCGCTGCGCGTGGTCGGAGACGAGCGAAGCGACGCTCGCGCCGTGACGGCGCACGGAATCCTCGAAAGCGCCGACGCCATTGGTCAGCGTTCCCGCAATGCGCTCGCTCTCCTGGGCGATGCGGTTCGCGGTTTCCGCGTTGACCTGCTGCACGGCTGTTTCGAAGGCCTGCAGCCGCGCGGCGAGATCCTCGCCTGTCGTCGTGGTCTGTTCGAGGACCCGCTGCGCGACTTCCTCCCCCTGACGCACGAAGACGTCTTCGAAAGCCGCGAGGCTTTGCGTAAAGGCGGCGTTGACTTCTTCGCTCTTGGACGCGACCTGGGCTGCAGCGTCGCCGCTGTGCTTCAGGACGGCTTCGGCGAAGGCGGCGAGGCCCTGCGTCACGGCCGCCGTCGCCTGCTCGCCGTGCTGCGTGACGCGCGACGTCACCATTTCGCTCTGCCGCAGGATGGCGTCTTCGAAGCTTGCGAGGCCGACCGACAGATTGTTGAGCGCGCGGTCGCCATGTTCGGAAACGCGCGTCGTCGCCTCTTCGCTCTTGCGCGTGACGGCGTCTTCGAGAGAGGCGATCTGACGCGTCAGTTCCAGGGTGGCGCGCTCGCCGTGGGTTGCGACGAGCGAAGCGACATCCTCGCTATGGCGGGCGACGCTTTCTTCGAAAGCGGCGAGCCGTTCGGTCAGCGTCGCCTGGGCGCGCCCGCCATGTTCGGCGACGCGGCTCGAAAGTTCCTCGCCCTGCGAGGCGACCGCTTCTTCGAAGGCGGCGAGCCGGTCCGCGACCAGCGCGGCGGCGCGTTCGCTCTCATTGGTCACGCGCGCGGCGACATCGGCGCTGCGCTGCGTCAGCGTCTCCTCGAAGGCGCCGAGCTTGTCGACAAGCACCGTCGTGGCCCGCTCGCCATGCTCGGCGACGCGCGCCGCGATCTGCGATGCGTGACGGTCGACTGTGTCCTGGAAGGCGGCGAGTTGGCGCACGACCTCGACGTTGGCGCGTTCGCCCTGTTCAGCGACGCGGGCCGTGACGGTTTCGCTCTGGCGCAGCATCGCGTCCTCGAGCGCTGCGAGACCCAGCGACAGATTGCCGAGCGCGCGATCGCCGTGCTCGGACACACGCGAAGCGATCTCGTCGCCACGCTGCGCGACGGATTCTTCGAAGGCGGCGACATGGCGCGTGAGCTTTTCGGCCGCGAGCGCGCCATGTTCAGCGACCTGGACGGCGACCTGCTCGGTCTGCGACAGCACGGCGTCCTGGAAGGCGGCGAGCTGCTCGGTCAGGGTTGCGGCGGTGCGTTCGCTGTGCTCGACGACGCGCGACGTCAACGCGTCGCCACGCTGCGTGATGGCCCCTTCGAAATTCGCCAGCTGCTCCGCGATCGTGCTCGTCGCGCGCTCACTGTGGTCAACGACGCGGGTGGCGGCTTCATCGGCGCTGCGTGCAAGGGCTTCCTGCAGTTCGGCGAGTTTCGAGCCGAGCGTATTGGTGGCGCGGTAGCCGTGTTCGGTGACGCGCGCGGCAAGCTCTTCGCCGCGGGTGGAGAAGACGTCCTCGAAGGCGGCGAGACGGTCGGAGAGCGTGGCGGTCGCGCGCTCGGTGTGGTCGGAGACGCGCGTCGTCATCTCTTCGCCCTGGCGGGTGAAGCTTTCCTCGAAAGCGGTCAGCCCGTCGCTCAGCGCGGCCGCCACCCGGTCGCCGTGTTCCGCGACGCGCATCGCCGCATCGGCGCTGTTGCGCACGACAGCGTCCTCGAAGGCCGAGAGACGCTCCGCGAGCGTCGACTCGAGCTGTCCGCCGCGCTCGGCGACGCGCTCGGCGATCTCCTCGCCGCGGTGGATAACGGCGCGTTCGAAAGTCTGCAGGCGCTCGGAGAGGGTCTCATTCACGCGGTCGCTATGGGCCGCGAGCGCGCCCAGGGCGTCGCCCGCCGCGGAAACGAAGCGCTGCTGGAGAGAGTCCGCCTGTTCGGCGACTTGCGCGGCGCTGCGGTTCAGCGTCACGGCGAGCGCTTCGTGCAGCGACTCGCCGCGCTGCAGCAGTTCGTCATGCGCCTTGCGGTTGGTCTCCTCCATGAGGCCGAGCAGTCGCGTCTCGGCGTTCTCGAAGGTGGCGCGGGCGGTTTCAACCTGCTCGCCGACGCGCGTCGTCAGCCGCTCTGTGGTGTCGGCGAGCGACTTGTCGAGAGCGCCGCCATGCGTCGCGATCGTTTCGTGAATGACGCCGCCCGTCTCTGCCAGACGCACCACCAGCCGGTCGCCCTGCTCGCCGATCGAATGCGCGAAACTGGAGCCGAGCTCCTCGAAGCGTTCGACGATCGTGGCGCCGCGCACGCCGAAATCCACGGCCAAAGCTTCGCCCGCGGCGTTGAGCTTCTCGGCGACCTGGTTCACGCCCTCATTGAAACGTCGTGTCACGTCGTCGCTGGCGCCGGCGATCTTTTCGGCGACCGCGTCGCCGGTCAGGGACAGGGTTCCCACCACCTTGTCCCCGTGCGCGCCGAGCGTCGTTTCGAAGGTGTCGCCCGCCTTTTCGAGAGCGAGCTTGATTTCTTCGCCCTTGGAGCCGAGCGAGGAGGTGACGCGGGAGCCAGCTTCGCTGACCGCTTCGGCCAGATGGAGGGATGTCGCGGCGAGTTCGGCGGAGAGCGCGTCGCGCGCGCCATAGAGGGCGGTGCGAGCGTTGTCGGCGTTGATGAGGATCGACTCGCGCTCGCGCGTGAGCTCGTCGACGAGCAGGCGGATGCGCCGCTCGTTCTCGGTGTAGGAACGTTCGAGGTTGGTCACCTCGGTGCGCACGATGACTTCCAGTTCGCCAGCGCGCGCCAGCGCCCGCTCGATCCCGTCGCCCATGGAGGCGGCTTCGCGGCGGATCGCCTGCGACAGGGCGACCACCTGTTCGGTGGCGATCGTCTCGGGTTCGATCAGTCGGATCGCCACTTCGGTCATCGAATTGGCGATGAGGCGCATTTCGTGGGCGCGGCGCGCCATGAGGCCGGTGATGAACAGGAAGACCGTCGGTCCGACGAGCGCGGCGATGGTCAAAATCGGCTTGGGCGCGAAGAGCGATCCGTCGGCGTCCAGAATGTCGCCGCGGTTGAAATAAACATACAGCGTCCAGGCGACGGCCCACAGCGCAATGGAGGCGAAAGTCATCGCCATGATGGTGCGGTTGGGCTCGATCTGCAGCGCCGCCCGCAGTTCGCCGACGGTGCGGCGGTCGTCGTTGGCCGGGGCGAGGGCAGGCGCGACAAGTCCCGCCGGGGGCTTTGGCGCCTCGGGCTTTCGCGAGGCCGGCGGGTTGAGGGCGAGCGTGTCGCCGCCAGTGGCCGCGGGGACGTCGAGCGGCTTGTCGCCGGAGTCGGTCGCGGTCGGCTGCTCCTTGGGAGCCGCGCCATCCACGGCGGGCGGCGCGCCGAGATCCAGCGCCTCCTCGATCGCCGTGAGAGCCGCGGAGGCCGCGTCCTGAATCTTACCCGTTTTCGACATCGACAACTCTCCGGGCGGCGACGCACGCGCCGTTCCATTCCGCGCCTCGCGGGACGGGCGCATAAAAGATTAACCAAATATTACAGCCCCTCATCTGCAATTGAAACATGGGCTCAGGCCGTAATCCGAAACTTCGTTAACGCGGACTTCAGGAAAGGGCGCAATTGTGGACAAGGGAGACGCCGCGCGGTCGGGCGCCCGGTTCGCATATGGCCTTGTAAGCGCGGCAGAATCACAGCCTGGAGGCGACCGACGGGCAAAATGGAGGAAAAGGATGGGCAAGCCAGCTGAGATTAACCATGTTGCCTCTCATCTGGAGCTTGACCATTCTCGTCCCGGCTTTCCGGTTCTTGATCTTGTCCACCTCTCGCGGCAGACCTTCGGCGACCATGCCCTCGAAACGGAGATACTGACGCTTTTCGACAGCCAGGCGGCGCATTTCTCGGCGCGCCTCGCCGAGCCTCGCCATCCAGGCGACGCCGGTTCACGAGCCGATCTCGCCCATACGCTCAAAGGCTCCTCGCGCGCGGTTGGGGCGTTCGCGGTCGGCGCCGCGGCAGAGGCCTATGAAGACGCGCTGCGCGCGGGCGATCCGGACGGCGCAGAATTCTGCGCGAAACTGATGGCCGAGATCGAGTCCGCTCGCGCCGCCATCGCGGCGCTCTTCGAGAGAGCGTGACGCGCCCGCGCGCCCGCGACGCCGGTCAGAACGGACCGACCGGAAAATACTTCAAATATAGCTCCGCGAAGACGCCGCGGCGGTCGAGCCGCGCCAGCGCATAGTCGAGCGCGCGCCGCAGGCCCGAATTACCCTTCTTCACTGCGACGCCCACGCCCTCTCCAAAATAACGTTGGTCGGTGAAGGGGCCGTCCCTGAAGGCGCAGCAGCCATTGGCTTCCGCGCCGTTGAGCCAGAAGGCGAGGCTGACGGCGTCGCCAAAATGCGCGGCGACCTTGCCGCTTTTCAAAGCCATGCGCGCCAGCGCAGGCGTCTCGAAGCGCACGAGGTCCGCCCCTGGATAGAGGGCCTTGAGGAAAGCCTCGTGCCGCGAGCCCGCGACGACGGCCACCTTGCGGTCGGCGATCGCCTCGGGGGTCGCCGATTTCAGCGTCGTATCCGCGAGCATGGCGAAACGGCCAGGCGTCAGGAAATAGGGCGCGGTGAAATCCACCTCTTTGCGTGTGTCGTCGTTGATGGCGAGCGAGGCGATCACGGCGTCGCCGCTATTGTCGTTGAGTCCGGGCGTCAGCAATTCCCAGCTACGGCGCTGGATCGTGCAGGGGACGTCGAGTTCGGCGCAGATGGCGCGGGCGAGGTCGATGTTGAAGCCCGCCACCTGGCCGTCGGAGAGCAGGTAGTTGAACGGCGGAAAGTCGTCCTCCGTGAGGAAACGGATCTGTTTTATGCCCGTCATGTCGGGCTTCTGCAGCGTGCGGTTCGGATCGAAGAAGGAGGGCGCGGTCGCGGCCCCCGGGGCCGCCGCCTGCGCCATCCCCATAGCCAGCGCCGCCGCCGCGCCGAGCGCGAGGCAGGCGGCGAGCATGGCGTTGCGAAGTGCGGAATCAAAAGCCTGCACGCGCGCTCCCGGTGAAATCCGACGGATTCCAATTGCAAGAGCCGCCGTTCCCGGCCCATAGTCAAGCCAGCGTCAGCAGCCGTTCGTAGAGTTCTAGTGCATGATCAGGGGGTCGGTCGACCGCTTTTCCGCCGAACGCCCTCCCCAAAGCCGGGAGGAGCTGCGGCCCGCCGACGCCCCGTCGCCATTCGAAAGCCGCCGCCCGCCCGCGCGGTCCGCCGCTGCCGCGCCGCGACCGATCCCCGTGGAAATCGCTTTTCTTTCCGACTACGGAGTTCCCATAGAGGCGTTGCATTACGCGGCGGCGCTCGCGCGCCGGCAGGGGGTGACCGCGGACGCCGCGCTGCTCGCCGAGGGCGTCGTCGGGCAGGAGGCCTTTTACCGCGCGCTTGCCGATCACCTGGGGGTCGCATTCGTGGACACCGACATCGACCTTGCGCCCTGGGCGCTGGCGACGGCGAGCCGCGGTTATCTGCGGCTGCGCGAACACGAGAGCGGGCTGCGATGGCTATTCGCTCCGAAGGGCGCTGAAATCATGCGTCTCATGAGCGCGGTGCGGACGGCGCGAGGGCGTCCTCTCTTCGCGGTGACGACGCGCGCGCGGTTCACCGAGGCGCTGCGCCGCGCCGACCCTGTGGACGTCGTCCGCGCCGCCAGCTTTTCCGCCGAGCGGGTGGATCGCGATCTCTGCGTGCGCGGCTCGCTGCGGCGCAAGCCCCTTGGCGTGGCCAGCGCCGCCTTCCTGCTGCTCGTCGCCAGTCTCTTTGCACCCTTCGAGGTCGCGAGCCTCGCCGCCGCCTTCGCACTCGCGGCGGGCTTTCTCGGTAGCGTTTTCCTGCGGCTTTTCGCCTGCGCGGCGAGCGGCGAAAGCGAGCCGCAGGCGGAATGGATCGACGACGCACGGTTGCCCGTCTACACGATCGTCATCGCGCTCTATAAAGAGGCGGCTGTCGCGCGGCAGCTCGCCCGCGCCATCGACCGCTTCGATTATCCGCGCGCCAAGCTAGACGTGAAATTCGTCGTGGAAGAAGACGACGAAGCCACCGCCGCCGCGTTGCGGTCGCATCCGCCGCGCACGCCGCATGAAATCATCGTTGCGCCGGAGGGCGCCCCGCGCACCAAGCCGCGCGCGCTCAACATCGCCATGCCGCTCGCGCGCGGCGCGCTCGTCGCCGTCTATGACGCGGAGGATCTTCCAGATGGGCGCCAGCTGCGCCGCGCCGCCGCGCTCTTTGCGCAGATGCCCCCGAGCGTCGCCTGCCTGCAGGCCAGTCTCGTGATCGACAATGGCGCGACGAACTGGATGACGGGTCTGTTCGCTCTGGAATACGCCGCGCTCTTCGACGTCTACAACAAGGGCCTTTCGGCGATGGGGCTGCCCATCTTCCTTGGCGGCACCTCTAACCATTTTCGTTTCGGGGCGCTGCGCGAGATCGGCTTCTGGGACGCGTGGAACGTGACCGAAGACGCCGATCTCGGCCTGCGCCTCGCGCGCGCAGGCTATTCAGTGCGCACGTTCGACTCCGCGACATTCGAAGAGGCGCCGGCCGCTTTTCGCGCTCTCGTGAAGCAGCGCACACGCTGGTTCAAGGGCTGGATGCAGACGGCGCTGGTGCATTGCCGCCATCCGGCGCGGCTTTTCGCCGATCTCGGGGCGCGGCGCGCGCTCGCCGTGCTCGCCATGTTCATGGGCGGCATATTGGGGCCGTTGCTGGGGCCGCTGCTGATGAGCCGCCTCACCTACGACGCGCTCTACGGCCCGCTGCTGGCGCCGCAGACGACGTTCCAGATCGCCTGCAGCACGCTGTGGTGCTTTCTCGCAATTTCGGGCGCAGTCGCGCTTCTCTGGCCGCTCGCGATCGGTCTGCGGCGGCGAAAGCTCGCAGTGCGGAAACGCGCGCTTCTCTATCTGCCGCTATGGCTGCTGATGCTCAGCATCGCCTGCTGGCGCGCCTTCTACGAGCTATGGCGACGCCCGTTCCATTGGGAGAAGACCGAGCATGGCCTGACCATGCGCGGCCTCCCGGATGCGTCGGCGGCGGACTTTACGCAAAGAGCCACTGCTTGAGCAGGAAGCCGGCGCTCAGCGCCTTGCTGTAATGCTCGTGCAGAACGATGTGGCTCATGCCGGCGCGCGGCAGGTCGCTCTTCTTGAGGCGGCGGAAAAAGGGGATGAGCACATCCTCGAAATTCGCCACTGTATATTTGCCGGCGTGCCGGTCGGCGACGCGCTCGGCCACATTGGTGAAGAGCAGCATCAGCGCCTTGAACAGCACGGGATTGGCGATGCTGTCGTCGAGGGCGTGTAATCCAAGTCCGTGACGGCAGGCGCGCAGATAAGCGTTGAGGACGCTATAGACTTCCTCGGCAGGCGCGCCGACGAAGGCGCCTCTGATGGAGCGCAGCGCCGCATTGAAGGTGACGCGCGAAATCATGCCCTTCTTGCGCTCCGCCGCGCTCAGAAAGCCGGAGAGCGCGCTGTCCTTGCGCGTGTTGAAGAGGTCGAAGACATTGTGCATCAACGCCTCCGACTCCGTCTCGACCTCGGAGAGGCGGCGGATGTCGAGCAGCAATTCGTTAGGCACGGGCCGCTGCTTGGTGTTGATGTCCATGAACAGGCGGCACTCCTGGGCGCGCGTGAGCCTGTTGTAGATGACGACGGGCACGCTCACCGAGGTTTTCGCGAGCTTGAAGCCGTAGACGCGGTGCTGGCCGTCAATGATGAGGAAGGCCTTGGGGTCTTTTCTGAAGGTGAGCGCGCCCGTCTCCTTGTCATAGGCGAGATGAGCCCGCGACTGCGCCGAAAGCACCACGGCGCCCGGCACGGTGCCGAAGCCGGCGTCGATGTAGCGCGCGATGGATTTCGCGCGACGCTCGTCGAGCAGACGCTGGAAGCCGTCGATGGGGTTCTCGACCCGCGGCTCGACCATGCAGGTTCCGGCGAGAAGGTCGCTCGGCAGCACCAGCGAATAGAAGCGGTGCTTGCCCTGTGTGACGACCAGCGCCCTTTCGCTGACGGTCTTGCCCTTGCGGGGCTCGGAAGGGGGGCTGGAAAGGTCTGAAGCGTCGCCCGACAGAGGGGCGGAGTCGGCGATGTCGCCTATCGTGTCCCGATCCATATTTCTGTGATCCCATCGAAGCGCGAACTTGACAGCGTTCGCCCGCTGACTCGACGAATCAAAACCGGCACTCGCCCGAAAGGGTAGGCGGGAATGCCGGCGAGAACAAGACAGGGCTGCTCTCACGCCCGCATGCCCGGGCGCCGAGGCCGGTCTGGCTCCGATGCCGGCATGCGACAAAATGTATCTAAGATTTATCGATGTATTTTCATCTGCCTAGATTTACACCAATGAGATTTTAACTTAGCTATACTTAGTGCAGGAAAATCATGTGATTAAAAAATGCACAAATCGAAGGAAAACTGATGTCGCTTCCCAGCCAGTCCCAGCAGAAAATGAAGCCCCTGTTTATCGCCATCGGCGTGATCGCCCTGATCGCCCTCCTCATCACGCAGGCGCCGAGCTTCGTGCGTATGCTCTCCGACATGTGACGGCGCGCCGAGGGGCTCCGGCCCACGTCTCGAGCGGGGCTGCTATGCGGCCCCGTTTTTTTTGGCTTCAATATCTCCAGGGCACATCACAGCCTTTCTTTGGCGCTCGCGCGGCTATATGATTTGCGAAACGCGGCCCGGCGGGCTGGAGGCGCATCGCCCATGAGGTCGATCATCTCGTCGATCCGACGACTGACAGGACAGCCGCTCTCGCGGCGCTTCAACAAAAGATTCCGAATGAACCGCTACGAACGCTCACCAGAACCCACCGGCGAAGCCGAGGTCGAATTTCTCGATGGCGAATATCGCGTCCGCAAGCCGGGCGCCTATGTGCGCTGCGCCGTGACCGGCGAGCCGATCCCGCTCGAGGATCTGCGCTACTGGAACGTCGATCTGCAGGAGCCCTACGCCGGCCCGCACGCCAAGTTGATGAAGCTCGGGCTCAAGAAGCCCGACTGACGCGCGCGCGGGCGAGGGCGTCGGTCAGCGTCCCCGCGAGGCCTTCGATGTTCTGGACAGAGAGGCAAATCGGCAGGGCGCAGACGTCCAGGCCCTGATGATGTAGCCGCATGGCGTCTTTCATGGTCGTCACGAGACGGCCGCCGTGCTTGCGACGCAGCTCCGCCAGTTCGGCAAGGTCCGCATCGCTGAAGCGATGGTGATCGGGGAAGCTGCGCGTCGCGACCACCTCGGCTCCCGTCTCCCGCAACGTTTCAAAAAACTTCGCAGGCCGTCCGATGCCGGCGAAGGCGACGACGCGGGCGCCTTTCAGTTCATGGGCGATCTGCCAGTCCGGAACGGTATGCGCCTCAAAGACCGGCTTGGCCGCGCGCGCCGCGATCGCCTTCCCGGCGGCGCCGTCGCCGATCAGGACGAGCGCGTCGGCGGCGGCAAACTGCGCGTCGAGCGGCGCCCGCAGCGGGCCTGCCGGGATGCAGCGGCCATTGCCCGCGCCGTAGTCGGCATCGATCGCGAGGATGGTCATGTCCGGCGCGAGCCGGCGGCTGTGAAAGCCGTCGTCCAACACGAGAACTGTGGCGCCTTTTTCTCTCGCCAGCCCCGCGCTTGCGGCGCGATCGACGCCGACGATCGTCAGCGCATGATCGGCCAGCAGCAGCGCTTCGTCGCCGACCAGGTCGCTCCGCGCCCGCGGTTCGACGACGAAAGGCGCCGCGTGATCGCGCCGGCCGCCATAGCCGCGTGTGAGCACGGCGGGCGTTTCGCCCTGCGACTCGAGCAATTGCGCGACAAGAATCGCAAGCGGCGTCTTGCCGTCGCCGCCCGTTGTCAATCCGCCGACGACGATGGTTGGCAGCGCGGCGCGCGGGGCGGCCCGGCGCAGGCGCCTTTGCGCAATCGCGCCGTAAAGCGCGCCAATCGGCGAGAGTAGACGTGACGCAAGTCCCTCGGCCCGCCAGAAGTCAGGCGTGCGCATCGCCGCTCATCTCTCCGCGACGGCGATCTGCGCAAGGAAGGGCTCCACCGCCGTCATGATGCCGCGCGAGGCGCCGCCGAGTTTTTCGACCGCCTCGGCGCCGGCGCGGCCCATTCGGCGCATGCGCGCGGGCTCGGAGAGGAGGTAATGCGCCGCGCGCGCCAGCGACGCAGCGTCGGTCACGCGCGCGGCGGCTTTCGCGGCGGCAAGTTCGCCATAGACTTCGTTGAAATTGTCGACGTGGGGGCCATACAGAACGGCGCAGCCGAGCTTTGCCGGCTCAATGGGGTTCTGGCCGCCGCCGGGCACGAGCGACTTGCCCATGAATACGACGCCGACGCTGCGGAAGACGAGCCCGAGTTCGCCGATGGTGTCGGCGACATAGACATCCGTGTCGCCGCGTGGTTCGCCGTCGCGCGTGCGCAGCGCGACGGAGAGGCCGCGCGCCGCCGCCAGCGCGGCGATTTCCTCGCCGCGTTCGCGATGCCGCGGAACGATCACCGTGAGCGTTCCGGGGATTTGCGCGACGAGATCGGCATGCGCGTCGAGGACGAACTCCTCTTCGCCCGCGTGAGTCGAGACGGCCGCCCAGACCGGCCGCGGGCCAACGGCGCCGTTGAATTCCGCAAGTTTCGCCGCATCGACGGGCGGCGGCGGCACATCGAATTTCAGATTGCCGGCGATGCGCACGCAGGGCGCGCCCAGCGCGAGAAAGCGCGCGGCGTTGTCGGAATCCTGCGCGAGGCAAAGGTCGATGGAGCCAAAGACGGCGCGCGCGGCGCCGGGCAGGCTGCTCCAGCGCTCGGCCGATTTGCGGGATATGCGGGCGTTGGCGAGAACGAGCGGAATGTCGCGCGCACGCACGGCGGCGACCATGTTGGGCCACAGTTCCGACTCCGCGAAGATGGCGATGCCGGGGGTCCAGTAGTCGAGAAAGCGATTGACGAACTTCGGGGCGTCGAGCGGCGCATATTGATGAAAGGCGCCCGCCGGCAGGCGCTGCATCAGGATGCGCGCGGAGGAGACCGTGCCGCTGGTGACGAGGACGTCCGAACCGCGCTGAATGAAGCGTTCGATGAGGGGCAGGAGCGAGAGCGTCTCCCCGAGGCTCGCGCCATGCAGCCAGACCAGCCGGCCCTCGGGGCGCGGCCGGCTCGCGATTCCGAGGCGCTCGTCGAGGCGCGACTCGTCTTCCTTCCCCCGCGATGCGCGCCATTTCAGAGCGAGGCCCGCAAATGGCGTCAGCGCCGACGTCGCCAGTCGATAAAGCGTGAAAAGCGGCATTATCCTCAGTCTTCCGAGCGCAGCCGCGCTTCTGCCTCAAGCGGGCGCCGACAGAACTATTCAGCGCAAAACGGGCGATTTTGGGAAGGCGTCCAGCCTAGAGTTCTTCGTGATCGGGATCGAGCAGGCGATAAAGATGCACGACGAAATAGCGCATATGCGCATTGTCGACGGTGGACTGGGCTTTCGCCTTCCATGCGGCGAGCGCGCTGTCATTGTCGGGGTAGATGCCGACGATGTCCAGTTTCGAAGGATCGCGGAAGGATACGCCTTCGAGCGACTCGAGTTCGCCGCCGAAAACGAGATGGAGGAGCTGTTTGTCCTGCTTTGCGGGCGGCGCATGCTTTGTCATGACCATTCTATTCCTTTCGAGACGGTGCGGGCTATGGAAAGCGTTTCGTCGATGAGCGTCCTGGGCGCGGCGACCAGCATGCCCCGCTTCGAGGACGCGCGATTATAGACGAGCGGGCCGCCTTCCACTTCAACGAGCGAGACGCCCGCCTCGGCGAGAATGACGTCGGCGGCGGCGATGTCCCAGTCGCGCGCGTTGGGCGAGGAAATGACCAAGTCGTAGCGCCCCGCGGCGATGTCGACAAGACGCAGCGCGAGAGAGGGAATGCGCGGCGCGAGCCCGAGGTTCTGCGGCAGTTTGCTTATGCGCTCGTGCAGCGCGCGCGGCGCGACGACGAGCGCGCCTGTGACGGCCTCGCGCGCGCGCTGCGCCAGCGGCTCGCCGTTGAGAAAGGCGCCGAGGCCCAGCGCGCCCGTGAAGGTCTCTCCCCGCGCGGGCGCATGAATGACGCCAGCCGTCGGCCGGCCGTCCTCGATGAGGGCGATGGACACCGACCAGCGCTCGTCGCCGCGTGTGAAGGCGTGGGTGCCGTCGATCGGATCGACGACGACGATGCTGGCGCGGGCAAGGCGACTATCTGTGTCGGTTGTTTCCTCGGACAGCCAGCCGGCTTCCGGCGCGAGGTCGCGCATCGCCTCGAAGAGGAAGCGGTCCACGGCGAAATCGGCCTCCGTCACCGGGGAGCCGCCGTTCTTGTAGGAGACCGCCGCCGCCGTGCGCTGGCCGGGCCGGAAATAGGACAAGGCGATGTCGCCGGCTTCCCGGGTCACGGCTTCGAGGCGCGAGAGAAAGGCGGCGAGTTCGGTCGCGGGGAGTGGCATTGCCTCAAAGCAGTACGCGAGGCATCGCCCGCCCGCAAGACGGTCAGGGAAGCGAATTGCCGACAATTTGAACAATCGCCTTTGCCGACGCTTCACTGTGACTGGTCAATTCGGTTAGAAAAGCAAGGGTTTACGCCGTGTTCACCAGGGTTTTTAGCGACTTGGGGCGCCCTACCGCGCCAAGAATGCCTCCACGAAAGAGTTCAAGTTCTGGAGGGGTCCATGTTCGAAGCGGCTGCTGCGCAGAAACACGAGGAAGCGCTGCTCGTTCAGCGGGACTGGCGCGCGGATGGGGGCTCGCGGCGCGTGAAGCTCACAAAGGGCGGCGTCCATATCGCCCGGCGCTACAGCGGGGTCGATATGATGATCTCGGTGCCGGTCGACGCCTATCGCGGCGTGGTCCTCGAGGTCGTGGAGGGGCGCGAGGGCGCTCCGGCCTATCGCCTCTCGCTGGCGCATCGGGATCGCGACCTCGCCGTGGACCTTGGGGAGAACGCCGACATCGGCGCCGCCGCGGCGGACTGGAAAGCCTGGGCCGCCTTCTTCGGCCTGCCGCGCCTCGCCGTGAGCGACGAGGGCGGCTTCGCTCCGGTCGATGCTGCGGGAAGCGCGCTCCTGGGCGCGCGGCGGCGCTCGAACGCCGCCGTGCGCCAGCGCCGGCCGCGTTTTCTCACCCGCCGCCAGGCCGGCGCGCTCGCGCGTATGGGAGAGGTCTTCGCCAATGAGCGCGAGATCGTCTGCTACGAGTGATTGAATTCATTCATATTCGTCGGCTTCGACGAGGCCGACTCTTGCTTCCTGGGCGAAGCGGACCAGGCCAAAGCCCAGCGACATTGTCGCGAAGACGAACAGCATGCCGGCGCCATAGGCGTATTTGAGACCGAAAAACTCCGACGCAAAGACGATCGCCAGAAGCGCGGTTGCGCAAATGCCGCTGATCAGCGAAGCGAATATGCCGCTGCTCAGCAGTCGCGCGCGGCGGCGCAGGCGATCAATGTCCGCCTTGAGATGCGCGCGCGCCGGATCGTCCTGCGAAATGCCGTTGAGGGCGCGGATGCGCCCCACGACTGTGGAGAGCCGCCCAGACATGAGGGACACGAAGGCGGCGACCGCTCCCAGAAAGAACGTGGGCGCCGTCGCTTGAGAAAAAATCATCGTGAGACGCTGAATGTCTGGAACGAATTCGATCATGCGCCGCTTCTCTCCCTCCGGAATGACCTTACAGAATGCTGCGTCGGTCGGCCAATTGGCAAGTCGCGCGCCGTTTCAGGCGCCCGGGGTCGTTTCGTCGGTCGTCTTTTTTTCGGCCTGGGTAGATATCGCGACCCGGTCCGAATAGGCGAAAATCACCGTGGACAGGACGAATGTCATATGGATCGCGATGTAGTAGTTGATTTCGCGGTCGTCGAATTTCGGCACATCCATGAAGACTTCAAGCAGCTTGATCGCCGAGATGGCGACGATGGTCGACAGCAGCTTCAGTTTGAGTTGCGAAAAGTCGATGCCGCCCATCCAGTCCGGCCATCCCTCCGGCCTGCCCGAACGGACGCCGGATATAAAGTTCTCGTAGACGGAGATCGTCACGAGCATCACCAGCGCGCCAGTCAGCGTGAGATCGACGAGGCCGAGGAGCCCCAGAATGATGCGGTCCTCTGTGCTCGAGCCGATGGCGACGAGAAGGTCGTAGAGATGCCGCCCGGCGTTCACAAGCAGCGCGAAGAGCGCGAGCGTGAGCATCACGACAAAGGGGGCCAGCAGCCAGCGCGAGAGCAACAGATACCGCTCCAGCACGCGCTTCAGCATCGCCGCCTCTCAGGCGGCCCGCGCGCCGCTCACTGACGAGCTAGGGGCGGCGGGCGGCTTTGCAAGCGGAACGTTAGGCCACAACCGTCGCGAATTCCTTGCGGATTTCCTCTTCTTTCAGCTTGCGGCCGATGAAGACGAGGCGCGACTCGCGCTTCTCGCCGTCTTTCCATTCGCGCTGCAGATCGCCGTCCAGAATCTGGTGCACGCCCTGGAAGACGAAGCGGCGCGGCTCGTTCTTGAAGGCGACGATGCCCTTGGACCGCAAAATGTCCGGCCCCTCGCGCTGGATGAATTCGTTCAGCCAGGGCACGAAGCGCTCGGGGTCGATATCGCCCATGTGGCGGATCGAGACGGAGTGCATGTCCTCGTCGTGAAAATGCTTCAAGCCGCCGTGATGAGCGTGCTCTTCGTGCTTGTGCTCGTGGTGATCATGATGGTCGTGGCCGCAGTCGGGCGCGCAGTCGGGTCCATGCAAGTGATCATGATCATGATGCGCGTGGTCATGATTGTCATGATCGTGGTCGTGCTCATCTGCGTCCAGAAACGACGGCTCGATCGTCAGGATGCGGTCGAGATCGAACGCGTTGCGCTCCAGCACCGACGCCAGCGGCACGTCCGACTTCACCGTGCGATGCAGGGTCGCGTAAGGATTGATGGCGCGGATGCGGCCTTCCACCTCCGCGAGTTCCTCCGCCGTCACGAGGTCGGTCTTGTTGAGCAGGATGACGTCCGCAAAGGCGATCTGGCTCTTGGCCTCGGGCGCGTCCTTCAGCCGGTCGGAAAGCCACTTCGCGTCCGCGACCGTCACCACCGCATCGAGCTTCGCGGCGCCGTTGACGTCGGCGTCCATGAAGAAGGTCTGCGCCACGGGCGCCGGATTGGCGAGGCCCGTGGTTTCGACGATGATGGCGTCGAACTTGCCGCGCCGGCGCATGAGCCCCTCGATGATGCGGATGAGGTCGCCGCGCACGGTGCAGCAAATGCAGCCGTTGTTCATCTCGAAGACTTCTTCGTCCGCGCCCACAATGAGATCATTGTCGATCCCGATCTCGCCGAACTCATTGACGATGACGGCGTAGCGGCGGCCGTGCTCCTCGGTGAGGATGCGGTTGAGGAGTGTGGTCTTGCCGGCGCCGAGATAGCCGGTGATGACGGTCACGGGGATTTTGTCGGTCACGAGCGTTTCCTGTGTCTTGTGCCCCCTCCCTGTCCCTCCCCCGCTACGCGGGAGAGAGGACGCTCGCGATCCGCGTTCGCGATGAAGGCCGGGGCTTTCTCCCTCTCCCACGAAGTGGGGGAGGGTTGGGGAGGGGGCCCTACGGCGCGAGAGCTTTCGCCAATTCTCTAACATTGTGGCGCATCATGTCGATATAATTCGCACCCCCCTCTTTGGGCTCGGAGAGCGCGTCGGAAAAGAGCGTGCCGCCGACGCGGGCGCCGGTCTCGGCGGCGATGCGTTTGGCCAGCCGGGGGTCGGAGATGTTCTCCAGAAAGACCGCGCTGACCTTTTGCGCCTTCACGGCCTCGATGATGCGAGCGATGTCGCGGGCGCTGGCCTCGGCCTCCGTGGAAACGCCCTGCGGCGCGATGAACGCCACGCCATAGCGGGCCGAGAAGTAACCGAAAGCGTCATGGGTGGAAACGACGCGGCGACGATCCTTGGGGATGGCCTCCAGCGCCTTGACGATCTCCGCGTCGAGCGCGTCGAGCTTCGCGAGATAGGCGGCGGCGTTGGCCTTGTAGGCGTCCGCGCCGGCGGGGTCTGCGGCGCTGAGCGCGTCACGGATTTCGCCGACGTAGAGCTTGGCGTTAGCCACGTCCTGCCAGGCATGGGGGTCGGTGCCTTCCTCGCCGGGGCGCGCGGCGACGCCCTTGCCGAGCGTGACGATCGTTCCCTTGCTCTTGGCCGCCGCGATAAGGCGTTCGAGCCAGCCTTCAAAGCCGAGTCCGTTGACGAAAATGACTTTCGCCTGGGCGATCTTGCGGCCGTCCGCCGGGGTCGGCTGATAGACATGGGCGTCGCCGTCCGGCCCGACGAGCGTCGTGACCGCGAGGCGGTCGCCGCCCACTTCCTTCACGAAGTCCCCGATAATGGAGAAACTCGCGACAACGGGGAGTTTCTCCTGCGCGAAGGATGGCGCGGCGAGCGTTGCGGAGGCCAGCGCGATGAAGATGCGTCTTGTCAGCATGAGGTCATCCTTCGAGATGACGGCGCGGGCGCCTGAGGCGCAGCGCGCCGCCGGCCCGGCCGAAAACGAGCGAAACGAAATAGACGAGCCCGGCCGCCAGAATGATGGCCGGCCCGGTCGGGGCGCCAGTCTCGTTGGAGAAGATGAGCCCGGCATAGACGCAAACGACGGCGACAGCCGCGGCGAGCGGCAGGGCGATAGAGAGCTCGTGTGTCCATAGCCGCGCGGCGGCGGCGGGCAGCATGATGAGGCCTACAGCCATCAGCGTGCCGAGCGCCTGGAATCCCGCGACGAGATTGAGCACCACGAGACCCAGAAAGAGGAAAGGAATGAACTCCCCGAGCGCGCTAGTCTGACGCAGGAAAAGCGGATCGAGCGTGTCCATCACCAATGCGCGGTAAAAGACCGCGAGCGCGGCGAGGGTCACAGTCGAAACGCCGGCGAGCATATACAGCGCCGCGTCGTCCAGGCCGAAGACCGAGCCGAACAGCACATGCAGCAGATCGACGCTCGAGCCTTTCAGCGACACGAGCGTGACGCCTAGCGCGAGCGAAACGAGATAGAAAGCGGCGAGAGAGGCGTCCTCGCGCAGTGTGGTGAGACGCGAAGCCGCGCCGGTCGCGAGCGCGACGAGGAGGCCGGCGACGAGGCCGCCGAAGGTCATGGCCGGAAGCGAGAGCCCCGCGACGAGATAGCCGACCGCCGCGCCGGGCAGCACGGCGTGGGAAAGCGCGTCTCCCGCGAGCGACATGCGGCGCAAAATGAGAAACACGCCGAGCGGCGCGCCGGACAGCGCCAGCGCAATGGAGCCGACGAGCGCGCGGCGCATGAATTCGTAATCGGCGAAAGGCGCGATGAAAGTTTCAGTGAACATGTTGGCCTTCCTCGTCGCGAAGGCATTCGCGCGCCTGCCGGTCATGGGCTTCCGACATGGCGCGGGCGCGGGCGAGATTTGCGGCGCAGAGCGTCGCGCGCGTTTCGCCCCAGGCGATGCATTCGCGCGCAAGCAGCATCGCCTCGGGAAAGGCGCGGCGCGCAAGGTCGAGTTCATGCAGCACGGCGACGACGGTGCGCCCCTCGGTCCGCCATTCGGCGATGAGTGCGAGAAGGTCTTCGGTTGTCGACTCGTCGATGGCGCCGAAGGGTTCGTCCAGCAGAATGACGCGCTGATCCTGCACGATCAGTCGCGCAAAAAGCACGCGCTGCATCTGTCCGCCGGAGAGCGTGTCGATCGGGCGGTCCTCCATGCCGGAAAGGCCGACCCGCGCAATGGCCTGTGCGACGCGTGCGCGCTCCTTTGCGCCGACCCGCCCGAAGAGTCCCACACGGCACATCGAACCCATGGCGATGAAGTCGCGCAAATTGATGGGGAAGGACCGATCGACTTCCACGAGCTGCGGCAGATAGGCGATGTCGCGCGCCGCGCTCCCGCCGCGATCTACGCGACCGCCAAGCGGAGCGAGGAGGCCGGCGAGCGCCTTCAGCAGAGTCGACTTGCCCGCGCCGTTGGGCCCGCAGACCGCAAGCGCGGCCCCGGGGCGAATCTCCCCCTCGAGGTGGTGGACCGCCGGGCGGCGGTCATAGCCGAGCGTGAGATTGACGAGGCGGATCGGCCCCGGCGACGCGGCCTGAATCAATGGAGCGCCCAATAAACTCCGGCCCAGAGGGCGGCGAGCACGAGGGAAAGGCCGCCAAGCCGGGCGAGTGCTGGCGCTTCGAGGCTCGAACTGCGACTCGCCGCTGCGCTGGGGAGGGCAGCGGCGTGGACATCCGCAGCCCCGACGGAGTTATGAGGGTGGTCGTGGTCGTGGCTGTGGGTCGTCGCGTCGGTCATGCCAGACGTTATAATATAACGCGGCGCGGGAACAAGCGTCTCGGGCCTGACGGGCTGGCTCGCGCGGCGGGTGCATGCGCGTACGGGGCAACAGAAGGGGATGACGGGGGCATGGACAGGGGAGGGCGACTCTGCTATCTCCCGGATCACGGGTCAGGCGCTCCGTCAGCGCCCGGTGGCCTATTCCCTTTTCGGACAGTCCCGCACACAGGGGCCGCCCAACAGCAAGGCAGGATGGATTCGTGCAAGTTCTCGTTCGCGACAACAATGTCGATCAGGCTCTGAAGGCGCTGAAGAAGAAGATGCAGCGTGAAGGCATCTTCCGCGAAATGAAGCTGCGCGGCCACTACGAGAAGCCCTCCGAGAAGCGCGCCCGCGAGAAGGCCGAGGCCGTCCGCCGCGCCCGCAAGCTCGCCCGCAAGAAGCTTCAGCGCGAAGGTCTGCTGCCGGTCAAGGCCAAGCCGGCCGCCCGCTGATCTTTCCGCCGAATTCTTGCCACACAGGCGCGCTTTTTTAGCGCTTGCAGCATAGAATCAGCCTAAGATCGATTTCGAAAGACCGCTGGGGGGATTTCTGGGCATGGGCTTGCGCCTCGCGGCGACGTCTGTACGAAGCTTCCCGCGCTCCGCTGCTCTCGGCGGGGCCGCGGCTTTGGTCGCCCTGACTCTCACAGGCTGCGAGACCGCGAGCGGCATTCGCCCGCCGGGCCGCGGCATCGCTGAAATTTCCGACACCGACGCCAGCGCCGCCTCCACGAATCTCGATTCGCTCTCCGAGGTCATCCGCCGCAATCCCTCGAGCGCCGAGGCTTACAACACGCGCGGCGTGGCCTATGCCCGCGTCGGACGCTTCGGCGAGGCCATCGCCGATTTCTCCCAGGCCATCAAGATCGATCCCAACAACGCCGCCGCCTACACCAACCGTGCGCTGGCGAGCCGTCAGGCGGGTCAGAACGAATCGGCCCGCTCCGATTTCGATCGCGCCATCCAGGCCAATCCCAAGCATGCGCCGGCCTATCTCGGCCGCGCCAATCTGCTGCGCGCCCAGGGCAATCTAGATCAGGCGGTCACTGACCTAGATACGGCGATCCGGCTAAACCCCGAGAATGCGCAGGCTTTCCACTCGCGCGGCCTGATCCATCAAAAGCGCGGAGACAACGCCCGCGCCGTCACCGACTTCGACAACGCGATCGACCGCGATCCCTTCGCGGCGGCGCCCTATCAGGCGCGCGGCGAGAGCCTCGTCGCCATCGGCAAATACGACAAGGCGATCGAGGACTTCAACGCGGCGCTCAATGTCGACAACAAGAGCGCGCTCGCCTGGGCCTGGCTCGGCCTCGCCTATGAGAAGAACGGCAATCGGCCGAAAGCGCAGGACGCCTATCAGCGCGCGCTTCAGCTCGATCCGCAGCAGCCGGTCGCAAGGCAAGGCCTGCGCGGCTAAGCCGCGCCGCCTTCAACTTTTCGGCTTGCGCTTTTCCTCGTCGAGCCGGTCTTCCCGCCATTGGCGATAAACCTGCACGGCGAAAGCGATCGCGAGAACGAACACGGCGCCGGCGATCGACATCCAGCGTTCGAGCGAAGAATGATCGACGCCGTGCAGCCGCTCCGCGAGTGCGGGATCGGTGGCGGCCATTTCGCCGGCGACCCATCCAAGCAGGCCGGCGCCGAACCACACCAGGGCGGGAAAACGCTCCAGCACCTTCAGCAGAAAGCCCGCGCCAAACATCACAATAGGCACCGACAGCGCGAGGCCGAAAACGATGAGATAGGTCGAGCCATGCGCCGCGGCCGCTATCGCCAGCACATTGTCCAGCGACATCACCGCATCGGCCATGATGATGGAGATGACCGCGCCCATGAGATCGGGCTTTGCCTTCACATCCGAGTGCTCGCTCTCGTCGATGAGCAGCTTGACGGCGACGAGCAGAAGCAGCACCGCGCCGACGGCCTTCAGATAGGGAATGCTCATCATCTGCACGACGAGCAGCGTGAAGACCACGCGCAGAACCACGCCCCCGAGCGCGCCGAAAAACACGCCCCAGCGCCGCTGCTTGACGGGCAGGCCCCGGCAGGCGAGCGCGATCAGGATGGCGTTGTCGCCGGAGAGCAGAATGTTGATCCAGATGATCTCCAGGACTTCCCAGCCCACCGTGATGTCAGAGCCCATTTGTCCTTTTCCTGCGTACGGCGCGCGAGCCTTGGCGCTGCATTAGCCTTTTTTGCCTATCTGCGAAAGCGGGCGGCTCCGCCACTCGGCGTCCGCCCCTCGCCAGTCGGCCATTCGAATCGGGGAACATTTGCTGCGAAGATTAGTTCATCTCGCTCAGCGCGCCCGGGGAAGGTCGCGCAAATCGGTTCCAGGAGGCGACTATGGGTATGAGTACGCACAGCGGCAATCTGATCTCCAGCGAGAACGTCGAAGGCACGGCGGTCTACGATCCCTCCGGCAACAAGATCGGCTCGATCGATCATTTGATGATAGATAAGGTCTCCGGCGTCATTCGCTATGCGATCATGACCTTCGGGGGTTTCCTCGGGCTCGGCGAGGGAGAGTATCCGCTGCCGTGGAAGGCGTTCCGGTTCGACACCAACCTTGGCGGCTACGTGACAAACGTCACCGAGGACCAGTTGAAAAACGCTCCGCAGTTTTCCGAGCAGAGCTGGACCGACCGCGATTGGGAATCGCGTCTGCATCAGCATTTCGGCTCCACGCCGTATTGGGAAGAGGGCGGCACGTCCGGGATGGGAACGTCACAGACCGGCCGCGGCACGGACCAGACGGCCGGTTTCTAAACCGCCGCCGTTCAGATCGACAAGGAGGCAAGGCCCGCAGCCTTGCCTCCTTCTTCTCAGTCTGCATTGATGGTTCAATCTATCTCATCCCGAGACGTTTTCATGAGAAAGCCAAAGCCTCTGCGTGTGGCGATCGTCGTGGCGGCAGCCGCGCTCGCGGGTCTGCTCTTCGCCCAGAGCGCGCGGACGAAGCCGGACCCCGAAACCCGTCGAAGCGAGATCGAGGCGATACTGCCGCGCATAAAGCTTCCCGAAGGATTTTCCATTTCGCTGTACGCGCTGGCGCGCGATGCGCGCACGCTCGCTATCGGTAAAGAGGGCAAGGCCATCTTCGTCGGCACGGACGACAAGCGCGCTTATGTCGTCACCCCGGGCCCCGGCAAGGCCGGCGCCGTCGACGTCTTCATGCCGGCCGCGAGCCTCGTCATGCCGCATGGCGTTTGCCTTTCGAAAGAAGGCGCGCTCTTTCTCCTCGAGCGCAATCGCGTGACGCGACTGGACGACGCCGAGAATACGTGGCGCGAAGCGGATGCGCGCGCGAAGGTCATCGTCAAGGCGGGAGGCCTCATTCCGCGCAGTGAGGAAAGCCGCGGTCATTCCACGCGGGTCTGCCGCGTCGGGCCGGACGGGAAACTCTACGTTTCACTCGGCCAGCCGCACAATGTCGCGCCGCGCGACAAGCTCGCACTTTACGAAAAGACCGGCATTGGCGGGATTGTCCGCATGAATCGCGACGGCTCGGGGCGCGAGGTTTTCGCGACCGGCCTGCGCAATTCGGTCGGCATGGATTTCGACGACAGAGGCCGCCTGTGGTTCACGGATAATCAGGTGGACAGCATGGGCGAGGACATTCCGCCCGGCGAAATCAACCGCGCCGACGGGCCTGGTCTCAATTTCGGTTTTCCCTGGTATGGCGGCGGCCATGTGCGCACGCATGAATATGCGAAGGAGACGCCGCCCGCAGGCGTCGTCTTTCCGGAAGCCGAAGAAGCGGCGCACGCCGCCGATCTCGGCATGACCTTCTATCGCGGGACGATGTTTCCTCAGGAATATCGCGGCGGCATATTCTCGGCGCAGCATGGTTCCTGGGACAGAAGCGGTCCGGTCGGCGCGCGCGTGATGTTCACCAGACTCGGCCCCAATGGCGAGGGCGGCGTCACCACCCCTTTTGCGGAAGGCTGGAACACGGGGCAAGGCGGTTATCTCGGCCGCCCTGTCGACGTCGCGGAACTTGCCGACGGATCGCTGCTCGTGACCGACGACCAGAATGGCGCTATCTATCGAATCTTCTATCGCGCGAAGTGAAGCGATTCGAATATCCTGATGAAGAGATTGGTTTTTGCGCTCCCGTTCTGCGCTTTCGCGCAGGCCGCTTCAGCCGATTCCTGCGTGATCGAACGGCAGGCCTATGCCCCCGCCGCCAATCTCGAAGAGATCGACGTCGAACTCCTCGGCCGCGCGACGCGCAGCATCGACATGGCGGCCTATGTGCTGACCAGCGTGCCGATCGTCGAGGCGCTGGACGCCGCCGCCGAGCGCGGGGTCGCCATCCGCCTCTATCGCGACGGGCGCGACGCCCGCATGCCGGCGCGGCTGGCGCAGGCCTATAACCGGCTCGCGGCGCGGCTCAACGTCGAAATCCGCTACAAGGGCGACCCGCAGCCCTTCATGCATCTGAAGGCTTATGCGGTCGACGGCGCCTTCGTGCGCGACGGCGCGGGCAACTTCACCCATTCGGGCCTGCGCAAACAGGACAATTCCCTCATCGCGCTCAAATGCGAAAGCGCGGTCGCGCGCTTCAGCAAGGCGTTCGAAGCGATGTGGGTCAGGTGAGCAGCGCGCGCCCGTCGTGGCCCGTCACCAGCGCGTCGATTATCCGCCCCGCCTCGACGTCCGGCGTGCGCGCCAGTGTGAAATCAGCGGCGCGCGCGGTCCCGCCGCGCTCGGTCAGAAGACGCAAGGTCTTTCCCTTTTGCGCGTCGAGGTGACGCGCGAGCGCCCTGTCTCCCGCTTCGCGCAGACGCGCTGCGCGCGCCTTTGCGACTTCACGGGCGATTTGCGGCATACGCGCGGCGGGCGTGCCGGGACGCGGCGAGAAGGGAAAGACATGAAGATGCGCAAGGCCGCAGTCTTCGACGAGCGCGAGCGTGCGCGCGAACATCTCTTCCGTCTCGGTGGGAAAGCCCGCGATGAAATCCGCGCCGAAGACGATGCCCGGCCGCGCGGCGCGCAGCTCCTCGCAGAAGCGGATAGCGTCGGCGCGCGAATGGCGGCGCTTCATGCGCTTGAGAATGAGATCGTCGCCCGCCTGCAGCGAAAGATGCAGATGCGGGCAGAGGCGCTCCTCCTCGCGCATCGCGGCGACAAGATCGTCGTCGGCCTCGATGCAGTCGATGGAGGACAGGCGCAGACGCTGGAGTTCCGGCGTCTCCCGTAGCAGCAACCGTACGAGCCCGCCCAGCTTAAAGCCGCCCGCGTCATAACTCGTCAGATCGACGCCGGTGAGCACGATCTCCTGCTTGCCACTGGCGACGAGCGCGCGAACCTGCGCAAGGGCGTCGCGCGGCGCGACCGAGCGCGAGGCGCCGCGTCCTTGCGGGATGATGCAGAAGGTGCAGCTATGGTCGCAACCGTTCTGCACGGCGAGGAAGGCGCGCGTGCCCTCTTCCGCTGCGCGCGCGTGGTTGGGCTGTTCCTCGGCGACGACGCGCGCTACGCCTTCCATGCCTGCAAAGCTGCCCGGGTCGATGCGCGCCGCGCAGCCTGCGACGACGATTCTTGCCTGCGGCCGTTCGCGATGCAGGCGGCGGATCGCCTGGCGCGCCTGGCGCGTCGCTTCACTCGTCACGGCGCAGGTGTTGACGACAATGGTTTCGCGCGGCCCGGCATGCTCGCGCGCGAGCGCTTCGCTATCGACGAGATTGAGACGGCAGCCGAAGGTCACGACTTCCGCCGGCCGCACGCGTTCGTCCGGCTGCGCGCTCACGCGGCGGCGCCTTCGAAAAGGCGCGACGTCAGCCGCGTCTCGAATTCGAATTCGACCGGACCGGTCATCATGACATGATCGTCGCCCCGCCATTCGATCTCGAGTTCGCCGCCCGGCAGGCGCACATGCGCGCGCCGCCCGGTCAGCCCCGCGCGCGCCGCCGCGACGAGCGTCGCGCAGGCCGCCGAGCCGCAAGCCCTGGTGGCGCCCGTGCCGCGCTCCCACACGCGCAGAAGAATGTCGTCGCGTGAAAGAATCTGCGCGAAGGAGATATTCGCGCGCTCGGGAAAGAGCGGGTGATTTTCCAGCGCCCGCCCAAGGGGCTCGAGCGGGACCGCAAGCGCGTCGGCGACGAAGAACACCGCATGCGGATTGCCCATGCTCACGGCCGCGAATTGAGGCGGCGCGCCGGCGACGGGCGGCTCCAGCGCCACGGCGCTCGTGTCCGCCGCGCGCGACAGCGGGATCTCGCGCCAGCCGAGGCGCGGAACGCCCATGTCGACGGTGAAGACCGTCTCCGCTTCGCGCCGCGTCTCGATGCGTCCTGCGTCGGTCTCCAGCGTCAGCCGCTCCTTGCCCTCGCGCGCCAGCACATAGGCCACGCAGCGCGTGCCATTGCCGCAGGCGCCCGAAAGCGAGCCGTCCACATTGTAGATGCGCATGAAAGCGTCGCCGCCATTCTCGCGCGGATCGTGCAGCGCCATCAACTGATCGAATCGCAGGTCGGGAGCCGCGGCGATGGCGCGCGCTTCCTGCGGCGTCAGAAGGTGATCGACGCCGCGCAGGTCGAGAACGAGAATTTCGTTGCCCGCGCCGTTCATGCGCAGAATCGGGCGGCCTTCGAGCGGATGCGGCATCGGTTTTTCCAATTCCTGACGCGCTCGTATATAGAGATTGCGCCGCTGAAGCGCCACTTTTGCGCCGCCCGACGCCTGTCGCAATTGCGCGCTTAGAAGAGGGTGGCAATTCGCGCAGGGGACATATTGAGAATGGACGAGGAACCGGGTCTGATCGACAGCCTGCGGACCCATTGGCGGGCGCTGGCGATTTTCACGCTTCTGGTCGCGACTGCGGCCATCGTCGCGGAGCGCCGCATGATGGCGGGCCGCGACGCCGGGGACGCGGCGCCGGCCAAGCAAGCCGCCGCGCCCGCGACGCCGGAGGCAGGCAAGAGCGACAGCAAGCCCGACGACAAGGCCGGCAATACGGCCGGCGCCAAGCCCGGCGTGGAGAACCCCGCCGCGGCGGTGGCGACCGAGACTGTGACCGTCGATGCGCGCCCCGCCGCCGTGCTGAAAGGCCAGGGCAAATGGGACAACGCTTCCAGGACGATCTCCGATGCGCTGAAGAAGTTGAAGAGCGCCGTCGCTGCGGCCGGGCTCGAGGCGAACGGCCGGCCGGTCGCCGTCTTCACCAAGACGGACGACAATGGCTTCACCTTCGAGGCCATGGCGCCGTTGGCCGCCGCGCCGGAGGGCAAGCCCAAACTCCCCGAGGGCGTTGAAGTCGGCGCCTCGCCTGCCGGCAAGGCGCTGAAATTCCAGCATCGCGGGGCTTACGACGAGATCGACGCGACCTATGAGGCGATCGCTGCCTATCTCGACGAAAAGGGCTTGGACATCAAGGATTTGATCGTCGAGGAATATTTGACGGATTTTAAAGGCGAGGACGCCGAAGTGGAGGTTGATATCTACGTTTTCCTCAAGTAATCGCTGGGGACGGAGCGTTCCACGGTATTGCTAAGTTCCTGCGGAATCGGCTATTTCGGGCTGTCTTGCGAAACGTGGGGGGCCGCCGGTCGGCGTCGCATGAAACCTTTCCGCCTTGCTCCGGTCCTCTTTTTCCTTCTCGGCGCGCATGAGGTTCATGCGCACGCCATCATTCTTCGTTCCTCGCCGTCGCCGGAGCAGCGGATCGCGGGCGAGGAAATCACGATCGAGGTTCGCTTCAACAGCCGGATCGACGCCGAGCGATCAAGTCTCAAGCTTTTCAAATCTGACGGAAGCGTGGTGTCGCTGCCGCTGCTCGACTTTGCGCCGGACGCGCTCAAGGCGAAGGCCCGCGGGCTGGCGCCGGGCGCCTACAGATTGCATTGGCAGACGCTGAGCCCCGACGGGCATATCACGCAGGGGGACATTCCCTTCGTGATGAGCCGCTGACATGCAGTTGTTCGTCGAGATCTACGGCTTCTTGAGCGTTGTGCTGCGGGGCTTCATCTTGGCCGCGCAGTCTGTCACCGTCGGGGGGCTGGCCTTTCTGCTGATGCTCGTCTGGCCGCTCGGAGCGCTGCTCGGCGACGAGGGCCGGGGGCTGGAGCGGCGCGCCTTGCGGCTTGTCTCAGTTTCCGCCGGCGCACTCGCAGCGGCCGAATTTCTTGCCGGCTTGTCGCTCACCGTCATGCTGGCCGGAACGCTCGAGATCGGTGTGCACGAGGCCGCCGGCGCCCGCGCGGTCGCCGTGGATCTCATGGCGGGCGCGCTCGCCGCCGTCATCGCCATTGTGGCGCGCCGGGCGCAATCGGGCGGCGTCGCCATCCGCACCGCCGCGCCGGTGCTCGCGGCGCTTCTGCTGGGGGTGCAGGCGGGCTCCACCCACGCCGCCAGCCAGTTCGAGGGCGCCGCGGCGCTCTCTGCGGCGGAGTTCCTGCACATGCTCGGCGCCGCCATCTGGATCGGCGGCATCCCCTATTTTTTGATGACGCTCGCGGGCCTCACGACGCCTGCCGCCAGCACCGCCGCCGCGCGGCGCTTCTCGGCAATGTCGGTCGGCGCGGTGGCGGCCCTGCTCGCGGGCGGCGTGCTGATGGCGGTCTTTTATGTTGGCTCCCCGCAGGCGATCTACGGCACCTCCTACGGCGTCATGCTGAGCGCGAAGATCATGCTGCTGCTCGGCCTGCTGCTGCTCGGGGGGCTGAACTTCCTCGCGGTGCGCAAGCTGAGGGACGACCCCGCCGGCCCGCTGCTGCGCACGCGCCGTTTTGCGGAGACGGAGATCGGCGTCGGGCTCACGGTGCTGTTCTGCGCCGCCTCGCTTCCCCCGGCGCGCGACCTTCCCAATGACCGCGCGAGCCTTTCGGAGATCGTCGACCGGCTGGAGCCGCGCTTTCCCGTGCGGCTGGAGAGTCCCGACTTTGCCGCGCTCTCCGCGGCGCTGCCGCCGGAGGCGCTGCAGCCCGGCGCCCCGCCGCAGCGCTTGCAGGCCGACATCGCCTGGTCGGAATATAATCACCACTGGGCCGGGCTCTTTGTTTTCACCATGGGCGTGATGGCCTTGCTGGAGCGCGCCAGCCGGCGGCTTGCGCCCGTCATGCGGCATTGGCCGCTCGTCTTTCTGGGTCTCGCGGGATTTCTTTTCCTGCGCGCCGACGAGTCGGTCTGGCCGCTCGGCCGCCTGGGGCTGATCGAAAGCCTTCGCGATCCCGAGATCGCGCAGCATCGCCTGCTGACGCTGCTCATCGTCGTCTTCGGACTGTTCGAATGGCGCGTGCGGCTCGGGCGCATTGCGGCCCGGTGGGCGCCTTACGTCTTCCCCATCAGCGTCGCGACGGCAGCGGCGTTTCTGCTCACCCATTCGCACGCGCTCAGCAACTTCAAGGAAGAAACCCTGCTCGAGATCACCCACACGCCGCTGGCGCTGGCCGGCGTCGCGGCGGGCTGGTCGCGCTGGCTGGAGTTGCGGCTCGACGGCGAAGCGAAGAAGGTCGCGGGGTTCGTGTGGCCCGTGGCGTTTATGTTTGTGGGGCTGTCGCTGGTTTTCTATCGCGAGGCGTGAAGGCCCGCCGTGAAGTCGCGCCAGCGCTCGGCGGGCGCCGCGCCGAAAGCGGCGCGAAAGGCGCCATCGAAAGTCTCTCCGCGCTCGAGATCGCGCAGCAGCGCCGAGAAGCGCGCGGGGTCTTTCTCCCGCAGCCAGGACAGAAAGACCGAGGCCTGCCGGAAGGCGAGCCGCTGGCGCCAGGAATAGGCGTCGAAGCCGCTCGGCGTCACGGGCGCTTTCTCGAAACCGAGCGCCGCGAAGTCGAGCCACGACCGCCCGTCGAGGATGACAGCGTAGCCGTCGCGGATCGCCTGCGCGGCGTCAGCGTCGCTCACGCCCTCGGCGCCGCCGCCTTCCGAGACCATGACGGCAAGGCCTTCCGTGAACCATGTCGGCGGACGCGGCGCGTTGCGCGCGCGCCAGCCGGAAAAATGCACATGCGAAAGCTCATGCGTCAGCACGCCTTCGAGCCGCTCGCGCTCGTCGTGGCAGAGCGTCGGCGAGAGGATTGCGCGCCCCGCCCGCGAGACGCCTGCTATTCCCGGAGCGCCCAGCCCGTTGGCGCGCGCGTAAGTGGCGAAGGAGTCGTAGACGCCGACGATGGGGGCCTTTGCGAAGGGGCGCCCATGCGCGCGCGCGATGCGCTCGACGGCGCCGGGCAGGATCGCAGCGACGCGCTCTGCGCAGATGCGGGCCTGCGGCTCGTGGTGAATGCGGGCGTCGGATTCAAGCTGCGGCAGCGTGACAGGATCGTAGATTTCAGCAAGCAGCGCCGCGCGCAATTCGGGGCGGATGACGAGGGAAATAGCGATCGCGACAAGAAGCGAAAGAGCGACGACCGAGGCGATGCGAATGAAGCGCATGGCGCGACCTCTTGGCTGGCCGCGCCAGTCTGCCCTGGAGCGGCGGCGCCGTCACGCCGCCTTCGCCTTCTCCATCATCTCCGCAAACCGCCGGAACAGATAATGGCTGTCCTGCGGACCGGGGGAGGCCTCGGGGTGGTGCTGCACCGAGAAGGCGGGGCGGTCGGTCAGCGCGATGCCGCAATTCGAGCCATCGAAGAGCGAGCGATGCGTCTCGACGGCGTTTTCCGGCAGGCTGTCGCGATCGACCGCGAAGCCGTGGTTCATCGACACGATCTCGACCTTGCCGGTGGTGAAATCCTTCACCGGATGGTTCGCGCCGTGATGGCCCTGCGGCATCTTTTTGGTCTTTGCGCCCACAGCCAGCGCCATCATCTGGTGGCCGAGGCAAATGCCGAAGGTCGGCACTTTTGCCGCCAGCACGTCGCGGATCACGCTCGCGGCGTATCTGCCCGTCTCGGCCGGGTCGCCCGGGCCGTTGGAGAGGAAGACCCCATCGGGCGCCAGCGCGAGAATCTCGGCGCTGCTCGCGGTGGCGGGGGCGACGATGACTTCGCAGCCCTGATCGGCGAGAAGCCGTAGGATGTTGCGCTTCACGCCATAGTCGATGGCGACGACGCGGAACTTCGCGGCTCCGTCACGCGCGCCAAAGCCCGCGCCGAGGCGCCAGCTCGTTTCGTTCCAGTCGTAGCGCGCCTTGGCGCCGACGCTCGGCACGAGATCCATGCCGTCGATGCCGGGCCAGCCCGCGGCTTTGGCCTTCAGCGCCGCAATGTCGAATTTGCCGTCGGGCGCATGGGCGATGACGCCGTTCGGCATGCCGCGCTCGCGGATCAGCGCCGTCAGCGCGCGTGTGTCGATCCCGCTGAGCGCGACGACGCCACGCTTTGCCAGCCACTCGGTCAGCGTCGCCTCGGCGCGAAAGTTGGAGGGCTCGGTCACCGGCGCGCCAAAGATCGCGCCCACCGCGCCGGCGCTCGTCGCCAGATCGACGGTCTCGATGTCCTCGTCATTCGTTCCCACATTGCCGATATGCGGGAAGGTGAAGGTGACGATCTGCGCGGCGTAGGAGGGGTCGGTCAGTATTTCCTGATAGCCGGTCATGGCGGTGTTGAAGCAGACCTCGCCCACGGCCTCGCCCACGGCGCCGAGGCCGAAGCCCTCGATCACCTCGCCGCTCGCGAGCACCAGCACGCCCGTGTGGATGGGTTTGGTCCAGCCATTGTCTTGATCGAGGGTCATGGTCGCTTCTGGTCCATTGGGTTCGACGGGTGTTGACAGCCGGGGCGCGGGGCGTCATGCCCGCGCAAGCCGTCGACCGGGGCTCGGCCCGTCGGCGCTGCGGCCGGACGATCGCCCGGCCACGCGAGAAAATTCAGCTCGGCTGGATGTAATGCATCCGCCTCGAAAATGGAAACCCCCAGGAAGCTCATGCGCGAGAAGATCAACGAAGACCTGAAGACCGCCATGAAGGCCCGCGACAGCGCCAGGGTCGACGCCCTGCGAATGATCAACGCCGCCCTGAAGGACAAGGACATCGAGGCGCGCGGCGCGGGCAAGACGCTCTCCGAAGACGACGTGCTCGCGCTCCTGCAGAAGATGATCAAGAGCCGGCAGGAATCCTTCGACATTTACGAAAAAGCCGGCCGCATGGACCTCGCCGGCAAGGAGAAGGGCGAGATCGCGATCATTTCCGCCTATCTGCCGCAGCAACTCTCCGAGGCCGAAGTCGCGGAGGCCGTGAAGGCGGCCATCGCGGAAACCGACGCCGCCTCCATCAAGGACATGGGCAAGGTCGTCGCAGCGCTGAAGGGCAAATACACGGGCCGCATGGATTTCGCCAAGGCCAGCGCGGCGGTGAAGGCGGCGCTGGCGGGTTAACGCCAGAGCGCGTGCAAGTGATGCGGGGGCCCGCGGCCCTTGCCCATCTCCAGCGCCTCCGCGGCTTCCAGCGCGCCCTCGAGCCACACTTTCGCGGTGGCGATGGCGTCGATCAGCGAGTCGCCCTTGGCCAGCCCCGCGGCGATGGCCGAGGAGAGCGCGCAGCCCGTGCCATGGGTGTGGCGCGTCTCGATCCGCCGGCCGTGAAACAGCCGGGTCTCTCCGTCGGCGACGAGGACGTCTACGGGCTCGCCCGCAAGATCGCCGCCCTTCACCAGCACGGCCTTCGCCCCCGCCTCGATGAGCAGCAGGCCCTGCGCCGCCATTTCGTCGATCCCGCGCGCCTTCGGCGTCTCGGTGAGCGCGCCGGCCTCGTAGATGTTGGGCGTCACGAGCCGCGCCAGCGGCAGCAGCGTCGAGAGCAGGGCGCGCTCGAGCCCCGGCGCGGCGAGGCTTGCGCCCTGCGTGGGCACGAGAACAGGGTCGAGCACGAGGTTGCGCGGGGCGCTCCCCAGCGCAGACGCGACCGCGGCCGCGATATCCGGCGTCGCGACCATGCCGGTCTTGATGGCGTCCGGCGGAATGTCCGCCATCACCGCTGCGATCTGCGCCGCCACAATGTCCGGCGCGACGGGATAGGCGGCCGTCACGCCGCGCGTATTTTGCGCGGTGAGCCCGGTGATCGCCGCCATGCCGTAGCAGCGGAAGGCCGAGAAGGTCTTGAGGTCGCCCTGTACGCCGGCGCCCCCGGAGGGGTCCGAGCCGGCGATGGTGAGGAGCTTGGGGATTTTGGACAAGACGATCCTCGGGCTCCTCTTCAGGCTTCGCGGCGCTCAGCTATGCAGGTCGCGTCCGCCGGGCCAGGCCGGCTCCTTTTTCTGCTCATAGTCGCTATAGGCCTTTTTAAGGCCGCTCAACACTTCCGCCGAGGTCTCGAACATGGCCTTGAGCTGCGGCTCGTCGACATGCTCGATATCCTCGCGCAGGCGGTTGATCGTCTCCTGAAGATAGGCGGCCATCTGGTGGACGTGCTGATGGGGATCGCTTTCGGCTTTATTGGTCATCGGTTGGCTCGCGCGTGTCGCTGTTGAAGGGGATAGGCTTCAACCCGGTGGAGGCGGCATGCGTTCCGCAGGAGGAGGACCAATGAGCAAGGCGCCGACGAGCGCGCGCTCCTTCGAGACGATAGAGATCGCCGACCTGCACAGGCTGGCGGCGATCGCGCGCGAGCGGATCGACGCGGCCTTCGACAGGCGCCCGGCCAGGCGCGCCCTCTATGAGGGGCGTCTACTCGGCCTGTGCCTGTGTCAGGGCGCGGCGGATCACTTCCTCGATCCGGCCGCGAGCGACGGCGTCCACGATTTCGATGTCTGGGCCTTCTTCGCGCGCCGCCCGGAGGCGCGGTTGTGGAACCGCAAGCCTTTCACCGCGGATTTCGGCCCCTCCAAATTCGGGCGGAGTCCGCTTGATCCGAAGCGCTATGAAGGGCGTCGCGTGGATGTGTTGTGGCGGTGCATCGAAGGGGAGGGCGACGCCATCCGCCGCTATTTCGCTGAAGACCAAACAGAGAGCGCGCGGGCACTGAGGCTGAAAGCGGCGGTGACGGTTTTGCCAGCCGAGCGCGTGGGAGAAGCCATCTGGCGGCCTTGATGCTCAGTGGAAAGCGAGGCTTTGGCGCAGATCGGCGGAACCGCAATTTTTTCGGCCACGAGACCCCGCCACAATTCGCCGCGCGAGAGCGGCGTGTTCCGGAGTCGATCCGGAAACGGTGACGCCGGAAATGAAGCCGCCCGGTTTGACGTGAAAAGTCACCTCCGCGCTTCCCGGTCCGAGCCCCGTGCGAGCCGGCGTGTTGCGTGCGATGGAATGGGCGAGGGCTTCGAGACAAGAGGTGGAGTTGTCCGACGCCGCGTGAGCGGAAGCCGGCAACAGCAGGATGAAGACCAGCGCAGCTCGCTTCATTCAGGCCGCTTTCGGCAGCATCAGCGTGCCGGCTTCGCCATTCTCCGCGCCAAACAGAAGTCGCGCGCCGCGCGCGTCCCACGCGAGCGTCGTGATGCGCGCGTTCTTCGAGTCTTCGGAAGGGCGGCGCACCAGAATTTCCGAGCCGTCGGAAATGCGCGCCAGCATCACCAGCCCGTCCTCGAAGCCGATGGCGACGACGAGCGCGCCGGGGTGGAAGGCGACGCGCGTCACCATCACGCTCGCGACGCCGCATTCGCGCGGCTGCTGGCCCATCGGGCCGTCCTTGCCGGAGAAGGGCCAGATGATGCAGGCGTCGGCGCCCGAGGTCGCGAGCCATTTGCCGTCGAAGGACCAGGAGAAGCTGCGCGTCTTCGCGGGATAGCCCGCCATGCGCATGTGCTTGGCGT
The DNA here is from genome assembly GCA_002929055.1 of Methylocystis sp. Lineage (GTDB taxonomy): Bacteria > Pseudomonadota > Alphaproteobacteria > Rhizobiales > Beijerinckiaceae > Methylocystis. The sequence continues at coordinate 107,171 of PERY01000002.1, read as the reverse complement.
CGGCGACGCGCCAGCCGTGCAGCGTATTCTCCTGCATGGAGGTGACGAGAAAGCGCCCGTCCGGCGAGATCGTCGCATCGAGATGCGAGCCGCTCCAGTTGAGGACTTCCGGCTTGCCCGCGTTGGGGAACCACAGCGTCGCGCCGTTGTAATGCGCGGCGGCGAGCCGGAAGCCCTTGGGGAAAAAGGCGAGGCCCCGGCAGGTGGAGGGCAGATCGAGCGACTTCTGTTCGCCCTTCGCCGAGCGCGCATGGACGGCTTTGCCCGCCGACCAGGCGAGGGCGCCTTCATGCATGGCCAGCGCGTCGATCCATTTGCCTTTTTCGTCTGCGATGGTCTCCATCTCGCCATCGGCGCCCGTCGCGACGACGCGGCCGTCGTCGCCGCCTGTGACGAAGCGGCGCCCGTCGCTCGCCGCCACAAGGATGGCGGCGCCCGGATGCGCAGGCGGGCGGCGGCCATGAATGCCGTCGCCTAAGGCGATGGTTCCGTCGGCCAGCGCGAAGGCCGGTTCGTCGCCAAGCCAGGCGCCGGCGACGACGGCTTCGTCAAAGGCGATCGGCTCCACTGCGGAGGTCAGCGTCGGATATTCAGCCAATGAAATTCTCTCGTCAGGCGGCGCCGTCGCCAGAGGGCGCGGCGCCGAAACCGATCGGCAGCACCGGGCGGCGCTTGCGGAACTGGCCGCGCATCACCAGAGCGAAGGCGATGGCGTCGAGGCCCGCGAGCGTCAGCCACCAGAGCTGCGAGGCGGCAGGCCCCAATAGGCAGATCACGAAGCCGGCGCCAACCCCGCCGAGCAGGAAAGGCGCGAGCGCGGGGCGCGATTCCCCCACGAGCAGGCTCGTGCGCGCCAGAACGAGCGCGAGCGCGGCGGCGCCCACGATCCCCAGGTCGAACCAAATCTGGAAAACCAGGCTGCGCGGCGTCGCTGGCGTCAGATAGCCGCCGAGAACGCCCCAGGTCGCGGCGCCGAAACCGTGGCCGATGACGGTGCGCAGCCCGTCGCTGGCGATCATCTGGCCCCAGAAGGCGAGATGCCTGAAGAAATCGGGCGCATGCTCCGGCCAGACGAGATGGGTCATGAGCGCGGCCAGCGGCGCGAGCAGAACGATCGCCGCGACGAGGCCGGCGAGGATCAGCGATGCGTGCCGCGGCCGCCCGAAGGCGGCGGCGAAGACGAGCGCGCCGCCAAAGAGCGCGGGCAGGGCGTTGGGCGCCCTGGCGAGGGCGCAGGCGAGGACGGTCGCAAGGCCCAGCGCCGCAGCCGTGGCCCAGCGACCGCGCACCGCCAGCGCGCCCATCGCCGGCCAGACAAGCAACGCGAGGCCAAGCCCGGCGCGCCCGAGCGGGCCGACGTCGAGGATGTCCTCGACCGTATATTGCGGCGGCATCAGCAGGGTGATCGCCATGAGCGCGACCGCCGCGACGCCGACGCCGATGGGCAGCAGGTTCAGATTCGACGTCTTGGTGCGCAGCGGCATAAGTCCCGCTGCGGCGGCGACGAGCGCCATTGTCGCGGCCGCCTTGGCGAAACGCTCGGCCGGCCCCTCGAAAGGCGTCCAGATCAGCGAAACGCCCGCCCAGAGCGCGAGCAGCAGCGCGGCCCAGACGGGAGGGGCGGCCAGCAGGGCGCGCAGCGAGCTTCCCGAGCGCGGATTGTCGCTCAGCATCGCGGAGATCAGCAGAAGCGCCGCGCCGATCGGCAGCAGTATGTAGACCGTCTGGCGCGCGAGGATCGGCGCGAGAAGCGAAATCACGAAAAGCATGAAGACGCCGAGCCGCAACAGGAGGCGTGCGGCCTCCTCGGCGGGATCGTCTGCTGGGCGTCTTGAAAAGGCGATCATTGCGGCGCCGCCGGCGTGGGAATCGGGTCTCTTCACTCAGATTAGTTCGAAATGCCGGACGGCAAGCGTGCTGCGGCGCACGAACTTCATCGCGACGTTATTTTTTCCCTAACTGTGTCTCTTTTGCCCACTCTTCCAATACGTCGGCATCCGCTTCTGAGTTGGATAATGCATGCAATGCAACGACACGTTGTGGCGCGAGCCGCCCGAGGGCCCAGATCGCCGCGCCGCGGACCAGGGGGTCGGGGTCGCGGATCAGCCGCTCGGCCTCTGCGGCGAGCGTGGGCGTGGCGCTGTTGCCGATGGCGATGAGCACGTTGCGCAGGAAGCGCGCCCTTCCGATGCGCTTGACAGGCGAGCCCGAGAAGAGCGTGCGGAACGCGGCGTCGTCGAGGCGCGACAGTTCAGCGAGCGAAAGGGCCTCCATCTCCGGCCGCGCGGCGAGCTTAGCCTCGCGTGTCGCCTGCGCGAATTTGTTCCACGGGCAGACCGCGAGGCAATCATCGCAGCCATAGATGCGGTTGCCGATGGCGGCGCGAAATTCCCGCGGGATCGGCCCCTTGCGCTCGATTGTGAGGTAGGAGACGCAGCGCCGCGCGTCGAGTTGATAAGGGCCGATGAAGGCCTGCGTCGGGCAGATGTCGAGACAGCTGCGGCAGGAGCCGCAATGGTCGCGCTCCGGCGCGTCGGAGGCCAGTGCGAGATCGGTGAAGATCGCGCCCAGAAAGAGCCAGGAGCCGAAGTCGCGCGAGACGAGATTGGTGTGCTTGCCCTGCCAGCCAAGTCCCGCCTTCTGCGCGAGCGGCTTCTCCATCACCGGCGCCGTGTCGACGAAGACCCTGGCGTCGCCGCCTCCGGCGCGCTTGATGATGAAGGCGGCGAGCTGCTTCAGCCGGCCCTTGATGACGTCATGATAGTCGCGGTGGCGCGCATAGACCGAGACGACGCCCTGCTCGCGCTTCTCCAGCGCGTCGAGCGGGTCCGTATCGGGTCCGTAATTGAGCCCGAGCATGACGACGCTCCTGGCCTGCGGCCACAGCGCCGTCGGAGAGGCGCGGCGGTCGGCGGTCTGCGCCATCCAGTCCATGTCGCCATGTGCGCCAAGGTCGAGCCACGCCTGCAGACGTTTCCCGAGTTCGGGCGACGCTTGCGCGTCCGCGAAGCGGCAGGCGTCAAAGCCAAGGGCGATTGCTTGGGCGCGGATGGCCCCGGTCAGATCCATCCCGCGAGGATATATCGCCGGACGCCCCCGCGCGCGCCGTCTATTCCGCGAGTGGCGGAACGAGACCGATGTCGGCGGGCTTCGCGTCGATGATCTCGTCGCCCGGAGCGGCTTCTTCCGCCTCCTCCCGCCGCAGGCGGAAGGCGATGAGCCAGGCGAGCGGAGTCAGATACATGAGGGTCGAGAGCGAGAATCTTCCCAGAGCGATCGCTTCGAGAAGGGCGTAGTCGGAAAAGCCGATATAGGCCTCCCTGTTTTTCCAGCCGACGCGCATCTCCGGGGCCAGCCATTGACGCTCGTTCGTCTCGACGAGGCTGTAGCGCCCGGCCTTGACGACTGACTTCTGGCAGGCCAACTCCATCTGTTGAAGTCCAGACGTGGCGAGGAAAAAAAAGCACAGGGCCATCAGCGCGGCGCGGGTGGAGAAATGCTTTGCCGCGGCCTTTGAGTGCGGGTGCGCGAACAACCGCGCTAACGCGCCGCCTGTAACGCCCATCGCAGTGTCATCAGGGATGCTCATGCCGCCGCTCGCCGGTTTGTGACCAGTTTGCAGCAGAGAATACAGACGGTTGATTAACGGCGGGTAAGAAGCGGTCTGCGCCCTAGAAATCCAGCTCGGCGTAATGCGGCCCCGGGGTCATCCCCGGCGCGCGGTCCGCGAGAAGGGGGCGGAAGGCCGGGCGCGACTTGATGCGCTGATACCACTGCTTGGCGGCTTCGTCGTCGTCCCAGGGCGCGTCGCCGAGATAATCCGCGCAGGAGATATGCGCAGCCGCGGCGAAGTCGGCGTAGGAGAGGCGCTCGCCCGCGAGCCAGTTGCGCGAGCTGGTGAGGTAGCCGATGTAACGAAAATGGTGGCGGATGTTGGCGCGGGCGATGCGCACCAGATCCATGTCGGGCGCGCCGCCATGCGGCGAGAAGCGCTTGTAGACCTTTTCGGTGACGAGCCAGCCCGTCACCTCTTCGAAGAATTTGACGTTGAACCAATCGACGAGCCGGCGCGTCTCGATGCGCGCACGCTTCTCTTCGGGGAGCAGCCGCTGCGCGCCGCGGGCGGCGCCATAGGTTTCATCGAGATATTCGGCGATGACCGCGCTCTGCACGACCGTTCCGTCGTCGTCGATGAAAACAGGCGTGCGCGCCGCCGGGTCGAGCGCCAGGAACTCCGGCCGCCGGTCGGTCGGGCGCTCCTCGATGAGTTCGGCCGAAATTCCATATTCGGAGAGGATCAGCCGAATGAATCGCGAGTGGGGGCAAAGCGGGTAGTGATAAAGAAGGGGCATGAGGCCTGTTCGCGCCGCGCGGGACCGCCGCGCGTTGTTCTTGTATGGTTGAACTCGACTATAGCCGCAAACTGGCGCTTTTGCGGCTCACGCGGCCACACTTCTGGGGATATGCCATGATTCGACTGCTTTTCGCACTGTCTGTGATGTTTGGCGGCGCGGCCTGCGCGGAATCGCTCAAGGATACGGTGTCCAACGTCTCCGTGGTCGGGGAAGCGGTCGAGGATGTGGCCCCCGACCGGGCGACGCTGCGCTTTTCCGTCGTGACCGAGCGCCCGACGGCCCAGTCCGCCGCCGCCGACAATGCGCGCACGGTCGAGGCGATTCTGGCCGAGCTCAAGGCGCAGGGCCTCTCGGACGCCGATATTCAGACCCAGGGCGTGACGCTCTCGCCCTATACGGTCGAGGAGCGCGACGCCAAGGGCAAGGCGAAGACTCAGCAGTCCTATCGCGCGAGCAACAGCCTTTCCGCGGTCGTCAAGCCGGTGGAGCGGGCAGGGGAGCTCACGGGCAAGATCATCGAGAAAGGCGCCAACAGTCTGGAGGGCGTCGATTACGACCACTCCAATCTCGCCGAGAAGAGGGACGCTCTGCGGGCTAAGGCGGTGAAGGACGCCGAGCATCGCGCGCGCATTTACGCGGAGGCGGCGGGGCTGCGGCTCGGCCGCGTCATCGAGATCCGGCCGATGGAGGCGGCCGAGCCCATCATGGGCATGGAGGCGCGTGTCGCTGCGGCGCCCCCTTCCACCTCTGTCCCCCTGCGGCCCGGCCTGCAGCGCGTGGCCGAGCGCGTCTCGGCGACCTGGGCGCTCTCCCGCTGATTGCGGCGCCGCAGGGCACTCTGCGAGAAAGTACAGCGCTCTGCTTAGGGCCTTGCATGTCATTCGGGCGCCGCATTGCACCATTAGGCGGTAGAATACATGAGGCGATTGGCATTCCCCATATCGCCGGTTCCTGAGAGAAGAGGCTGCCCATGGCCAACGTCATCTTCTACGAAAAACCCGGCTGCGCCAGCAACGCCAAGCAAAAGGCCCTGCTGCTCGCGTCCGGCCATCAGATCGATGTCCGCGACCTTCTTCACGAACCCTGGAGCGCGTCGAGTTTGCGTCCTTTCTTCGGCGCCAAGCCGTTGCGCGAATGGTTCAACGCCGCCTCGCCGCGGATCAAGTCCGGGGAGATCGATCCGGAGAAAGTGAACCCGCAGCAGGCGATCGTGATGATGATCCTCGATCCGGGCCTGATCCGGCGCCCGCTGATGCGCGTCGGCGACCATTGCGAGTCGGGCTTCGATCCGGCAGCCGTCAGCAAATGGATCGGCCTCAAGCCGGCCAGCGAGGAAGTCTCCGACCGCTGCACGATGGACGCGGCCTGATCGGAGCGGAACAGAACGGCGTCTGACGCATTTTCTTCCCGACCGGAAGAGGGCGCCGACGCCGATGCCGCTCGAAAGTTTGAAGTCCGACGTTGTTCGCGAGAACCAGGGGTACTCGTTCTCTATGCGCGTGTCGGGGTCGCAGCAGACGGTCCGCGTCTTCGTCTCAGACGATGCGCTCGAAGGGGAAACGGCGCTGCCAAGCGAGGAAGACCTCTTGGCGCAGTTGCATTCCGATAGAGAGGCGCTCGAAGCTGTCGCGAGCGAAAAATACTGCCAGGGCCGCGTCGCTGCGGATGGCGTTGTCTTCATTACACTTTCCGACCTCATGAAGTTCATCGAATAGCACTGTTTTCGCGTCATTTGCGAAGAAAAGCCGCGTGCAACTCGCCGAGGGGCTTGCGTAGTAGTCTACTCCAGCGATAGATTTTATAAATCTACTTGGAGGTGAGGCGAATGGGTATTTCATGGGGCAGTTTGGCTTTGGCCGGGGCGTTGGCGATTGGATCCGCACTTTCGGGGGGCTACGCCTCGGCGGGGCAGGCGCTGCTGAATGTGTCGTATGACCCGACGCGCGAACTCTATAAGCAGATCAATCCGGCTTTCGTCGCCGACTGGCTGGCCAAGACCGGCGAGACGGTCGAAATTCAGGCTTCGCACGGCGGCTCCGGCGCCCAGGCGCGCGCCGTGATCGACGGGCTGAACGCGGATGTCGTCACGCTGGCGCTCGCCGCCGACATCGACGCCATCGCAACCAAATCCGGCAAGATCGCCGCGGACTGGCAACAGCGCCTGCCGAACAATTCCTCGCCCTATACGTCGACGATCGTGTTCCTCGTCCGCAAGGGCAATCCGAAGGCGATCAAGGACTGGGACGATCTGGCCAAGCCCGGCGTCGCCGTCATCACCCCCAACCCGAAGACCTCGGGCGGGGCGCGCTGGAACTATCTCGCGGCCTGGGGCTACGGGCTGAAGAAGTTCGGCGGCGACGAGGCCAAGGTGAAGGACTTCGTCAAGGCGATCTACAAGAACGCGCCGGTGATGGACACGGGCGCGCGCGGCTCCACCATCACCTTCGCGCAGCGCGGGCTCGGCGATGTGCTGATCACCTGGGAGAACGAGGCGTTTCTCGCGCTAAAGGAGTTCGGCGCCGACAAATTCGAGATCGTCGCGCCCAAGCAATCGATCCTCGCGGAGCCGCCGGTCTCGGTCGTCGACGCGAACGCCGAGACGAAGGGCTCCAGGAAGCTGGCGGAAGCCTACCTCGACTTCCTCTATTCGCCGGCCGCGCAGGCGATCATTGCGAAAAACTTCTATCGGCCCGTGCATCCCGAACATGCGGCCAAGGAAGATCTGAAGAAGTTTCCCAAGCTCGAGTTCGTCACCATCGACAAGACCTTCGGCGGCTGGGCGGCGGCGCAGAAAAAGCACTTCGCCGACGGCGGAATCTTCGACGAGATACAGAAACAAGAGCCTGCCAGGTGACCTCCCCGAACTTTGCAGGACGCAACGCTCGGCGCTTCAAAGCGCCGAGCGTCATTCCCGGTTTCGGACTGACCTTCGGCTACACGCTGCTCTATCTCGGGCTCGTGGTGCTTTTGCCATTGGCGGCGCTCATCTGGCGCTCATCCGGCCTCGGCCTGTCCGGCCTCTATGACATCGCGACCGAACCGCGGGTCGCTGCCGGCCTGCGCACGACCTTCTTCATTTCCTTCTGCGCTGCGCTCGTCGATCTCTTCTTCGGGCTCATCGTCGCCTGGGTGCTGACGCGCTACGACTTCTTTGGCCGCCGCTTGCTCGACGCCTTTGTCGATCTGCCCTTCGCGCTGCCGACGGCGGTCGCCGGCATTTCGCTCGCGGCGCTCTATGCGCCCAACGGCTGGTTCGGCGAGCCGCTCGCCGCCTATGGGATCAAGATCGCCTATACGCGCTGGGGCATCCTGGTTGCGCTGATCTTCATCGGACTGCCCTTTGTCGTGCGCACGGTGCAGCCGATCGTTGCGGAGCTCGAGACGGAGCTCGAAGAAGCGTCCGCGACGCTGGGGGCCTCGCGTGTGCAGACCGTGCTGCGCGTGCTGCTGCCGCCGCTCGCGCCCGCGCTGCTCACAGGCTTCGCGCTCGCCTTCGCGCGCTCCATCGGCGAATATGGATCGGTGATCTTCATCGCCGGCAACATCGCCTATGTCTCGGAGATTGCGCCCTTGCTCATCGTCGTGAAGCTCGAACAATATGACATTCCCGGCGCGACCGGCATCGCAACCATCATGCTCGCGATTTCCTTCGCGGCGCTTCTTGCGATCAACCTCGTCCAGGCGTTCGCCCGCAAAAGGTTTGGTCATGTCTGAATCAATCGCAGCCGGCGTGCCGGCCGCCCGGCGTCGCGCGCGCGTACGGCCTGTTACGCAGGATTCGCCCTTCGCCCGCTACGCGCTCATCGCGACGGCGATAGCCTTTCTGTCGCTCTTCCTCCTCGCGCCGCTCGCGGTCGTCTTCTACGAGGCGGGAACCAAGGGCGCAGCGGCTTTCTTCGAGGCGTTTCAGGACCCGGACGCGCGCGCGGCGATCCGCCTGACCTTGCTGATCGCAGCCATCGCCGTGCCGGCCAATCTCGCCTTCGGCCTCGCCGCCGCCTGGTCGATCGCCAAATTTTCCTTCCCGGGAAAAAGCCTGCTGATCACGCTCATCGATCTGCCCTTTTCGGTGTCTCCCGTCGTCGCGGGCCTCGTCTATGTGCTGCTTTTCGGCTCGCAGGGGCTGCTGGGCGGCTGGCTCACGGCGCATGGCGTCCAGATCATCTTCGCCGTGCCGGGCATCGTGCTCGCGACGATCTTCGTGACCTTCCCCTTTGTCGCGCGCGAACTCATTCCGCTGATGCAGGAGCAGGGGAGCGTGGAGGAGGAGGCGGCGCTGACGCTCGGCGCCTCGGGCTTCAAGACCTTTCTCACCGTGACGCTGCCCAACATCAAATGGGGCCTGCTGTACGGCGTGCTTTTGTGCAATGCGCGCGCGATGGGCGAGTTCGGCGCCGTGTCGGTCGTTTCCGGCCATATCCGCGGCCTCACCAACACCATTCCGCTGCAGGTGGAGATCCTTTATAATGAGTACAACAATGTCGCCGCCTTTGCGCTCTCGGTTCTCCTTGCAAGCCTTGCGCTCGTCACTCTCGGGATTAAAACTTTCCTCGAATGGCGACACGCAGACGCGCTCGCCGCGCGCGGAAGGAGGCACTGACTTGGGTCGCCAGCAGGGCTTCGCCATTCGCGTAGAGGGCGTCGAGCAGGACTTCGGCGCCTTTCCCGCCCTTCGGGACGTGACGCTCGACATCCAGCCCGGCGAACTCGTCGCGCTGCTCGGGCCTTCGGGATCCGGCAAAACGACATTGCTGCGCGTGATCGCCGGGCTCAATGCGCCTGATCGCGGCCACGTCTATTTCGACGGCGAGGACGCGACGAATCTTCCCGTGCAGGACCGGCGCGTCGGTTTCGTCTTCCAGAATTACGCGCTCTTCAAACATATGACTGTGGCGGACAATATCGCCTATGGCCTCAAGGTGCGGCCGCGACGCTCGCGCCCGTCGAGGAGCGCGATCGCGGCGCGGGCGAACGAACTCTTGCGCTTCGTGCAGCTCGAAGGGCTCGGGGGCCGCTATCCTGCGCAGCTTTCGGGCGGACAGCGTCAGCGTGTGGCGCTTGCGCGCGCGCTGGCGATCGAGCCGCGCGTGCTGCTGCTCGACGAGCCTTTCGGCGCGCTCGACGCCCGCGTGCGCAAGGATCTGCGCCGCTGGCTGCGCGAGGTGCACAAGGAGACAGGTCTTACGACCGTGTTCGTCACGCACGACCAGGATGAAGCGATGGAGCTCGCCGACCGCGTCGTGGTGCTCAACGAAGGACGCATCGAGCAGATCGGCACACCGGCGCAGCTCTATGACCAGCCGGCGTCGCCCTTCGTCATCTCCTTCGTCGGCGAGGCGGTGGCGCTTCCGGTCACCGTCGCCGCGGGCCATGTGAAGTTCGGCGACCGCGAATTGCACATCGACACGCATGGATTGCGCAGCGGCCCCGCGCGCGTCTTCTTCCGCCCCGCCGATATCGCCGTCTCCGCGAGCGGGGCGGGTGAAATCGAGGGACGCGTCGAAAGCCTGCGGCGTACGCCGGCGGGCGTGCGCGCGACCATCGCCATCGACGGCTACGACCAGACGCTCGAGATCGATTCGCCGCTTGAAAACGCGGCCGCCCTTGGCGACCGCGTGCCGCTGTCCCTGGCGAAAGCACGAATCTTTCCCACAGAGGAAAGCGCCTATGTCGACGCCGGAGAGGGCATTTGACGGCGGCGCAGGCTCAGGGAAGTCTCGACGTGAACGGCGGTTCGGGGCGCCACGCGTCGGATTGGAACTCGAAACTCTATCTGAAGTTCGAGGCGGAGCGCACGCGCGCGGCGCGCGATCTTCTCGCCCGCGTCCCTTATTGTGAAACCCGGCTCGTGTTCGACCTTGGCTGCGGACCCGGCAACAGCACGGAGCTGCTGGCAAGCAGCTTTCCGGGCGCGGCGATCGTCGGCATCGACACGTCCGACAACATGCTGGACGTCGCCCGCGCGCGCGTCCCCGGCGCGTCCTTCGTGAATGCGGACATCGGCGACTGGCGTCCGCCCGAGGGCGCAGACGTCATCTTCGCCAATGCGTCGCTGCATTTTCTTGCCGATCATCGCAGCGCGATCACGTGGCTGTTGCACGCGCTTCGCCCCGGCGGGCGTCTTGCGGTGCAGATGCCGAACAATACGCATGAGCCTTCGCATGCGGCTATGCGCATGGTGGCCGCCGACGGGCCCTGGGCGAGCCGCCTGTTGCCGATTGCGAAGTCGCTCACGGTCGTGGGGCAGGCGGAGGAGTATTACGATCTCCTCGCGCCACTCTGCCGCAAGGTCGACATCTGGCAGACCGTCTACGTGCATCCGCTCGACGGGGCGGGCGATGTGGTCGAATGGTTCGCCGGCTCCGGACTGCGCCCGTTTCTCGATTTGCTGACGCCTGCCGAGACCGATGAGTTTCTCGCGCGCTACCGCGAACGCCTCGCGCAGGCCTATCCCGGCCGTCCAAACGGGAAAGTGCTGCTGCGCTATCCGCGAATTTTCTTCGTCTTGCAGAAATAGACGGCGCTTTCGCGCCTTGATCGAAGGTGCGCTGTGGCGCGCATGCAACAGCATTTCGCAGAAACTGGCCCGCCTGTTGAATCCAGTGGACTCACACAGTCTCGCTTGTATGCATATCGATATGCATGGCGAGTATATAGCGAGACGCGACGGACAAGCTTGTGACATTCCCGCAACGGCCCTTCGAAGAAATGCCGTTAGTCTATTAATTAAGTAGACAAGATGGAGTGGTTTGGCTTTGATGGGCTCATGTCGCGGCGGCGGCGCAGGCTGTAAATCGAACGAGCATTAACGAGAGTGGCGGGCAAATGGGGAACTTTCAGCAAAATTTGAAACTCGGAGTCGCCGTGGCGGCGCTCACGGCCGTCGCGGGAATCGCTCACGCGCAGGAGAGCAAGGTCGAGCTGCCGAAAGCCGATGCGCAGGCTAGGGCGGACGGAAAGGCCGCGGACGCAAAGGTCTCGAAGACCAAGGCTGGCGATGCGAAGCCGGCGGACGGTAAGCAGGCTGACGGCAAAGCGGCTGGCGGGAAGCCCGAAGAGAAGAAGAGCTATTTCGTCCCCACGCGTGGCTATCGTCTCGAGCCTCAATCCGACGTTCCGCCTTACGTCCGCGACATCGGCAAGACCTACAAGCAGTTTGAGGGAATCGATTGGCTCAATATCGGCCTCGATTCGCGCGCACGCTTCGAGTATCGCCAAAACGATTACCGCCCCTGGACTGACACCACCACCAATCCGCCGACCTCTTCGCGGCGTTATTTCCCGAACTCGCCGTGGCTCCTGCGCACGCGCGCCTACTTCGGCGTGAAGGAGATTTTCGACCCCTTCCGTTTTGTCGTAGAGTTCCAGGACTCCCGCGCATTCAATACGATCTATGAGTTCCAGGGCCAGGAGATCAATCACACGGAGATGATCCAGGGCTTCGGCGAACTTTACTTCAAGAATGCGTTCGGCAAGGACGATCTGGGCAATGACCGCCCACTGTCGGTGCGCGCGGGCCGCTTCCATTTAGAGCTGCTTGATCGCCGTCTGATCGCGAATAATGAATTCCGCAACACGACGAACAATTTCGAAGGCTTCCGCCTCAAGATCGGCAAGAAAGAAAACGATTGGGACATCGACAGCTTCCTGATGCGTCCCGTCGTGCGTAATCCCTACGATTGGGATCGTCCCGAATGGGGCAACTGGGTTTACGGCAGCGTGTTGAGCATCCGCCGCTGGTCCGAATATGCGACGATCCAGCCTTATTTCCTTGGCCGCAAGCAGTACGGCGACGTGCTGAACGCCTCGAACGCCCTGAAAGTGCACAAGGAGACCTATTCTCCGGGCGTGCGCGCCTATGGCGTGATCGGAAACTGGGACTACGATGTCGACATAAACAAGCAGTTCGGCGAACAGGGCGAGTTCCGCGGCCTTGGCAACCGCCAGAACGTCCTGCAGGCGACCGTCCAGCAAGACGCGATCGCCTACTCTGTGGAAGCGGGTTACACATTCAAGGATCATCCCTGGAAGCCGCGCATCAGCGCCTCCTACATCTACGCCTCGGGCAACAAGAGTCCCTTTGACAGCGTCAACCAGACCTTCGATCAGTTCTACGGGTTCAATCAGCCTTTCTCGCGCAACGACTATTTCGCCTGGACCAATATGAAGACGCCCAGGGTGAGACTAGAGTTCGAGCCGGCCAAGAACCTTCAGGTCGACACTGCATTTAATGCCTTCTGGCTCGCGAGCTCGGCGGCGCCCTGGGAGCGCGCCAATCTCTCCGCGCCGCTCGGCAACAGGGGCGATTTCATCGGGACGGAGTTCGATCTGCGCATTCGTTACAAGCTCAGCCAGTTCATCAATTTGAGCGCCAGCTACGCGCGCTTCTGGCCCGGCTCCTTCACATCGAGCTTCGCCCCGCCGGTCGCCCAGCAGCCCTTCTTCCCGCAATCCTTCCCCGGACAGACAGGCACGACTTTTGGCCTCACCGGACGGCCGACGGACTTCTTCTACCTCGAAGCGAGCCTGAACGCCTTCGGCGACGGGCAGCCGATCACCAAGGATCCCGCCTCTCAACTCTGGGGAGCGATCGGGCCGGAGGCCAAGGAGGAGAAAGCGCCTAGCTGGCGTGATGTCTATGTGGGCCTCAACGGCGGCGGCGCCTGGTCGAGCCCGGTGACGCGCAGCGTCGTCTACCCGATCGACAACGCCCCTGCGAGCGCGCCCGTCGCCGCCGCGTCCAACTTCCGCGACAATGGCCGCAGCAATCTCGCGGGCTTCGTCGGCGGCTTCCAGATCGGCACGAACTGGAAGTTCGACAACAACATCGTGGCGGGCCTCGAAACCGATCTTCGCGCCATTTCCGGCAATACGGACGGGCAGTGGCAGTCGTCCGCCGTTCCTGTGGGCGGCAACGCCTTCGTGAACTATCAGCAGCGCAACACCACGCTGAATTACCTGGGGACACTGCGCGGGCGCCTGGGCTATCTCGTCGCGCCGACGGTTCAGGTCTACGGTTCGGGCGGAATGGCCTATGGCGGCGTCACGTCGACCTCGGCCTTTCTGACGCGGCGCGCGGCCGGAACGAACCTCACCAACGGCACAGCCGTGTTCCAGGATTCGCGCATTGGCTGGACGGCGGGCGGCGGCGTCGAATGGGCGTTCATGAAGAACTGGAGCGCCAAAGCGGAGTATTTCCGCTACGACCTTGGCTCCGTCTCGGCCTTCACAGCAGTTGCGCAGCCCAACGGATTCTACGCCTACGCGGCCAACACAAAGACCAACTTCGACGGAAACCTGATTCAGGCGGGCGTCAACCGTCACTTCGACCTTCTCGAAAAGGAATAAGCCAAAAGACGCCCAGGCGCCGGCGCCGGGAACAATCCGGCGCCGGCGCGCATTGGTCTTTCTCCATGAATCTGGAGAAAAGCCATGCACGCAGAGCAGATCATCAGCACGCATCCGCAAGTTCAGGGCAACGTCAATCACGCTCTCGCGCAGTGCATCGAGGAATGTTTCGACTGTGCGCAATCCTGCGCCTCCTGCGCCGACGCTTGTCTGGGAGAGCAGATGGTCCGGAACCTGACGCAATGCATCAGGCTCAATCTGGATTGCGCCGACATCTGCGTGGCGGCGGGTTTTATTGCCACGCGCCGAACAGGCTCGAACGAGGCGCTCATACGTACCGCGCTCGAGGGCTGCGCCATGGCCTGCAAGATTTGCGGCGACGAATGCGACAGGCATGCGCAGCATCACGAGCATTGCCGCATCTGCGCGGAGTCGTGCCGCCGTTGCGAGGAGGCCTGCCGCGATGCGCTCCCGACTATCGGAGCTAAGCATTAACTTCGCAGGCTATTTCTTTTCGACGAGCCGCCGGACGGCGTCGCGAAGTTCGCGCCGCGCGGCGTCGTAAAGGTAGGGCATATGCCCCCCGGCGAGGACGGTGAGCGAAACGCGCTCGCCGCCGCCGAAGGCCGGAAGCTGATCGAGCATGAGCTTCGTCGCGAAATAGGGCGTCACGAGATCGGCGACGCCATGCGCGACGAGAACGCGCAGTTGGGGATCGAGCGCGAGCGCATCGCGCAGATCGGACACGGCTTCAGCGTTTGCGCGTCCCTGACGGCCATAATCCCACTGATGGGCGATCTGGTCGTTGAGCACATTGTAGCGCGCGTCGCCAATCGGCCAGCCGAGTTTCTCGACCGTAAGCCGCGTCATGGCGGCGCCGAGCGGCGCGCGCCAGGCGTCGAGCACGGGGTCGGCCCATTCGCTCTCCGGCGCGAAGGGCGCGGGATCATAGGCGACGATTCCTGCGTCATAGGCGCTGAGAACTTCCTGCGCATTTCGGCGCCGCTCGCGGGTGAAGGTCTTTGCGTCGATGCGTCCGCCAAGCTGCGCCGCGAGACGGGCGTCGAGGCCCGTGAAGCGAGCGACATTGCCGCTCAATCGAGAAAGCGCTTCGGCGTCCCTGGCGCCCTTGAGCAGATCCGTGACATATTCTCCGGCGGCATAGGCCTCGACGTCCGCGAGGGCGGCCCTGTCGGTCGCCCCGCGCGCCGCCGCCGCAAGCGACGGCAGACGGCCTGCATAGGCTAGCATGTTGCGCTCGGCGCCCAGCCACGCGAAGTCCAGTGCGGGCGACACCAGCGCTAGCCCGTTGACGCCGACGCTCTCCCGCTCGCGCAGGGCCCGAGCCAGCTTGACAGCGCGAAAGCCGCCGTAACTCTCGCCTGCGATGAATTTCGGCGACGCAAGGCGTCCGTGCGCCAGCAGCCATTTGCGCAGGACCACGGCGAGCGCCTCCGCGTCGCCCTGCACCGAATAGAAGCGTTTGCGCACATCGTCGCTGTCGCTGAGGATTTTGCTGTAGCCCGTCCCGGGCGGATCGATCAGGACGAGGTCCGCGAAGGGAAGCCAGGTTTCGGCGTTGTCGACCGTCACCGGCGCCGCCGAGGGAGACATGGTCTCCGGCGAGATGCGCAGCCGCCACGGCCCCGCCGCCCCCAGCCCCAGCCAGGCGGAAGCGGCGCCCGGCCCGCCATTGAAGATAAAAAGCACAGGCCGCGTGAGCGGGTCCGAGGCGGTGCGCTCGTAGGAGACATAGGCGACGTCGGCCTGCGGCGCGTCGCTTGAGGCGTCGCGCAGACGGATGGCCCCGGCGCGCGCGGTGAAGGCGATTTTCTCGCCGTCGATCGTGACCGTATGGCTGGTCGAGATTTCGGCCGGCAGGCCGCGCGAGGCGGCCTGTTCCTCCGCTTTCCGGGGCGGCGCAGCCTCGTCGGCGTACGCCGGGCAGGAAAGGACAGCGAGCGCGAGAACGAACGCCCAGAGGCGGCTGCGGAACGGTGAGAGCATGGCGATCCCTTCGCGCGCCAGCGACTAAGGGCGGCAAGCGTCGCGGGGCGTGAAGGGCATATAGGAGCGCGCGGGCCTTTTTCCGGCGCCCGCGCCGGGCGCATTTGCAAATAGCTGGTAGGCCGGGAGGGACTCGAACCCCCAACCAGACCGTTATGAGCGGTCGGCTCTAACCATTGAGCTACCGGCCCCTGTGTCGCGGGGACGCTACGTCCTATACAGGAAACGCCCCCACGGGCAATATCGCTCGAAAGAGGCGAGGCGGCATGTCGGAAGCGGAGACGCGCGCGGCCATCGTGGCCGGCGCGCTGGAACTGGAGCGTCTGGGGCTCAATCACGGCTCGGCTGGCAATCTGTCGATGCGCGCGGGCGAGGCCGCGCTCGTGACGCCGAGCGGCGTCCCCGCCCGCGAGCTTCAGGCCGGGCAGATCGCTCGCATGAGGCTAGAGGGCGACGAGGGGGCGCATGAAGGCCCGCTGCCGCCCTCCAGCGAATGGCGGTTTCACCTCGATATTTATCGCGCGCGGCCGGACGTGAAGGCGGTCGTGCATATGCATTCGACATACGCCACGACGCTGGCGACGCTGCGGCGGGAGATCCCCGCCGTGCATTACATGATCGCGGCCTTCGGCGGGCCGACCGTGCCCTGCGTCGGCTACGCCTCCTACGGCACGGCGGCATTGTCGGCGCTCGTGGTCGAGGGCTTGAGGGATCGCGACGGCGTGCTGCTCGCCAACCACGGCGCCATCGTCACGGGGGCGGACATGCGCGCGGCGCTGTGGCGCGCCGTGGAGCTGGAGGCGCTGGCGCAGGTCTATTATCTGGGCGCGATGGCGGGCGAGCCCGTCGTGCTGCCGGACGAGGAAATCTGGCGGACGGTCGAGCGGTTCAGGAATTACGGGCCGAGGACGCGGTAGACGTCATTGCGAGCGAAGCGAAGCAATCCAGAGCCATAGGTCGGCCCCTGGATTGCTTCGGAGCTTGCGCTCCTCGCAATGACGGGTGTCACGCGAAATCGGGGAACAGCTCCCTCAACCCCGCTTCCGTCGCCGCGCACACGCCGCGCTCGGTGATGAGCCCCGTCACATATTTCGCCGGCGTCACGTCGAAGGCCCAGTTGCGCGCGGGCGACCCGTCCGGCGTCACCAGCACGTCCATCACTGCGCCGTCCGCCGCGCGGCCAGAAATATGCGTCACCTCTCGCGGGCTGCGCTCTTCGATGGGGATTTGCGCGACGCCGTCGTCGATGCGCCAGTCGATCGTGGAGCTGGGCAGGGCGACGAAAAACGGCACGCCATTGTCATGGGCGGCGAGCGCCTTCAGATAGGTGCCGATCTTGTTGCAGACGTCGCCCGTGCGCGTGGTGCGGTCGGCGCCGACGATGCAGAGGTCCACCATGCCGTGCTGCATCAGATGGCCGCCGGCGTTGTCGGCGATCACCGTATGGGGCACGCCCTCGTTCAGCAGTTCGAAGGCCGTGAGGCTCGCGCCCTGATTGCGCGGGCGCGTTTCGTCGACCCAGACATGGAGGTCGATCCCGGCGCGCGCTGCCTTGTAGATGGGCGCCAGCGCCGTGCCCCAGTCGACGGTCGCGAGCCAGCCGGCGTTGCAATGGGTGAGAATGTTCACCGGACGGCCGGTATTCTTCTCGGTCGCTGCGCGGATGAGCGCGGCGCCCGCCTCGCCGATGGCCTCGCAGGCGGCGACGTCCTCGTCGGCGATGCGCGCGGCTTCCCCATAGGCGAGGGCGGCGCGCTCCGCCGGCGCCGCCGCCGTCAGCAGCGCCTGCACGCGATCGAGCGCCCAGCGCAGATTGACGGCGGTCGGGCGCGTCGCCAGCAGCTTTGCATAAGCCGCTGTGAGCGCCACGTCGCTTGCGTCCTCGGCGGCGGCGAGCGCGAGCCCATAGGCGCCCGTCACCCCGATGAGCGGCGCGCCGCGCACGGTCATGTCCCGAATCGCCAGTGCGGCGGCGTCGCAATCAGCGAGGGCGCGGGTCTCGAAACGGTGGGGCAGGAGGGTCTGGTCGACCACATGAGCGGTCCGGCCATCGTCGCCCAGCCATATGGTTCTGTAATGACTATTGTTTATTCTCATGCGTCCCCCGACGAAAGGGCGTCTTTCCGCACTTGTGCCTTTTGGCCCGGAACTTGTAAACGGGGGCGGGCGCCCATTGCAGGCGGCCGGCGCTTCGCGGGGAGTTCCATGACATATTGCTGCGGCATTCTGGTGCGCGACGGTCTCGTCATGATCGCGGACACGCGAACCAACGCCGGCCTCGACAATATCGCCACCTTCCGCAAGCTCCATGTTTTCGAGAAGCCCGGCGAGCGCGTGCTGATGCTCGCGACCGCCGGTAATCTCTCCGTCACACAGGGCGTGGTGAATTTCCTCACCGAAGGCTTCGAGAATCCCGAGACGGGCGAGGTCGAGAGCGCCATGACCGCCGGCACCATGTTGCAGGCGGCCCAGCTTGTCGGCCGCGCCGTGCGCCGCTCGCGCATGGAGGCCTATAATTCGGTGGAGCAGTCGAACGGCGTGAGCTTCGACGTCTCGCTGCTGCTCGGCGGCCAGATCGCGGGCGGCGCGCCGCGTTTGTTCATGATCTACACCGCCGGCAACAGCATCGAATGCACGCCGGACACCAATTACCTGCAGATCGGCGAGCACAAATACGGCAAGCCGATCCTCGACCGCGCGGCGAATTACGACAGCGACATCTACGACGCGCTCAAGATCGGTCTGATCTCGATGGATTCCACCATCAAGTCCAATCTTTCAGTCGGCCTGCCGATCGACGTCGGCCTGCTGCGCCGCGATGCTTTCGAGCTTGAAGTCTCGACGCGCATCGACGCGAGCGACGAATATTTCCGCGACCTGCGCGAGCGCTGGTCGAAGGCGCTGCGCGCCGCGCATATGGGCATTCCGGCGCCGCCCTACCGCGGCCGCGAGAAATGACGAAGGTCGCGCCTGCCGACGCGGCGTCCATCGCGCGGGCGGCGGAGATTTTGCGGGAGGGCGGATTGGTCGCCTTCCCCACGGAGACGGTCTACGGCCTCGGCGCCGACGCGACCAGCGCCTGGGCCGTGGCGCGCATCTACGACGCCAAGGGGCGCCCGAGCTTCAATCCGCTGATCGCCCATGTCGCCGACATCGACGCCGCCCGTCGCGAGGCCGTGTTGCCGGAGGGCGCGATCCGGCTGGCGGAAGCGTTCTGGCCGGGGCCGCTCACCATCGTCGCGCCCGCCGCGCCGGGCGGCTCGGTTTGCGAACTCGCGCGCGCCGGCCTGCCGAGCGTCGCCCTGCGTATTCCCGACCATCCCGTCGCGCGGGCTCTGCTCGTGGCGCTCGGCAGGCCGATCGCCGCGCCCTCGGCCAATCGCTCCGGCCATGTCAGCCCCGTGACGGCGGCGCATGTGGCGCAAGACCTCACCGGGCGCGTCGACATGATCCTCGACGGCGGCCGCGCGACAGCGGGTCTTGAATCCACGATCGTGTCCTTCTGCGAGGCGTCGCCCGTTCTGCTGCGGCCCGGCGCCATCGCGCGCGAGAAAATCGAGAAGGCGCTGGGCGCGAAGCTCGCGGCGCCTGCCGGGGCGGAGGTGACCGCGCCCGGCATGACCGCCTCGCATTATGCGCCTGATGCGCGTCTGCGGCTGGAGGCGCATGAGATCAACGCAGGCGAGGCGGCGCTCGATTTCGGCGGGCGGCTGAGCGCGCTGGCCCCGCAGGGCACGCTCGTTCTCGATCTGTCGCCGCGCGGCGATCTCGTGGAGGCGGCGGCCAATCTATTCGCGCATCTGCGCGAACTGGATTCTCGCGGGGTCGCCGACGTCGCCGTGGCGCATGTTCCCGAGCGCGGCCTCGGCGAGGCGATCAACGATCGTCTGAGGCGCGCGAGCGCGCCCCGGTGATTAGGCCGCAAGAGCCATCGGGCTTGCCAAGGGCAGGTGGAAATCCTGCGTCGCCGGATGCGGCGCGCCGCGCAGCAAGGAGTGGCTTTCGTAGCCGCGCGCGACGAAATCGCCGACGCCCGCCGAGGTCATTTCCACGGCGAGGCGCGTCAACCGGTTGAGCACCGGCTCGACGACCCATGAGAAGCGCGGCGCGTCGGGCGCGACGCTGCGCATCAGCGCGACGCGGGCCTCGTTGTTCGCGAGGCTCATGCGCGCCTGCCAGCCCGGCTGCGGCTCCTGCCAGTCGTTGGCGACGATGACCGGGCCGCGGTAGATGCGGGCTTCGGTTTGGGTGCGTTCGATCAGCGCCATTTCCCCGGGGCGCACGCCCGCGAGGGTGAAGAGCGTCGGCCGCACGAGCGGCTCTCGCGCGATGAGTTGAACCGCGTCCTCGAACGTCTCGCAGATTTCGAAGGCGTAGCGCAGCAGATGATCCGGCGGCCAGCCGCCCTCGCTCGCGAGCGCCTCGCGCAAATTGACCACCGCGTCGTAAACGAAGCCCACAGCTCCGCTGGTGCGTCTCAACATGGGCGCCTGGTTGATGACGGCGCAGAAGCGCCCCGGCGCCATGGCGGAGAGAACGCCCACCGCGCCCGGCCATGTGGCGTTGTAGAAGTCGCCCGCAGGACCGGACTGCCAGGCCATCTCCACCGCCTTGCCGAGCCCCTGGAAGGGCCAGTCGAGCGTGCGGCGGATGTGCGGCAGCCCGTCCGGTCCCTCATAGGCCTGGGTGGTGCAGGCGAAGAGATAGGACATGTTCAGCGTCATCGCGCCGGGAAAGCCCAGGATCGAGACGACATGCTCGAGTTCCGCACGGTAGGCGGAGCCGGATTTCTTCAGCCAGTTGGACGCCATGCGATCAATGGGGGACAGGCAATAGCGGCCAAGCGGCGCGACGGCGCCAAGGCAGGCGTCGCGCAGGGCGGCGGCGGCGTCCACCCGCGCACGAGCATGGGCCACGGGTCCGCCGTCGCGCACGTCGAGGAGAGGGATGCGGTTCATCGTCGTCCTTCTGTCAGAAAAGCGTCATTGAACCGATATCGTTCTCACATCGCATTGTCACAATATACTAAAAAATCAGACAGGTTTCGCCGCGCTGCAAGATGCGGCGCATTGGGGTAAAATTTCCCGCCCCGAGGTCGGCCGATTCGGCCGCCGTCCTTCCCGAGACGAAACATGTCCCACGCCGTCGCAGCCGCCTTTCTCGCTCTCGAATCTCATGCGCAGGCGCTGGAGAGCGTCCGCACGCTCGACCTCTTCGCGCAGGACGCCTCGCGTTTCGCCAATTTCAGCGTCGCGCTCGGCGACGACTTCCTGTTCGACTTCTCCAAGCACAAGGTCACGCGCGAAACGCTGGACCTGCTGCTTGCGCTCGCCAATGTTCGTCATCTCGAAGCGCGCCGCGACGCGCTGCTTACGGGCGAAGCGGTCAACAACACCGAGAAGCGCGCGGCGATGCATATGGCGCTGCGCAATCTGTCGGACGGACCGATCACCGTCGGCGGCGCGCCGGTGCGCGGCATGATCGAAGGGGAGCGTGAAAAGGTCTTCGCCTTTGCGCGCGCGATCCGCAGCGGTGAAGTCAAGGGCGCGACGGGGCTGACCTTCACCGACGTCGTCAATATCGGCATCGGCGGCTCGGACCTTGGCCCCGCCATGGCGGCCCGCGCGCTCTCGCCCTACGCCAGCGAGGGGCCGCGCACGCATTTCGTCTCCAATGTCGACGGCGCCGATCTCGCCGACACGCTCGAGCGCCTTGATCTCGCGCGCACGCTGTTCATCGTCTCGTCCAAGACCTTCACCACACAGGAGACAATGGCCAACGCCGCAAGCGCCCGCGCGCGTCTCGTCGCGGCGCTGGGCGAAGCGGCTGTGGGAAAGCATTTCGCCGCCGTGTCGACCAAGCTCGACAAGGTCGCGGCTTTCGGCATCGATTCCGCACGCGTCTTCGGCTTCTGGGACTGGGTTGGCGGGCGCTATTCAATGTGGTCGTCGATCGGCCTCGCGCTCGCCATCGCCGTCGGCCCCGAGCATTTCACCGAATTTCTGCGCGGCGGCTTCGACGTCGATGAACATTTCCGCACCGCGCCGCTCGACAGTAACATTCCTGTTCTCATGGGTCTGCTCGGCGTCTGGCATCGCAATACGCTCGACCGCCGTGCCCATGCGGTGATCCCATACGATCAACGCCTCGCGCGCTTCCCCGCCTATCTGCAGCAACTCGACATGGAGTCGAACGGCAAGTCGGTGACGCGCGAGGGCGCGCATGTCGGTTATGAGACGGGGCCGGTGATTTTCGGCGAGCCGGGCACCAACGGGCAGCACGCTTTCTTCCAGTTGCTGCATCAGGGCACGGACGTCACGCCGATCGACTTCCTCGTCGCCGCCGAGCCGACCGCCGCCGACGCGCACCATCACGCGCTGCTCTTTTCAAACTGCCTTGCGCAGGCCGAGGCCTTCATGCGAGGGCGCACGCTCGATGAAGCGACGGCGCAATTGCGCGCGTCCGGCATGAGCGAAGAAGAAGTGGAGAGACTCGCGCCTCACAAGGTGTTTTCAGGCGACCGCCCGTCGAGCGTCTTCCTCTACAAGCGCCTCGATCCGCGCACGCTCGGTCGCCTCGTCGCGCTCTATGAGCACAAGGTTTTCGTGCAGTCGGAGATCTGGGACATCAACCCGTTCGATCAGTGGGGCGTGGAGCTTGGGAAAGAGCTGGCGAACAAGCTCGGGCCGATTGTGGAGAATGCGGGCGCGTCGACCGAGGGGCTGGATGGGTCGACGGCGGGGTTGATCGGGTGGCGGCGGTCGAAGGGGTAGCAGCTTAAAAGGCCCCTCATCCTGAGGAGGCCGCGCAGCGGCCGTCTCGAAAGCGAGGGGCCGCCATCATGTTTCGAGCGGCGCAGCCCTCGTGCTTCGAGACGCGCCTAAGCCGCTCCTCAGCAGGAGGACTGCTTGTCACACTGCTTTCGCCGCCAGCACGCTCGTCAGCGTCGGCAGAGCATTCGACAGCAACCGAAACTCCCCGAACCCCGCCTGCCGCAGCAGCGCCTCGATCTCCTCCACGCGGCGCGGTTCGCCGCGGCCCATGGCGAGCGTGTAGAAGCCGTAATAGGCGTCGAGCGGTTCGGCGCCCTTCACGCCCGACATGGCTTCGATGATCAGCAGCGTGGCGCCGGGCTCCACCGCGCGGCGGATGTTTTTCAGCAGCATCAGCGCCCGTTCGTCGTCCTGATCGTGCACGATGCGGATGAGCGTGACGACATTCGCGCCCGCGGGTAGTTCGTCGCGCAGGAAGTCGCGGCCATGCGCCTGCGCCCGCGCCGCCAGCCCTTCCGCCTCGAAGCGCCCCCGTGCCCGATCCGCAACGGCGGGAAGATCGACGAGCGTCAGTTGCAGCTCCGGCGCGCGCGCCGCCGCCGCGCAGAGAAACACGCCCTCGCCGCCGCCGACATCCATCAGCCGCTTGTGCTGCGACATGTCATAGGCGTCCAGCGCCTCCTGCGCGACCATGGGCTGTGAGGCCGCCATCAGCGCGCTATAGGGCGCGACGTCGTCGGCCCCGAGCGCCTTGGGTTGTTCGATGCCGGAATAGGGCCAGTAATCGGCGAGCGTCGCGCGCTTCTCGCCGCGCAGCAGCGCCACCGGGTCCGCGAGATCGGCGTAGAGCACGGGCTGGTGCTCGACGAGCGAGAGCGCCGCGCGATTGCCGAGGAACGCCGCGCCGAGCTGCCCGAGCCCGTAGCTCCCGCCGCCGCGCCGCTGTGTAAGATCGAGAGAGGCGGCGGCGTCGAGGAGGCGCCGCGTGGCGTCCTCAGAGAGCGCAAGACGCGTCGCCAGCTCCGGGATCGTCTGAGGCCCATCCGCCAGCGCATCGAACAGCTTCAGCCGCGCGCAGGCGAAAAGCACCTGCGAATAGACGAAACCGGCGGTGAGATCGAGCGCCGCCCGCGCGCGCCGCCGGGCGATGGGGCGGGTGAGGGGATTGGCCAGCGACCAGCGCTGAAAGCGCGGATCGGCGATCAGCCGGTCCCGCCGCGCCCGCAGACGATCGAGCCAGTCTTCGTAGAACGCCATTCGAGCCTCTTTGCCTGAGGCCGTCCGGATAGCACGGGCCCTGGCCCGAACGGAAGGAGGCGGCGTTGCGGCCGCGCGCGCCTTACGCTAGAAATAGTCCCGACTCTCAACGTCACGCGCCCGTAGCTCAGCTGGATAGAGCGCTGCCCTCCGAAGGCAGAGGTCAGGGGTTCGAATCCCTTCGGGCGCGCCATCGCACCTCGCTCTGTCATCGTTGCCGGGGCCGGCGCAGCTTCCGCCGTTCAGCGCTGTTGCAGCCAGTCGTTCAGCCTGGAGAGGTGTCGCACCTCCTGCGTCATGCGCGCGCCTTTCGCCGCGGCCTTCAAAGTCCTCGGGATGCGCCGGGTGAGGAATCGCAACCAGTTCGATGTCGTTGATCGTTAAGGTCGTGTCTTGCCGGTTTCAGCAAGAATGCGGCAAGCTTTCCTCGCGAGTTTCGAAGGCGCTGCTTCATATCGGCCGAAGCGGCGGGGACCGGCCTCAGCCTCATAAACCGGGCGAAGCCGGTCTCACTTTTTTCGGGACGCTTCCACCCCGGCGCAAAACATGCGCGCGGAGAAATGGATTTCGTGACTTAAGCCCGACTGTAAAGCTTTCGCATAATTTTCGAGAAATAATTGTTGCCTAGGGTGCGGTGGAACTCGATTGAGAGGGCCCCTCCCATGAGCGACCCGTTTCAAAGCCACCCGGAGCGCGGCCAATTCGTTTGGAGCGTCAGGTCCGTTGATCTGCCTGCCCGCCGAAGCCGTCGGCCATCCTCGCGCCCGCGGCTCCTGCGCTGGCTCATGGCCTTTTTCATCGTCGCCGCGGCTTCGACGGTCGAGAGAGGCGCGGTCCTATGCGCCGCAGAGGATCATGCAAGGCGGCTGATGAAGTGATGTGTGCATCCCGATGGCGGCGGCGCGCGCTATGCTGCGCACGCGCCTAAGCCGCGGGTTGCGGTGCGGACGCCTTGCGCGCCGGCCGGCGCCGCGAACGCTTTCTGACGCGCGCCTGCATCGTCGCTTCCCCGATCGTCTCGGGCTGCTTGACGTGCTGCGGCTCCGGCTGAGCGGGCCTGAGTTCGGCATAGTGACGTTTTGCCGCGTCGATCAGTTCGGCTCCGCTGTAGCCATCCAATGGATACATCGCAAGACCGACGGGCAGCGACGGCGCATCTTCCTCGATCAACGCGCGCCGCCGGGCAGCTGCGGTCAATCGCGAGGCCACGGTCTCGAGATCTTTCCGCCCGGCGAGCAGGCAGATGGTCACGAGGATCTGACGGCGCCCGAGAATGATGACATTATCGGTCGCGCGGACCGCGCGACGGAAATCCTGCGCCAGCGAAGCAATCACGGCGTCAGCGGCGTCCGCGCCCTGTGCGGTTTCAATTGCAGACACAGCCGGGAACTCGAAAAAAACAAGACCGATGGTCCGGCTCAGACGCACGCTCGCCGCGGCGGCCATTTCGAGTTCGTCGATGAGCGCCGCAAGGCTCGCGGCCCCGGAGAACGGGTTGGTCGGCAAGGTGCGGGGCACGACGTCATATTGGCCCGGCGCCGGCTGCCAACCGGCGGCCCGGTCAGCCGCTGGGTCGTCTGCGGGCGACTCTCCCTGCCTTCTCAGCAGGTAATAAAAGCCGGCCAATACGGCGAAGACGCCTGCGGTCATCCGCAGGTAGGAGAAGAGATCGGCGTCGTCCGGCATGTCTCTGTTCTCCGTATGAGCAGCCTTGCGCTTTTTGGGCGCCGGCGATGCGGGGGCGGCCTCCACAGGCTCCGCCTCCAGGATTTCGTAATCGGGTTTGAGTCTTGCAAGCGAGCCGATGCGCGGTTTCCAATTCGGCGACACGATGTCGCTCATGGCGCGGCGGTCGAGACAGGAGCCCGGATGCATCGTCGCCGCCATCAGCGAGAGCATGTGAAGCGTCGCCGGATAATAGTGCTGATTCTCGACGAAGCGATAGAAGCTCTCCGGATAGCGGGAACCCTTCGTTCCGCAGCGCAGGAGCGCCGCCACAGCCTGATAGCCGGGTTCGGAGAGAACCGACGCCGCGCCCGAGGGCGTGACGAGAGCCGCTCCCTTCGGCCAGGCGGAGTCGAAATCTCGCAAGCGCTTCGGCGTCGCCGCATCGGCCCAGAAGAGGTAGAGCGGGATGCGCAGCGCGTCATACCCGTAACGGTCCTCGAAGCCCTGCGCGGGCGCGATCGTCGGTTTGGCGAGCGACAGCCAGTCCGGCGGCAGCTTTGCGCGTCCGAACTGCGCGTCGCCGATGAGATTGAGGCCGGTCTGCATCAGCGCGTTCCAATCGACGCCCCGATCGACTTGCGCCAGGCGATAGAACGCAGGGAAGACCCAATAGGAAAGATTGACGACAGGCCCGTCCGGCCTCTCCTTTGGCCCGAACCCTTCGGCGCCGGGCATGAGCAGGGGGCCGAAGTCGCGGTTCGGCTTCACCAGTTTCGACTCGATATCCGCGGTGATCGCCAGCGCGGCGTAGAAATAGCCGGGGTCGCTCCACAGATCCGCGGCCTCCGCGAGCGCCCAGGCGATGAGGATGTCGCCGTCGCTGGCGTTGTTCGGATCGCGATTGCCGCTCGACGAGCCCGTCCATCTCCAGGCCGCGAGATTGTCGTTGCGCACATGAAGATTGAGCGTCGTCCAGGTGAGAATCTTGTCGAAGGCGCTTCTGTCCGCCGCGGCTACGGCCAGCAGCAGGCCGTAGCCCTGTCCCTCGCTGTGGCTGAAGGCGCCGTTGCCGGTGTCGACGATCCGGCCGGCCTGGGTAACGAAACGTTGGCGATAGGCTTCCCAGACCGGGCTGCCCTGGAGCATGCCGCCAATCGCGACTGGACCGGACCTTGCGATGATCTCCGTATCGTCGAACGCATCGGCGCGGGCGGGAGACATTTGCGGGGCGAGGAAGAAAAAGGCTGCAGAAAAAAGGTGAATTCGAAAAGTGCTTCGCATCAGAACTCTCTGGATTGGACGCGCGGAGGCGCGCGCCTGCCGAGGGGCGGCATTCTGCCTAAGGTTGTGGCTCCGGTTATTACTCATGCATTAGGAGAGTGATGGAAAAAGCGTAAAAGGACATTTCCGAGAATATTAGAGTTTTCGTGGTTTCAAGGAACTGACGGCGTGGACGCCGCGGGGCGATGCGCCGCTTTTCGCTCCTTTCATATGTCGGGCGTGCGGATATGGATCAGGCGTTGCGTAATCGGAGACCACTCTTCTCGACGTGCCTGGCGCTTTTTGTCGCATTCGGAGGCGGGGCGGCGCTTGCGCAATTCGGCGGCGCGCCCCCGGACGAGTACCCCAGCGACGGGGAAGAGCAGGCCGATCGCCGTGGCATCCTGGGGCCGGTCATACGTCCGGACACGCCACGGCGGACGCCTCGCATGGCGGAACTGCCGCCCGACGCCGACCCCGGCTATGCGCGGCCCTCCAACCTCGATGACGACGTCGATTTCTCAGCCGCGACGCGCACGCAGGTCGACGATCCGACGGGGCGCCCCGCGGGCACGATTACAATCGACACGAACGAGCGCAAACTCTACCTCTCGATCGGCGGCGGCCAGGCCTATCAATATGACGTCGGCGTAGGGAGGGAGGGCTTCGACTGGAAGGGCACGGCCCAGATCGGCCGCAAGGCGTTCTGGCCCAGCTGGACGCCCCCCAAGGAAATGGTGGTGCGTCGCCCCGAGATCCCCCGTCATGTCGAGGGCGGCTTCGACAGCCCACTCGGCGCGCGGGCGCTTTATCTGTTCCGGGGCGACAGGGATACGATGTTCCGCATCCACGGCACCAACGAGCCGGATACGATCGGCTATGCCGTTTCATCCGGCTGCATCCGCATGATGAACGCGGATGTCATCGACCTTTACAACCGCGTGCCGAAAGGAGCCCGCGTCGTCGTGTTCTGAAGGTCATTCAGCGCTTGCGGCCGGCTTCCAGGCTGTCGAGCAGTGCCACGATGCTGTGCGGAACGGGTTCGCGCGTCAGGGTCTGATAATAATCGCGCAGCTGGCGCGCCACCCTGTCTTCCGCATCGCCACGGCGGCGTGCGGCCATGATCGTCGCGGTGGGGTCGCCTCGACCGAGGCTGTCGGCGGGCGCCGCCTTGCCGGTGCGCCTCAGAACGCTCGCGCCCGCGAGGCCGTCGTAGCCCTTGCGCGATGCGGAGGGCTTGTTCGAGCCAGTGACCCGGTTTCCGCCTGAGATGTTTCCGGAAAAGTTCATTCGACGCCCCGAGTTGGTTGGACGCATATTCCAGGTGAGCGGAAACCGATGCGCGCAATTCGAGGAGAAGTGAAAAGAATTAATTAAGCGTAAATTTTCGACGTCGCCCTCGGCGCGCGACGACATGTCGCCCAGCAAAGCCCGCGCTAGCGGCTGCCTGCTGAAGCTTTCCCCCGCGTTGACAACGGGCGAAGGCTCGGCCTTGAATGTTCACCGCAAATCATTGCGCGGGGGCGGTTCATGCTGTTGTTTTTATGCGGGTTGCCGATGGCCCTCGGCGCCTTGTTCGTCGTTGCCGTCCCTGTGGCGCTTGCGATGCTCGGCACGGTGCTGGTGCGCCGTCGC
Organism: Methylocystis sp.; assembly: GCA_002929055.1. Taxonomy (GTDB): domain Bacteria; phylum Pseudomonadota; class Alphaproteobacteria; order Rhizobiales; family Beijerinckiaceae; genus Methylocystis. The sequence continues at coordinate 78,868 of PERY01000002.1, read as the reverse complement.
GTTCCGCTTTCGGCGCTGGTCAAGAACAACGAAATCGCCGGCTTCAAATTTGCCACGGTCGGCGTGATCTACGCCGTCATCCTCGCCTTCGCCATCGTCGCCGTCTGGGACAAATTCAGCGAGGCCGAGCTTTTCGTGCTTCAGGAGTCGGGCGCGTCCGCCACGCTCTATCGCGTCGCCCTCAGCGATGAGGCGAACGGCGCCGCGACCCGCGCGGCGCTCGACGCCTATCTCACGACCGTCGTCGAGGAGGAATGGCCCAGGATGAGCAACGAGAAAGAGAGCAAGGAGGCCGCCAAGGCTCTCGATGCGCTCTATGTCGCCGCCATACGCTTCGCCGACAGCAAACCCCAGGCGATCGGCGGCGAAATCATGAGAGAGCTCGCGGCTATCACGCAGGCGCGCCGCGGCCGGCTGCATCTTGCGGAGGGGATCGTTCCCCCCGCGCTATGGTTGATGCTGGTGGGCGGCGCGCTCATCACGGTCGGCTTCACCTATTTCTTCGGCATGGACAATCTGCGGCCGCAACTCGCCATGACGGCGGCGCTCGCGGCCATTGTCTTCATGGGGCTGTTCGTGATCGTCTCATATGACCATCCCTTCACCGGGGAGGTGGCCGTCGAGTCTCATCCGCTTGCGCAGGTGCTGAAGAACTTCCAGCGCTAAAGCGCGACTTCAGCGCGGCGCGAAGGCGATCACCCGCGCGGGCGCGCCCGATCCATGCGCGATCTTCATGGGCATCGCCATGATGAGCGCGCCGGTCGCGGGCAGTTGGTCGAGATTTGTGAGATTCTCCAGCCCCGGAACATTCGCGCCGCCGATAACGCGGTGGACAAGGAAATCCTTCGAAGGCCCGTTGTCGACGCTGGCGGCGTCGACGCCGATCAGCGAAACGTGGCGCTCGCTGACGAGGACGGCCGCCGCCTCCGCCCCGAAGGACGGGAAGTGCAGATTGTCGATCTTCCCCGGCGTATCGTCTCCAAGATAAGCCTTCTTGTCCCCCCAGCGCGCGCTCCAGCCGGTGCGCAAGAGCACGATGGCGCCGTCCGGGATGCGTTCATGCGCCGCCTCCCATTCAGCAATATCCGCCGGCGTGAGCGTATAATCCGGGTTCGCTTCCGCCTTCCCTGAAATGTCGATGACGACCGCAGGCCGTATCAGCCTGTCGAGCGGGATGTCGGAGTTGGTCCAGCGGCTCTCCGCGAAATGCATGGGCGCGTCGATATGCGTGCCGCCATGCTCGGGGGCGCAGAATGTGTTGGAGTAATAGAAGAAGCCGCCCTTGGTGACGCCCTTGTGCTCTTGCTTGAGCTGGAACCCGCTGGCTTCCGTCGGCCAGTAGATCGTGTTGGCGTCGAATGCGTGGCTGAGGTCCACGACCTTGCTGGAGGCGAGGTCGATGGATTGGCCGGGGGCTGCAGAAGCTGTCAGGATCCAGGCCGACGCTGCAATGATGAGCCTGCGCGTCATGGTCAATTCCTCCCCGAACGCCCGCCGGCATGGCGAGAGGAGATCGAGAATGCCTTCAAGAACCGATTCTGCCAACGCGGAGGTTCAGCAGCTGAAGCCGCTCGACTGACGTTCGCCGGCTTCCGCCAGGCTGTGGGGCTGAGCCTTTGCATTGGCGCGCTCGCGTCGCAGGAAGGCCCACATCGTCGCTGCGCCAACGTGGAGGCTGCGTTCCGCGAGCAGGCGGGCTCGAAGCGCGCAGATTGTGATGCGGGGCGTTTCGGAAATGATGGCGAGCAGGAACTCGCGGTGCGCGTCAAGCTTGGAGACGCCGCCGTGACCCTGCCGGCGGGCCTTCCTTTCGCCTGTCTCCTTCATGCGCTTGACCCACCGCGTCGCCGTGGAGGGCGCGATGCCGAAGCGGGTCGCGACGTCCCGCGCGGTCGCGCCGGCCAAAGCCGCTTCAATCACGCGGTCACGCAAATCCTGGCTGTAAGGCCGCGCCATACTCTTCCCCCATCGGCGTTCGAAAGAAGAGCCTCCGGGCAGGCCGATCGGGAACTCTTCTTCTGTCGCTGCGTTGGCGTCACCGGCCGTCGGTCGCGCCATTGCCCTGGAAAATGACGGCGCGGCTGCTCTGACCGCGCTGCTTGACGATGACGTAGCCGGGACCGGACTGGACGTCCAAGGCGGGCTTCTGCTCGCCCGCAGGGCCAGACTGCATGATCGTGGCGGTGGATCGTCCCTTCGCCGACTCGGTGACGACGGTGATCTCGTTTGCAAAAGTCGGGGTCATTGCGATTGCGCTCGCGAACAGAGTGAGAAGACGGCTTTTCATGTAAGACCCCTTGTGAAGGGTGGGCTGCTACGGCCCGAACATGATGAACGGGAGATCGGAGCCGATTTGCACGACATTCGCCTGGTTGAGAGCGCCGTTCTGCACGACGAGCGCGCCAGCGAGCGGAGCGATCTGCGTCACCGAGACGATGTTCGTCATGCTGTTTTGCACGGCGACGAATTCCGTCTTCTTGCCGATCTGAAGGCCCGCCTGCACGCTGATCATGGGCGTCTGGTAATTATAGAGATAGTTGGCGGACTGGGCTTGTGCTGCGCCGGAGCCCATCAGGCAGGAACAAAGCAGCAGGAAACGTGCACAGGTTTTCATGGGTTTCGCTCTTTCGGTTCACGATGCAACCTGGCGATGGCTGCCCCTTCTGCGCAGCCGCGGCGGTCTCGCCGCCGCGGCCAGGCTTGTCAGCGCGTCGTGATCAGATCAGTGAAGACCCGGATCAGGGCGAGGTGTTCGTGAAGGCCGGCGAGTTCTGCACGACCGCGGCGTTCTGCAGCGTCTGGGCGCCGTTGTAGAGACCCGAGACAGACTGGTTCACATTGGCGGTGGCGTTGAAGCCGCCGACGAAGCTGCCCCTGATGCGCGGCGCGCCGGCGAGATTCGGCGAGTTCTGCAGCACGGTCGCATATTGCTGCGCAGTCGTCGCATAGCCGAGGTTGCCGATGCTCTGGAGCACAGTGGCGTTGGCCGTGAAGCCGCCGCCGAAGCTGTTGTTGATGCCGATCGGGCTCTGCGCGAAGGCGGCGCTCGAGGAAAGGGCGAGGAACGCGGGGATAATCAGCAGTTTCTTCATCGTAAAACCTCCTGAGGATGCAGTTTTTCTGCATGAAGCTTTACTTGCAAGCTTCGAGGCAAAACTTAGAAGGTCTGCTAAAACGTCGATAGGCGCCATTTCGGCTTAAAATAATCCGGATTAAAACAGAATCCTGTCCTTAAAGCTCGCTCGGGAGTGACCGCTCGGGTGCTGCTTTATCGAAAGAACAGGGTGTCAGTCCGTCAGTGCGGCCAAGCATAAGCCTGGATATGTAGACTTACCTACGTACTAATACATAGTGATGTTGTAATATTGGCGCACGGCGGTGGAAAATTCTTTCCAAGCTATGCCGTAATGCTGTTCTTGCTGTAAATCGTAATGACATGCGGCTTATCCTTGTGCGTCTATCGTTGAGATTGCGCAGGGGGCAAGGAACCTTGGCTATTCGTACGCAAAAGCAGTCAGCGGATTGGGGCGTTTCTATTGTCTTAGCCTTTGCTGCCAGTGCAGCATTTCCATTTCCGACAGCACAGGCTCAAGTATTCAACCCGACGGTTCTTGCGCCCTCGGCGCGGCCGCCCGCGCCGAGCGAACTGGAGACGCGCGTGACGCGCGGACGCCGCGGCCTCATCGTCCCGCGCGACGCTGAAAAGAGATTTGTCGTCGTGCGCCGTGTGACGTTGCAGGGCGGCTTTCCGGAACTCGCCGAAGAGAACGCGCAATTCGCGCGACGCTTGCAGGACCAGCGCCTCACAGTCGCGCAGGTCTACCAGATCGCGGGGGAGCTGCAGGGGGCCTACGCCAGGCGCTATCCGCTCGCGATACTCGAGACGAAGTCGCCCGAGTTCGCCAATGGCGACGTCACGATCACCGTCACCGACGCCTATATCGAGAAGCTCGATCTTTCCCGGGTGCCGGAACAGGCGAGAGCTCTCGTGCGCGCGCGTCTTGAGCCGCTCGTCGGGAAACGGCGCCTGACCGTCGAGGAATATCAGCGCCAGACACAACTTATAGGCAACATCGCTGGCGTCTCGGGCTTGACCCTGATCACGCCGGGCGCGGCGCCGGACGGCGACGTCCTTGTCGCGCAGGTGTTCGAAAATCGGGTCACCGGCGCCGTCAACATCAGCAACCGGCTGCCGAGGGAGTTCGGAACCTGGGAGTTCTCGAAGTCCTTCGCCCTCAATAATGCGCTCGGCTGGGGCGAGCAGCTTTCTGTTGCGGTTTCGTCCAGCTCCGACTTCGATCGCTTCTTCGCGGGCCAATCGAAGAGCCAGGCGGTCAGCGTCGATGGCGCGACGCCGATCGGCGCGGACGGCCTCGCCGTCGGCGCGGGCTATCTCATCGCGCGTTCCCGACCGACGCCGGTACCCTATTCCCTCGTTCCGGACCTACAGGAAGGGGGCGAGCGCGCCACCGGAACCTTCGAGCGCACCTATGCGCGCGCCGCCTATCCGATTTTTCTCGCCGCCGACTATTATCTGAAGGCGCAGGCGAGTTTCGAGCACGTCGAAAACAACCAGCGCGGGCCCGCCGGTCTGTTCTTCGGCTCGGCCTTCTATTCTTTCAATCGCGACCGCTACAATGCGCTGCGCCTCGTCGGCGAGGGGAGGTATGTCTTCCCCTGGCTCATGGGCGGCGTCGTGACCGCGAACCTCTATTATGCGCAAGGCCTCGGCGGTCGTTCCGGCGATGATGCGCCCTTCCTGGGCGTGCCGCTGTCGCGTCCCGGCGCGTCGCCTGTCTTCAATCGTCTCGCGGCCAAGGCGCGCGTCGATCTCAATCTGCCGGAGTCGTTTCGCCTCACGTTCATCGGCCGGGGGCAGACGAGCTTCGGTCAGGCTTTGATGACGCCGGAGAATTTCATCCTCGACGGCCCCGAAGCCGTGTCCGGCTACGCTGCCGGCACCATCAACGTCGACCGCGGCGTCACCGTGCGCGGGGAATTGACCCGCCCGTTCTCGGTCGAACTGCTCGGCTACAACAGCATCGTCTCGCCTTATGTTTTTGGCGCGTGGGGAGCGGGCGTGCGCGAGCGACCCTTCATCGTCGAGCGCAAGCGCATATGGGCCGAGACATTCGGCGGCGGCCTGCGCGCCGACACCAATTTCACCGGCACGCCGTTCGGCGAGTCGCTGTCGATCGAATTCGGCCGCGATTATTCGAATCTCCTGTTCCGTCCAAACGGCTATCGCACCAACGTCAACTTCAACATGCGTTTTGCAGGCGATCCGCTCGCGCCGGACGCATTGCCGGGTTCGGCGGGCGTCTTGAACAAGAAGGCGCCCGCGTCGACGCTGGCGCTTTGGCAAGGATTATACGCCGGCCTCAACGCCGGCTACACATGGGATCCGCGCCCGGAGATCGCGACGGTGGGCGTGCCAACGGCGACAGGCGTCGATGCGGCTTACACTGGCTCGGTGTTCCTGCCGAACCTGCCTCCGCCCTTGCCTCCCGGGCCTGGCGTCGCGGTCGGATTTGGCGCTCCCGGACATTCTGCCGTTTCTGCTTTGGGCGTTACCGGTCGGTCGTTCGCAGCAGGCGGCGGCTACGCCGGCGGCGCCCAGATCGGCTACAATTTCCAGTCTGGCAGGGTCGTGGCCGGCTTCGAAGCGGATATTCAAGGCTCGAACCCCAGGACCAGACACGGCAAACCGGACGCCCGCTTCGCCAACATCGTGACTGAATACTACAATCAAGGCGGCGCCTTCCTTGGGGCCTCGGTCGATACGGACGTCGGTCTGACCTCCGTCTCGCATACGAAGAATGTGAGCTGGCTCGGCACGGTGCGCGGTCGCGGCGGCTATCTCATCACGCCGACGTTTCTGGCTTATGGCACCGGCGGCCTCGCCTATGGCTACGCCGAAGCGCACAGCTTTGTGCAGCAAAAATGGCTTGGTCTCGGGCTTCCCAACTTCGGGGGAGGCCTTGGCGACGTCCTGCAATCATCCGGCGCTGTCGGCGGCTATTCCGGCTTGCGCGTTGGCTGGACCGTCGGCGCCGGCCTCGAGTGGATGTTCGGCAATAACGCGAGCGTGAAGGCTGAATATCTGCATTACGATCTCGGCAGCGTCAGCTATGGCCTTTCCCCGCTGATGACCGTGCTGCCCGGCATTCCTCTCACCAATGTGATCGCCGCTACAGCGCGGACGCAGTTCAGAGGCGACGTTACGCGCATCGGCATAAACTATCACTTCGGCGCGACCGGCGCCGCGGCGGCGCCCGCAGCCCCGCCCGCCGCATTTACGACCGGCTTCTATGCGGGTTTGAACGCAGGCTATTCCTGGGACGCGTCGCCATCGATTTCAACCTCGGCGGCTTTCATTCCGCGGTTATTTCCTGAGTTGGAGGCGGCCCCTGCGGCGAGTGCGACAGGGGGAGTGCATGCGCCTGCCGACGGCGTCATCGGCGGCGGCCAGGCCGGTTACAACTACGCTGTGGGACGTTATGTGCTGGGCGCCGAGGCTGACCTGCAGGGCTCGAGCCAGAGCGGCCGGAGCGGTTTCGTCAACGCGGCGCAGGGGTCGATCGCAAACGTGCCCATCGCGCTTTGGACAACGGCGGTCACACAGGAGAAGACGCTCGACTGGTTCGGCACGGGGCGCGTTCGCGGCGGTTACCTCGTCACGCCCGCGCTGCTGGCCTATGGCACTGCGGGCTTCGCTTACGGCGGCGTCACGGCGCGAAGCGAGGTCACGCCAATCGCAGCCTCGGATGTTGGCTTCCGCTCGGTCAGTTCTCTAGGCCACATTGCGACTGCGCGCGTGGGATGGACGGTCGGCGGCGGCGTCGAGTGGAAATTCTCGCCGGCGATGAGCCTCAAGGCCGAATATCTGTACTGGGATCTCGGTAGGCTGAATTATCAGGCCGGAGCCGTGGCGTCCTCGTTCTTCGCGGCATACGTAAACGCTGCAAACCTTACCGCGAGCACGCGCTTCACCGGTCAGATCGCGCGCCTCGGCCTCAACTATCACTTCGATCCGATGGAGCTCGTGTCGATCAGCAAATAATATCGCCGCGGCGCCTCTGCGTCGCGGCGTCCCCAAATCTTTCGAAGAAATTACGCGCAGCAGGGAAAGTCATCGTCCTCTTGCGCACCGCTCTGACCGCGCACGATCTCGGCGATCTTGATGACCGCTTCGGTGCGGTTGCGCACCTGAAGCTTGCGCATCACGTTGCGGATATGCACCTTCACGCTGCTTTCGCTCATGTTGAGTTCGAAGGCGATGACCTTGTTCGACTTGCCTTTCAACAGGGCCTTCACGACGTCGTTCTCGCGCGCGGTGAAATCGAGCTTTGCATCTGCGCGTGCGCCCGCCTCTTCGCTCAGCTGGGTTTCCAGCAGCACATTCGCCGGGACGAAGATGCCGCCGACCAGCACGAGCTTGATCGCCTTGGCGACGACCTCGAGCGGCGTGTCGCTCGGAATATAGCCCTTGGCGCCGGAGCGCAGGCTGTTGGCGATCTGGCTCCTGCTTTCATTGTCGGAGAAGACGATGACGGGCACTTCCTTTTCCCAGCGCGACAGTTCACGCACCAGCTCGGATTGTTCGCCATCGACCTGCCGGTCGAGGCCGCTCAGGATGATGACGCAGGCCGAGGCCCCCGCGGGATCCTGGCTCCAGGAGTTGACGTCGGCGTAGGTCAGAACCGGAAGATCGAGTTTCTTGGGCAGGCACAGGGCCAGGCATTCGCGAATAAGCGCCCTTGCTTCTATTATGACGACGGACGGAGTAAAGCTGTCCGACAAGGTGGAGCTTGTGAAGATCTCTCCTCGACGGCAGATCTTATCTTGAGCTTCTCCAATCATACTGACCCCCTACGCAAACGCTTACTCAACACGAACTTAACGCCTGTTCGGCGAACTCAGTTCCATTTGCCCCATATTTTAGTAAAATCACTTCAGATCAATAAAAATGCAAACCTTTGCGGGAAAAAGAAATATTAATTAGTAAAGCTTGGCTTGGTGTGAGGCATTGCAAGCCTCGGAAAACACAAAACATCGAATGAGCGAAAGTACAGCTCGTGTCAGTCTGAGGAAAAGCCGGCACGAGCGGTTTCACGCGCGAAAATGGATGGGCAGGATTACGACGCTGCGGACAGCCGGCGGCGCGAGTCGCCGCGGCGAAGATAATCGTCGAAGGCGGAAAGCGGCTTTGGCCGGCTGACGTAAAATCCCTGGATTTCGTCGCAGCCGAAGTCGGCGAGGACGCGCAGTTGCGTTTCCGTCTCCACGCCTTCGGCGGTGGTTTTCACGCCCAGTTCACGCGCCAGGCCAATGATCGCGCGGATGATCGAGGCGGTTGCATGGCTCTCGTCCACCTCCATCACAAAGGAGCGGTCGATCTTGATCCTGTCGACCGGGAAGGCGCGCAGATGCGAGAGCGCGGAAAAGCCAGTCCCGAAATCGTCGAGCGCGATGGAGACGCCAAGCTGCCGGATATCGCTCAGGCAATTGAGCGTCACGGCGTTTTCCAGAAGAAGCGCGGACTCGGTAATTTCAAGCTCCAGCCGTTGCGGCGACAGGCCGGAGGCGGCGAGGGCGCTGACGACATCGAGAGCGAAGCCCGGTTTTCGAAGCTGATTTGGAGAAAGATTCACCGCGATCCGCAGCTCGCCGGGCAGCGAAGCGGCGCATGTGCAAGCCTCTCTCAAGACCCAGTCGCCGATGTCGCAAATCAGCAGTTCGTCCTTTTCCGCCGCAGGAAGAAAAGCGTAAGGGGTCAGTAGTCCGTGGCCGGGACGACGCCAGCGCAGCAAGGCTTCGAAGCCGGTGATCGCTACAGTCGCAAGATCGACGACCGGCTGAAAATGCAGTTCGAACTCTTTTCTTGCCAGCGCGGTCTTCAGCGCTTGCTCGAGCGTCCACTGCGACGCAATCCGCTCTTCTATGCCCTTATTATAGAAGCTGAAATTTCTCCGCCCGTGCGATTTGGTTTCATAAAGTGCGAGATCGGCTTTCTTCATGAGAAGAGCCAGGTCCGATCCATCCTGCGGAGCCCGTGCAATGCCAATGCTCGCGCTGACGGCGGCAACGGTTCCGTCGATGTCCACCGGCTGACTCACCGCTGCGGCAAGGACACAGGCCAAATCCTGGATTTCGCCGTGCGAGCCGGCCGAAGGCTGCACCACCGCAAATTCGTCGCCGCCAACCCGCGCGAGGAACTCTCCCGGCTTGAGAGTCGCGGAGATTCGTTGCGTCACCGTCTTCAGCAGCGCGTCGCCTGCGTTATGGCCGAGGGTGTCATTGATGTTCTTGAAATTGTCCAGGTCGATCCAGTGGATTGCAAGACAGGCGTTCTCCTTCATCGCGGTCGCGATGGCCTCGCGGGTGAAGCGCTCGAAGGACGCGCGATTGGCGACGCCGGTCAGTACGTCGTAATAGGCGAGCCGCTGTATGCGGTCCTTGCGGTCTCTCTGGTCGAGCGCAATGGCGCAGAGATTTACGCAGCCCTGCACGATGGTCCGATCGAGTTCGCTCGGCCCCCTGCAGGAGCGGTAATAGAACGCGAATGTCCCGACGACGCGCCCGTCCGAGGCGTGAATGGGCGTGGACCAGCACGCCCGGAGACCCAGCGGCAGCGCGAGCATTTTGAAGTCGGACCAAAGCGGGTCCGTCGCTATGTCGGTCACTTCGACTGGTTCGCCCAGAAATGCGGCTGTGCCGCATGATCCCACAGTGGGACCAATCGCGAGGCCGTCCAGGGCGAGCGAGAATTCTTCCGGCAGGCTGGGCGCCACGAGCGGGCGCAACCTCCCCGCCGGGTCGATGGAAAGGATGGAACAAACGACATCGGGGGCGAGACTTTCGGCGCGCTCGCAGATCCAGCTCATGAGAAGCGCGACGGGCTGATCTCGGGCAAGACCCTCTAAAACGTCGTGCTGAAGAGCCTTTATCAGGAGCATCGCAGGGCGGTCGCAGCCGCCGCAATTCAATTGGCTCATGGCCCATCCACTTCAAAATTTACGCGACGAATGGCCTCACGCGCCCACCGGGCCGGTATCTTTCCTGGAAAGCAGCGCATTCTAGGTTGTAGCGATTCAAAACTACCCGCTTACAAATTAAAAACCTGTGACTGTGCCTTGGAATAATTTGTCTAACTTGATAAAAATCAAGGAGAAATTTGCTTCTTTAAAGCTGGGGCGTTAGGCGGGAGCAAACCAGTCGACAGACCGACGGCTTCGCTTCGAGCCGCGGCCGTTCCCATTCATGCGGGGCGGGTGACAGCACGCCCGAAAAGCGCGTCAGCCTGGAGCAAGCATGTGCGAATTGGAGCTGGTGGAGCCAGACGGAATCGAACCGACGACCTCTTCAATGCCATTGAAGCGCTCTCCCAACTGAGCTATGGCCCCAGCATTTTTGACCCGCCTCTTTGGGTGAGGCTTCGGCCGACGCGCGGCATCGACGGGCGCTGTATAGTTCAGCCGGACGCAGGCTGCAAGCCCGGCGATCGTTTTTGTCACACGGATTTCTTCAAGTTAGGCGGCGGCGGCGGTCACGCGGTTGCGGCCGGCGGCTTTCGAGGCATAGAGCGCCTTGTCCGCGCGGCGCAGCAGCGCGTCCGCGTTGGCGTCATCGCCGCGTTCCGCGAGGCCGATGGACGTCGTGACCGGAATCGTACGGCTCGCTGCGGCGTCGGTCGGAAATTTGTCCCCTTCGACCGCGGCGCGCACACGCTCGGCGACGCGAGCCGCGACCGGCAGGGGCGTGTCCGGCATCACGACGACGAATTCCTCGCCGCCGAGCCGGCAGACGAGATCGGCGCCGCGCAGCACGCGTTTGATGCGCTGCGCGAAGACCTTCAGCACTTCGTCGCCCGCGTCATGGCCGTAAGTGTCGTTGACCGACTTGAAGTGATCGATATCCAGGATCATCAGCGACAGCGGACGATTCTTGTGCGCAGCCTGGTCGAGCGCATTGGCGAGATGCGTCTCGAGGAAGCGGCGGTTGTTGAGGCCCGTCAGGGCGTCGACCACAGCCAGTTCGATCGCCGCCTGCACATTGTCGCGAAGGCTGTCGGCGTAGCGCTTGCGGCGAAGCTGCGTGCGCACGCGGGCGATGAGTTCGTTCCGGTCGATGGGGCGGACGATGTAATCGTTCACGCCGAGATCGAGCCCGCGCAGAATGCGCGGCCGGTCTTCGACATCCGCCAGAAGCAGAATGGGGACCGAGCGCGTTCTCTCGAGCGAGCGCAACTGGCTGCACAGGCGCAGGGCGTCGAAATCCGTCAGATTGAGGCTGACGATCACGAGCTCGTAATTGTTTTCCGCAGCCCGGAAAAGCGCATCCTGGGGATGGTTCTCGATCTCGATATTGTGGAGGTCTCGCATGCTCGCGACGATGCGGTCGGCGGAGCTGGGACGGTCCTCGACGAGGAGAATGCGGCCTCGCGCGCCGTCGTTCGTTTCGCGGGAGGAGAGTCCGAGGTTGGCGGAGGTGTTGGCGCGCGCGCGCAACTCGTCCAGCATGATCTTGAGGCGCGTGAGCGAACGCACGCGGGCGATCAGCGCCAGTTCGTCGACAGGCTTGGTGAGGAAGTCGTCGGCGCCGCATTCAAGGCCGCGGACTCGGTCGGCAGGCTGATCCAGCGCCGTCACCATGACGACGGGCAGATGCATGGTGGCGGGATCGGATTTCAGGCGGGTGCAAACCTCGAAGCCATCCATGCCGGGCATCATGACGTCGAGCAGAACGATGTCACAACGTCCGTCCCGGCAGAGCGCAAGCGCCTCCGGGCCGTTGGTCGCCGACACGACGTCGAAATATTCGGCCGAAAGCCGGGCCTCCAGAAGCTTGATGTTGGGGAGCAGGTCGTCGACGATCAGGACGCGCGCGGTCATCTTGCTGACGTCTCCTACTTCTTGTCCGCGAGAAAGGAGTTCACCGTCTCCAGAAACTTGGCGACGGAGATTGGCTTCGAAAGGTAAGCCTCGCAGCCTCCCTGCCGGATTTTTTCCTCATCGCCCTTCATGGCGAAAGCCGTGATGGCGATGACGGGGATGCTCCGCAGATCGTCGTCGTCCTTCAGCCAGCGCGTGACTTCCAGCCCGCTCACTTCCGGGAGCTGAATGTCCATCAGGATCAGGTCCGGCCGATGGTCGCGGGCGAGGGAGATCGCCTCGACGCCGCTCTTCGTGCGAAGCGTGGCATGGCCGTTCGCCTCCAACAGATCGTTGAAGAGCTTCATGTTGAGTTCGTTATCCTCTACGATGAGGACAGTTTTTTTCATCTGGATCGCTCTAGGGAACGGCTGTCACGAGGCGGCGGCGCGCTCGAGAACTGCGCCGGTTCCTTGTTGGTTACCACGGGAAGATTAATGAAAAGCGGCAACAGAGGCGTCGGTCGCAGTGCAGGCGCAGGCCATTCCGAGCCGCCTCCTTCGGAAACGGCCTTGCGCGCCCTCGCATTTCTCACCCGGGACGACGAGCGCCTCGCGAGGTTCTTCGCCCTGACCGGGGTCGATCCGGGCGATGTGCGCCTTTTGCTGGGAGATCATGGGTTTCACCTTGCGGTTCTGGATCATCTTGCAAGCGACGAGGCGCTTCTTCTCGCCTTCGCGACAGCCGAGTCCCTGCCGCCGGAAGCGGTCGGGCGCGCCCGGCGGGCTCTGGGCGGCGGCGAGGATTAGGTTAACCCATCCCTAGCGGCGCGGGGGGCTGATACGCGACCCCTCCACCGCCTTTCGCAGGCATCGTGAACAGTCTGTTAACCCTGCGCCGCGAGGGCGTCCGCGCCGGCCTTGGCCACGAGGCCGTCCTGAAAGGACTGGACACCGGATACGCCGATGGCGCCGACCACCTGACCTTCGTGAAGGAGCGGCAGGCCGCCCTCCACGGGCGTGATGTGCGGAAGGCTGAGCAGGGCGATCCGGCCGCCGGCGACCGTGTCTTCGAGCGCCTTGGTCGGGCGGCGGAAGAGGGCGGCGGCGCGCGCCTTGCTCTGGGCGATCTCGCAGGACGCCGGCTGCGCGCCGTCGAGCCGCTCCAGGTAAACCAGCAGGCCCGCGTCGTCGACGATGGCGATGACCACGCTCCAGCCATTGCGGCCCGCTTCCTGCGCCGCGGCCGCCGCAACGCGTTTGGCGTCGGCGAGCGTGAGAAGAAATTTCATTTTCATGCGGGCTCCTTTTGCGGAAGACGCGCGGCGACGCAGGCTTGCGCGCGGGGGGCGCCTCGACTAGGGACATTGATGGTCTCGCAGGGTAGATCACATGTCGCTGCGCCCGGGGCAATGGCCCGCCGCGGCCGCACAGGAGGAGGCGCGTTGCGATGACGCTGATGATGCCCGCGCCGGAACCCGAGATTCTCGCAAATCGCGACGCATTGATCGCACTGCTGCGCGACATTCTTCCCGAGTCCGGCCTCATCATCGACGAGACGGCGCGGCGCGCCTTCGAATGCGACGCCTTCACTATGTATCGCGCGCTTCCGCTCGTTGTCGTGCTGCCCGAGACCGTTGCGCAGGTGCGCGCCATCATGGCGCTCGCCGCCGAGATGAACGTCAAAATCGTGCCGCGCGGCGCCGGCACCTCGCTTTCCGGCGGCTCGATGCCGCTTGTTGACGGCATTCTGCTCGGCATGTCGAAGTTCGATCGGATTCTCGAAATCGATTACGACAACCGTTGCGCCCGCGTGCAGCCAGGCGTTCAGAATCTCGCCATCTCGAAAGCCGTGGAGGCGAAGGGATTCTATTATGCGCCCGATCCCTCCTCGCAGATCGCCTGTTCAATCGGCGGCAATGTCGCGGAAAACGCCGGCGGCGTGCATTGCCTCAAATACGGTCTGACGACGAACAACATTCTCGGCCTCGAAGTCGTGCTGATGGGCGGCGAGATCGTACGGCTCGGCGGGAAGCATCTCGACAGCGAGGCTTATGATCTCATGGGTCTCATGACCGGCTCCGAGGGGCTGCTCGGCGTCGTCACCGAAGTCACGGTCCGTATCCTGCAAAAGCCCGCCGTCGCGCGCTGTCTCCTCGTGGGCTTTCCCAGCGTCAACGCCGGCGCGCGTTTCGTCGGCGCCGTCATCGCGCGCGGCGTCATCCCCGGCGGCATGGAGATGATGGACAAGGCGACCATCCACGCCGTGGAGCGCTTCCAGCCCTGCGGTTATCCGCTGGACGCCGAGGCCATCGTCATTGTCGAACTCGACGGCGCGCAGGTGGAGGTCGATCACCTCGTCGGAGTCGTCGAGGAGATCGCGCGTTCGGAAGGCGCGACCACCACCAAAATTTCGAATAGCGAATCCGAGCGGCTGCAGTTCTGGGCCGGACGCAAGAACGCCTTTCCGGCGGTGAGTTGCATCAAGCCGGATTACCTTTGCATGGACGGCACCATTCCCCGTGCGCGGCTGCCCGAGGTGCTCGAGGGCATGGATGCGCTCGCCAGCAAATACGGCTTGCAGGTCGCCAACGTGTTTCACGCGGGCGACGGCAATCTGCATCCGCTCATCCTGTACGACGCCTCGATCGAGGGAGACGTCGCGCGCGCCGAACAACTCGGCTTCGACATTCTGCGGCTTTGCGTTTCCGTCGGCGGCGTTCTCACCGGCGAACATGGCGTCGGCGTCGAAAAGCGCGATCTGATGGGCGAGATGTTCAACGAGATCGATCTCGACCAGCAGCTTCGCGTGAAATGCGCTTTCGATCCCATGAGCCGTCTCAATCCCGGGAAGGTTTTTCCAACGCTGCATCGCTGCGCCGAATTCGGTATGATGCATGTCGTCGGCGGCAAAACCCCTTTCCCGGAGATTCCCAGATTCTGACAATGGACCCAGCCGCCGCGACGCTCGAGATACGCGACGCCGCCGATGCGGCCGAAGCGATCAGCCTCGCCAGAAGCCGCAATGCGTCTTTCGCCATCGTCGGCGCGGGCTCGAAGAAGCGCCTTGGCCGGCATGCCCCGCAGCCGCGCGAATTGTCGACAAAGGCGCTCTCGGGCGTCTCGCTTTACGAGCCCGAAGAGCTGGTTCTCTCGGCGCGCGCAGGCACGCCTCTGCGCGAGATAGAAGAGCTTCTCGACGCGCATCGCCAACAACTCGCCTTCGAGCCGATGGACCATGCGAGACTTTTCGGCGGCGCGACGCGCAGCGCGACAATCGGCGGCGTGATCGCGGTGAACGCCTCAGGACCGCGCCGCATCAAGGCGGGCGCCGCGCGCGACCATCTGCTCGGATTCCAATGCGTCAATGGGCGCGGAGAGATTGTGAAGTCGGGCGGCCGCGTGATGAAGAACGTCACCGGCTATGATTTGTCCAAGCTCGTCTGCGGCTCTTACGGCACGCTGGCGCTCCTCACCGAGGTGACGCTCAAAGTGCTGCCGAAGCCGGAGACGCAGGAGACTCTGTTGCTGCACGGTCTCGACGAGGCGCAAGGTCTCGCGCAATTGCGCCGCGCCTCCGGCATGCCCCATGAGGCGTCTTCCTTCGCCGTCGTGCCGGCGGGGGTCACGCCGCTTTCGCCGGAGGGGGCCGTCGCCGCAATTCGCATCGAGGGGCCGCAGATTTCCGTCGCGATGCGTCGGGATGCGCTGATCGCACAGTTGAAGGACTGCGGCGCAAGCTTCGATGTCCTCGACCAGGAAAAATCCGCCGGGCTCTGGGCCGAAGTCAGAGACGCGGCGCCGGTCGTTGCGCGCTCGGGACAGATCTGGCGTCTGTCGGTCGCGCCTTCCGACGGGTTCAAGGTCGTCGAGGCGTTGCGCGGGGCGGGAACGCCGATCCTTGCGCATCTCTTCGACTGGGCCGGCGGGCTCATCTGGCTTTGCCTCGAACCGGCGCTCAATGCGCATGCCGAGACCGTGCGCTCCGCCGTCGACGCTTACGGCGGCCATGCGATGCTGATGCGCGCGTCGGAGGACACGCGGGCGCGCGTAGAGGTTTTTCATCCCCAGCCGGGGCCGCTCGCCGCCCTGACGAAGCGCGTCAAGGAAAGCTTCGATCCGGCCCATGTGCTGGAGCGAGGCCGCATGCGCGCGGAGTTTTGAGATGCAGACGCATTTTTCACTCACCGCGCTCGCTGACCCGGATGTCGCTCAATCCGAAAAGATCATCCGCGCCTGCGTGCATTGCGGCTTCTGCACGGCGACCTGCCCGACATATCTCCTTACCGGCGACGAACTCGATTCACCGAGAGGACGCATCTATCTCATCAAGGAAATGCTGGAGAAGGAGTTGCCGGCCGACGCGCGCACGACGCGCCATATCGACCGTTGCCTCTCGTGCCTCTCCTGCATGACGACATGTCCCTCGAGCGTGCATTACATGCATCTCGTCGATCATGCGCGCGCGCATATCGAGAAGACGTTTCCGCGGCCGCTACAAGAAAGACTCCTGCGCAGCCTGCTCGCCTTCGTGTTGCCGCGCCCGGCGCTGTTTCGCCTGGCGCTGCGCATCGCGACGCCGCTCAAACCCTTCGCCGGGCGACTGCCGAAGCGTCTGCGCGCGCTTTTCGCGCTCGCGCCGAAATCGCTTCCACCGGCTTCAGACGTGGATAGCCCGCAGGTTTTCCCGGCGCAGGGCGCGCGCCGGATGCGCGTTGCGCTGCTCAACGGATGCGCTCAATCGGTGCTGGACACGCGCATAAACGAAGCGACCGTGCGCCTGCTGACGCGTCACGGCGTCGAGGTGGTGGTGGCGGAGGGCGCAGGCTGTTGCGGGGCCTTGCCGCATCACCTTGGCAAGGTCGGGCAGTCCCACGCCTTCGCGCGGCGCAACATCGAAGCATGGACGCGCGAGATCGAGAATGGCGGGCTCGATCATATCGTCGTCAACACCTCGGGCTGCGGCACGAGCGTGAAGGACTATGGCTTCATGTTCCGCAATGACGCGCGGCTCGCCGAAAAGGCGGCGCGCATTTCGTCGCTTGCGCGCGATGTCAGCGAAGTGATCGAGATGCTGGATTTAGCAGCTTCCGGGGCTACGCCGCGCCTCAGGGTCGCCTATCATTCGGCGTGTTCTTTGCAGCATGGCCAGAAAATCACGCGGGAGCCGGTTGCGGCGCTCGAGCGCGCGGGCTTCGATGTGCTTCCCGTTCCGGAAGGCCACATCTGCTGCGGTTCGGCAGGCACATATAATTTGCTGCAGCCGGAAATGGCGGGCGCGCTTCGCGCGCGCAAGGTTGCAAACATCGAGAGCGTCGCGCCCGACGTGATCGCCGCGGGAAACCTCGGCTGTATGATGCAGATCGGCGCGGGGACGGCGACCCCTATCGTGCACACGGTGGAATTGCTGGACTGGGCGACCGGCGGGCCAAAGCCGTCGTCGATCGGTTAGGGCGTCATTGCGAGGGGCGAAAGCGACGGAGCAATCCGGTGGTCGGATGCCGCTCCAGATTGCTTCGCTGCGCTCGCAATGACGGCAGGCTTACCTCAAGAACCCCACAATATCCTTCACCGCATTCATGTTTTCGCGGGCGATGACGCGGGCGCGCTCCGAGCCGTCGCGCAGCACGCCGTCGATATAGCCATCCTCGGCCTTGATGCGGCGCATTTCGGCGGTGATGGGCGAGAGCTTCGCGACCGACAGATCGACCAGCGCATTCTTGAAGGTCGAGAAATTGGCGCCGCCGAATTCTCCGAGAATATCCGCCTTGGCGCGCCCTGAGAGCGCGGCGAAAATGCCGACGAGGTTATCCGCCTCGGGGCGGCCCTCGAGCCCCTTTTCCTCGGAGGGCAGGGGCTCGGGATCGGTCTTCGCCTTCTTCACCTTCGTCGCAATGGCGTCGGCGTCGTCGGAGAGATTGATGCGCGAATAGTCGGACGCGTCGGACTTCGACATTTTCTTCGTGCCGTCGCGCAGGCTCATGACGCGCGTCGCGGGGCCGGAGATCAGCGGCTCGGGCAGGGGGAAAAAGGCTTCGCCAAAACCATTGCGCTCGATCGAGGCGCCGAAGTCGTTGTTGAACTTCTGCGCGATGTCGCGCGCGAGTTCCAGATGCTGCTTCTGGTCGTCGCCCACTGGCACATGGGTCGCGCGGTAGATGAGAATGTCGGCGGCCATCAGCACAGGATAATCCAGCAGGCCGACGGAGGCGTTCTCGCGGTCCTTGCCGGCCTTGTCCTTGAACTGCGTCATGCGGTTCAGCCAGCCGATGCGGGCGACGCAGTTCAGCACCCAGGCGAGCTCGGCGTGCTCGGGCACCTGGCTCTGGTTGAAGACGATGTTTTTCTTCGGGTCGATGCCGCAGGCGAGAAAGGCCGCGGCGATCTCGCGCGTATTGTTGCGCAGTTCGATTGGATCCTGCGGCACGGTGATCGCGTGCAGGTCGACGACGCAATAAAGGCAATCGAAGCTCTTCTGCAGCTCGACGAATTTGACGATGGCGCCGAGATAGTTGCCGAGATGCAGATTGCCGGTGGACTGCACGCCGGAGAAGACGCGCTGGGAGAAGCTGGACATGTGACTGGCCGCGTTGGGAACGTTGGCGGGTCTTATCGCAATGCCCGGGCGCGGGCGCAAGTGCGCAAAAGCAACCCTCTCCCGGCATAAGGAGAGGGTTGGGGAGAGGGCAGGGGGCTAGAGAATAAACCGGCTCAAATCCCGGTTCTTCGCCAGATCGCCGATGTGCTTCTCGACGAAGTCGCCGTCGATCACGATCGTCTCGCCCGATTTGTCCGAGGCCGAGAAGCTGATGTCGTCGAGCACGCGCTCCATCACCGTCTGCAGGCGGCGGGCGCCGATATTCTCAACGGAGGTGTTCACCTGAACGGCGACCTTGGCGATGGCGTCGACCGCCGAGGGCGCGAAGTCGAGCGTCACGCCCTCCGTGCCGAGCAAGGCGACATATTGCTTGGTGAGGCAGGCCTCCGTCTCGGTGAGGATGCGTCGGAAATCCTCTTCATTGAGCGAGGCGAGCTCCACGCGGATCGGCAGCCGGCCCTGAAGTTCGGGCAGGAGGTCCGAAGGCTTCGCGACATGGAAGGCGCCGGAGGCGATGAAGAGCACATGGTCGGTTTTCACCTGCCCGTGCTTGGTGGCGACCGTCGTGCCTTCGATCAGCGGCAGCAGGTCGCGCTGCACGCCCTCGCGCGAGACGTCGGCGCCGCTGCGGCCCTCGCGCGCGCAGATCTTGTCCATCTCGTCGATGAAGACGATGCCATTGTTCTCGACTTCGTGGATCGCCTCGCGGACGCTCGCTTCCTGGTCGATGAGCTTGTCGCTCTCCTCGGCGATCAGTGGCGCGCGCGCGTCCGTCACGGTGAGCTTGCGTGGTTTGCCGCGCTGCATCTTGCCGAAAATGTCGCCGAGGGAAAAGGCCGAGACGCTGCCGCCGCCCGGCATGTTCGGCAGTTCGAACATGGGCATGCCGCCGCCCGACTGCTGAAGCTCGATTTCCACTTCCTTGTCGTCGAGTTCGCCATCGCGCAAACGTTTGCGGAACGTCTCGCGCGTCGCTGCGGATGAGGCGGCCCCGACGAGGGCGTCGAGCAGGCGCTCTTCCGCAGCTTTTTCGGCGCGCGCCTGCACATCCTTGCGGCGGCGCTCCTTCACCATGACCAGCGCAACCTCGATCAGGTCGCGGACGATCTGCTCCACGTCGCGGCCGACATAGCCGACCTCGGTGAATTTCGTCGCCTCGACCTTCAGGAAGGGCGCGTTGGCGAGGCGCGCGAGCCGGCGCGCGATCTCGGTCTTGCCGCAGCCGGTGGGGCCGATCATGAGAATGTTCTTCGGCATCACCTCTTCGCGCATCTGCCCTTCGAGCTGCAGGCGGCGCCAGCGGTTGCGCAGGGCGATGGCGACGGCGCGCTTCGCCTCGTGCTGGCCGACGATATAGCGGTCGAGTTCGGAGACGATTTCCCGCGGGGAGAAGTCGGCCATCAGATTTTCTCCACCACGATGTTGTGGTTCGTGTAGACGCAAATGTCGGCGGCGATGGTCATCGCACGGCGCGCGATGGCCTCGGCGTCGGCGGGCGTGTCGATCAGGGCGCGGCCCGCTGCGAGCGCGTAATTGCCGCCGGAGCCGATGGCGGCCACGGCGCCGCCCTCGCTCGTCTCGGGCTCCAGCACATCGCCGGAGCCTGTCAGCACCAGCCCGACATTCCTGTCCGCGACGAGCATCATCGCCTCCAGACGGCGCAGATAGCGGTCCATGCGCCAGTCCTTGGCGAGTTCCACGCAAGCGCGCATGAGCTGGCCGGGATATTGTTCGAGCTTGGTTTCGAGCCGCTCGAAAAGCGTGAAGGCGTCCGCCGTGGCGCCCGCGAAGCCCGCGATCACCTCGCCCTTGCCCAGCCGGCGCACTTTCCGCGCGTTGCCCTTCATGATCGTCTGGCCAAGGCTGACCTGCCCGTCGCCCGCGATCACCGTTTCTCCCTGCTTTTTGACCAGAATGATGGTCGTCGCATGCATAAGCGGCGACTTTTCTTGTTCTTTGTCCATTTGCGCCTGCCGAGAAATCGTTGTGGCCGATGTAGGGGCTGGGCGCGGCTTCAACAAGTGCGCGCGCCCAACGCCGTTCATTCGCCCTTGAAGCGGTCGGCGATGGCTTGCGCCTCCCGCGTCAGTTCGGGGAAGAAAGCTTCCCGGGGCGTGCGCTCCGCGTAGCAGGCGCGATAGTCCTTGTCGGCCTTGCCGTTCACGTCGTTGTAGGCGTCGAATATCTTCTGGTCCTTGGCGCCGCTGTCGGTATATGTCTTGTAAAGCGCATTGGCCTTCGCCTCGGCGTCTTTCCAGATCTTCTCGCAGGCGGGAATGGCCTTGTATTTCTTTGCCGTCTCGCTGGCGATATAGACCTTGCCGCCCTTGCGCAGCGCGACGATGATTTCCTGATTGGGGTTCGGCCCCACGTCCTGCGCCCAGCCGCCGAGCATGGCGAAAGCGTATGTCGCGCCATCCGGTTTCGCGATCGGCAGCTCCGCGGTTTTCGTGAAGGCGGCGTCGGGGCCGATGGCGTAGGTGTAGAACTCCTCATTCGAGAGCGCTTCGTCGATCGAGGGCGGAGTCTTGCGGGTCTTGGTCCACCAATCTTCGGGCTTGGCCAGCCATCTGGTCAGCAAGGACTCTGTCGTCACGAAAGCCTGCTGATCTCCCTCGCCCTGGGCGAAACGGAGCGCGTCGAGAACGCCGAACCCGACGTCGTCTTCAACGAGCGTGTCGGTGGCGATCTTGCCGCGCGCCGGATAGGGCTTCGCCGAGAGCCCGCCGACAACCGGCTGAAGCCGCCGATCGAGATCGGCGAGGGCCTTCTGGTCCATCTTGCTGAGGTCGGCGTCCCGGCTCTTCGCCGCGGCCTTCTTGATCTTGGCGATCGCGGCGTCGCGAGCGGCGACGTAGTCCTCCTCCGGCGTTCCGCCCCAAGCGACGGCGGCGCTGAGCAGGAGCGCGGGCAGGGCGAACAGCGCTGGTCTCATCAATCCCCCTCGAAACCGGTTCAACGTTAAGACCTTGAGCATGATCATATGCAAGCGTGGGCGATACGGCCAGTAAGCCTGATGAACCACCTTCCCGGGTGGCGAAGATGCGACAGAATTGATACAAGCTGGCGGCTCGCGGCCGATTTGGTCTGGCGGCGTCTTTCGGAAGGCCTTTTCTCCATGCGCAGCGCGAAGATCGAGCGCAACACCAAGGAAACGACGATCTCCGTCGCCGTCGACCTCGACGGCTCGGGAAAGTCCGACATTTCGACGGGAATCGGCTTTTTCGACCATATGCTCGACCAGATCGCCCGCCACGCCCCGCTCGACCTGACCGTGCTCGCCAAGGGCGACCTGCATATCGATGGCCACCACACGGTTGAGGATGTCGGCCTCGCGCTGGGGCAGGCGGTGGACCGGGCTCTCGGCGACCGCAAGGGAATCGCGCGTTATGGCGACGCCCATGTCCCGCTCGACGAGGCGCTCACCCGCGTAGTCATCGACGTCTCCGGCCGGCCCTATCTCGTCTATGGCGTGGAGTTTCCGGCGGAGCGGATCGGCGAATTCGACACCGAGCTGATGCGCGAATTCTTCCAGGCCTTCGCCGTGCAGGCGCGCATCGGGCTGCATATCGACAGCCTCAAGGGCGTCAACAGCCATCATATCGCCGAGAGCACGTTCAAGGGCTTCGCCCGCGCCTTCGGCAAGGCGGTGGCGATCGACCCCCGCCGCGTCCAGGGCGAGGCGCCCTCCACCAAGGGAACGCTGACCGCCTGAGACGGCGGCTGGCGGACGGCTCCACGAGGAGGAACGGCCAATGGCCACATTCACCGTTCATATTTCGGCGCAGGGCGAAGCCGCCGCGCCGGAGAAGATCGTGTTCCTGCGCGACGGCTTCTCGACGCCGGCTTTCCTGTTCGGCCCGTTCTGGCTGTTGTGGAAGCGGGCCTGGATCGCCGCAGTGGGCTGGGCGCTGCTGCTCGCCGCCATCGGGGGGATAGGCGCGCTGCTCAAGATACCGACCGAGGCCATGTCCTTCGCCGGACTTGCGGCGGCGGGCATCCTCGGTTTCGAAGGCGACCGCATCCTCGCATGGACTTTGCAACGACGGGGCTATGTCGAGGGCGATGTGGTGATTGGCGACAATGAAGAGGAGGCCGAGGAGGTCTACTTCGGCCGCCGCGCCGGCGCCGCCGCGCCAACCCCTGCCGCGGAGAGCGGCGCTTGAGCACAGCGATCATCGACTACGGTTCCGGCAATCTGCATTCGGCGCAGAAGGCCTTCGAGCGCGCCGCCCGCGAGGCCGGGCTGGCGGGCGACATCTGCGTGACCAACGACCCGGACGCCGTGCGCGCCGCCGAGCGCGTCGTGCTGCCGGGCGTCGGCGCCTTCGCGGACTGCCGTGGCGGGCTGCTCGCGCTACCGGGGCTTTACGAGGCGCTGCAGGAGGCGGTCATCGACCGCGGCCGGCCGTTCCTCGGCATCTGCGTCGGCATGCAACTCATGGCCGCGCGCGGGCTGGAGCATGGCGAGACGCCCGGCCTCGACTGGATCGGCGGCGACGTCGTGGCGATCGAGCCCGGCGATCCCTCTTTGAAAATCCCGCATATGGGCTGGAACACGCTCCGGCTCACGCGCGAACATCCGGTCTTCGCCGGCATCGCCACGGGCGAGACAGGCCTCCATGCCTATTTCGTCCATTCCTATCATCTTACGCCGTCGAACCCGGCCCATGTGCTCGCCACGAGCGACTATGGCGCGCCGCTCACAGCGTCGGTTGCGCGCGACAATCTCGTCGGCGTGCAGTTCCATCCCGAAAAGAGCCAGAGGCTCGGCCTCGCGCTCATCGCGAATTTCCTGAGGTGGCGTCCGTGATTCTGTTTCCCGCAATCGATCTGAAGGAAGGCCAGTGCGTTCGCCTCGCGCAGGGCGATATGGACCGCGCCACCGTCTTCAGCGACGATCCGGCCAATCAGGCGCGCGCCTTTCAGGCGCAGGGCTTCGAGTATCTTCATGTCGTCGATCTCGACGGCGCCTTTGCGGGCGTGCCCCGCAATGCCGCGGCGGTCGAGGCCATTCTGGGCGCGCTGACGATTCCCGTGCAACTCGGCGGCGGCATTCGTGACATGCGCACGCTTTCGCGCTGGCTGGAGAAGGGCGTTGCGCGCGTCATCATCGGCACGGCGGCGGTGAAGGATCCTTCCTTTGTGCGCGAGGCCGCGCGCGTCTATCCCGGCCGCGTCGCGGTCGGCATCGACGCAAAGGACGGCATGGTCGCGGTCGACGGCTGGGCGCGCACGACGCGCATGCCCTCGCTCGATCTCGCCAAGAGTTTTGAAGACGCAGGCGTCAGCGCGATCATCTACACGGATATTTCGCGCGACGGGATTCTGACAGGCCTGAACATCGAGCAGACGCTCGGCCTCGCCAATGCGCTCACCATCCCCGTCATCGCCTCGGGCGGCCTTGCGTCGCTAGATGACATCGAACGCCTCATTCAGCCCGATTGCGCGAGACTCGCCGGCGCCATCACCGGCCGCGCGCTTTATGACGGGCGGCTCGATCCCGGGGAAGCGCTGGCCCTGATCAAGAAGGCGCGAGGCTGATGCTGAAAGCCCGCGTCATCCCCTGTCTCGACGTGAAGGAAGGCCGCGTCGTCAAGGGCGTCAATTTCGTCGATCTGCGCGACGCCGGCGATCCCGTCGAATGCGCCATCGCCTATGACGCGGCGGGCGCGGACGAGCTCTGCTTCCTCGACATCACCGCGAGCCACGAGAACCGCGGCATTCTGCTGGACGTCGTGCAACGCACGGCCGAAGCCTGCTTCATGCCGCTCACAGTCGGCGGCGGCGTGCGCACGCTCGACGACATTCGCAAACTGCTGCTGGCCGGCGCGGACAAGGCCTCCATCAACACCGCCGCCGTCTCGAACCGTCAGTTCGTACGCGAGGCGGCGGAGAAATTCGGCGCGCAATGCATCGTCGTCGCCATCGACGCCAAGCAGGTCGCCCCAGGGAAGTGGGAAATCTTCACGCACGGCGGGCGCCGCCCGACGGGAATCGACGCGGTGGAATTTGCGCGTGAGGTTACGTCGCTGGGGGCCGGAGAAGTCCTGCTCACCTCGATGGATCGCGACGGCGCCAGGATCGGCTTCGACATCGCGCTCACGCGCGCCGTCGCCGACGCTGTCACCGTGCCGGTCATCGCCTCGGGCGGCGTCGGGAACCTCGATCATCTCGTCGCGGGCGTTCGCGAAGGCCACGCCACGGCGGTGCTCGCCGCTTCGATCTTCCACTTCGGCGAATATTCGATCCCGCAGGCGAAGCGGCACATGGCCGCGGCGGGATTGCCGATGCGGCTCGACGGTTTGGAGGGGACGTGATGCGAAGCGACGCCGGTTACACCCTCCCCTCGAGGGGGAGGGTCGAAGCGCGAAGCGCTTCGGGGTGGGGTGGCGCCCTGTACCTTTGTCGTTTGTCACCCCCACCCGCTCGCCTTCGGCGAACGACCTCCCCCCTCAAGGGGGAGGTGGGGGGCTCGCCATGACATTCACTCTCGACGATCTCGCTGCGCTCATCAAATCGCGACGCGGCGACAGAGCCTCTAACTCCTATACGAAGCAGCTTTTCGACGCCGGCGTCCCGCGCATCTCCAAGAAGTTTGGCGAGGAGGCTTTTGAAGCCGTTATCGCGGCGATGGAGGGAGACAGGAAGGGCCTCACCAATGAAGCCGCCGACGTGCTCTACCATCTGCTCGTGTTACTGGAGGCGCGCGAGATTTCGCTGAGCGAAGTGTTGCTCGAGCTGGAGCGGCGCACAAACCAGTCCGGGCTGGCGGAAAAGGCGGCTCGTGGAGACGCCAAATGAACGATCCCGGCGCGTCGGCGAATGGCGCGATCTCGCCCTACCGACGCTTCACCCGCGCTGAATGGGCGAGCCTGCGCGCCGACACGCCGTTGACGCTGACGCTCGACGATCTCGCGCGGCTGAAATCCGTCGGCGATCCGATCTCGCTTGAAGAAGTCATCGAGATTTATCTGCCGCTCTCGCGCCTGCTGGCGCTCTACGTTGCGGCGACGCAGGGGTTGTTCAAGGCGACGCAGCGCTTTCTGGGGGCCGAGGACGGCAAGGTTCCCTACATCATCGGCGTCGCGGGTTCCGTCGCTGTCGGAAAATCGACGACGGCGCGCATTCTCAAGGCGCTGCTGTCGCGCTGGGCCAATACGCCCAAGGTCGAACTCGTGACGACCGACGGCTTTCTGATGCCCAACGCGATGCTCGAGCGCGAAGGGCTGATGGAGCGCAAGGGCTTTCCCGAGAGCTACGACAACAAGGCGCTGCTTCGCTTTCTTTCCGAGGTGAAGGCGGGACAGCGCCACGTCTGCGCGCCGGTCTATTCGCATCTCGTCTATGACGTCGTGCAGAACGAGACGACCTGCGTCGACGGGCCTGACATTCTCATTGTCGAAGGCGTCAACGTGCTGGCCGCGCGCCCGTCGCGCCAGCCGAAGGAAATTCCCTTCGTCTCCGACTTCTTCGACTTCTCGGTCTATCTCGACGCGGATGAGGAAACGCTGGAGCGCTGGTATGTCTCGCGCTTCCTGCGCCTGCGCGAGACGGCCTTCAAAGACCCGCGCTCCTACTTTCGTAAATACGCCGAACTTTCCGACGAGGAGACGGTGCGCGTCGCGAAAGACATCTGGACGCGCATCAATCTCGAGAACCTGCGCAGCAACATCGCGCCGACGCGCCCGCGCGCGAGTCTGATTTTGACCAAGGGCGCCGATCACAGGATCGAGGAAGTGGCGCTTAGGAAGTTGTGAGCCCCCACCCCAACCCTCCCCCGCTTCGCGGGAGAGGGAGTTCAACCGGCGCCTTCATCGAGATTTACGCCAGCGCTGATCGTTAGCGTCCCCTCTCCCGCGAAGCGGGGGAGGGACAGGGAGGGGGCCGCCTTACGCGTTCCCCACCGTCCGCAGGATCGGCCGCGCCGGTCCATGCGTCGGCTTGCCGTCGATGGTCAGCGACGGACCCTCGGCGGAGATCTCCACGCTCGCGCCGTCAACGATCTCGCCCGCGAGCAGGCGTTCGGCCAGCGCGTCCTGCAGTTCCTTCTGCATCACGCGCTTCAGGGGACGCGCGCCATAGGCCGCATCGTAGCCCTTGGCGGCGAGCCAGTCGCGCGCCTTGCCGTCGGAATGCAGGGTGATTTTGCGATCCTCCAGCAGCCTTTGCAGGCGCTTGAACTGAATGTCGACGATCGCGCCCATATCCTCGCGCCGCAGCCGGTGGAACAGGATGATCTCGTCGACGCGGTTGAGGAACTCGGGCCGGAAGTGCGACCGCACCACCGACATCACCTCGTCATGCACCGCCGTCGAATCCTCGCCCTCCTGCTGCATCACCAGGAATTCGGCGCCGAGATTCGACGTCATGATGATGAGCGTGTTCCTGAAGTCGACCGTGCGGCCCTGGCCGTCCGTCAGGCGCCCGTCGTCGAGCACCTGCAAAAGCACATTGAACACATCCGGATGCGCCTTCTCGATCTCGTCGAACAACACGACCTGATAGGGACGCCGGCGCACGGCTTCCGTCAGCGCGCCGCCTTCCTCATAGCCGACATAGCCGGGCGGCGCGCCGATGAGACGGGCGACCGAGTGCTTCTCCATATATTCCGACATGTCGAGGCGCACCATCGCGGTCTCGTCGTCGAAGAGAAACTGCGCCAGCGCCTTCGTCAGCTCCGTCTTGCCGACGCCGGTGGGGCCGAGGAAGATGAAGCTGCCGATCGGACGGTTGGGATCCTGCAGGCCCGCGCGCGCGCGGCGCACGGCGGTCGAAACCGCCTCCACCGCCTCGCGCTGCCCGACGACGCGCCTGGCCAGTTCTTTCTCCATGTGGAGGAGCTTCTCGCGCTCGCCCTCCAGCATCTTGTCGACAGGGATGCCCGTCCAGCGCGAGACCACCTGCGCGACGTCGCTGGCCGTCACGGCCTCCTCGATCAGCGCGCCCTTGGCTTCGACGCCCTCCGTCGCTTCGAGCTTCTTCTCGAGGTCGGGGATGACGCCATAGGTCAGTTCGCCGGCGCGCTGATACTCGCCGCGGCGCTGCGCCTGGGCGAGTTCGTTGCGCGCGTGCTCCAACTGCTCCTTGATCTTCTGGGCGCTGCCGAGCTTGTCCTTCTCCGCCTTCCAGCGCGCGGTGAGCGCGGCGGATTTCTCCTCCAGCTCCGCCAGTTCGCCTTCGAGTTTCGCAAGCCGATCCTTCGACGCGGCGTCCGTCTCCTTCTTCAGCGCCTCCTGCTCGATCTTGAGCTGGATGATGCGGCGGTCGAATTCGTCGAGTTCTTCCGGCTTCGAATCGATCTGCATGCGCAGGCGCGAGGAGGCTTCGTCCACAAGGTCGATGGCCTTGTCGGGCAGGAAGCGGTCGGAGATGTAGCGGTTCGACAGCGTCGCCGCTGCCACGATGGCGGAGTCGGTGATGCGCACGCCGTGGTGCAGCTCGTATTTCTCCTTCAGACCGCGCAGGATCGAGATCGTGTCCTCGACCGTCGGTTCATCGACGAAGACGGGCTGGAAGCGCCGCGCCAGCGCCGCGTCCTTCTCCACATGCTTCCTGTATTCGTCGAGCGTGGTCGCGCCGACGCAATGCAATTCGCCGCGCGCCAGCGCAGGCTTCAGCAAATTTGACGCGTCCATCGCGCCATCCGCCTTGCCGGCGCCGACAAGCGTGTGCATCTCGTCGATGAAGAGGATGATGTCGCCCTCGGCGGCCGTGACTTCATTGAGCACGCCCTTCAGGCGCTCCTCGAACTCGCCGCGATATTTCGCGCCGGCGATGAGCGATCCCATGTCGAGCGCGAGAAGCTTCTTGTCCTGAAGCGACTCCGGCACGTCGCCATTGACGATGCGCAGCGCAAGCCCCTCGACGATGGCGGTCTTGCCGACGCCGGGTTCGCCGATCAGCACGGGATTGTTTTTCGTGCGGCGCGACAGCACCTGGATGGTGCGGCGGATTTCCTCGTCGCGGCCGATCACGGGGTCGAGCTTGCCCTCGCGCGCCGCCTCCGTCAGGTCACGGGCGTATTTCTTCAGCGCATCATACTGGTTCTCGGCCGAGGCGGTGTCGGCGGTGCGGCCCTTGCGCAATTCCTCGATCGCGGCGTTGAGCGTCTGCGGCGTCACGCCGGCGCCAGCGAGAATCTTCGCGGCCTCGGTATCCTTCTCCATCGACAGCGCGAGCAGCAGCCGCTCGACGGTGACGTAGCTGTCACCCGCCTTCTGCGCGATCTTCTCGGCGTTGTCGAAGAGCCGCGCCGTCGCGGGCGCAAGATAAAGCTGTCCGGCGCCGGAGCCCGAAACCTTCGGAAGCCTGGCGAGCGCCGCCTCGGTGCGGGCCAGCGCCTCGCGCGAGTTTCCGCCCGCGCGGTCGATGAGACCGGCGGAGAGTCCCTGCTCGTCGTCGAGCAGAACCTTCAGAATATGCTCGGGCGTGAATTGCTGATGACCCTCGCGCGTGGCGAGACCCTGCGCGCTCTGCACAAATCCGCGCGCGCGTTCGGTGTATTTCTCGAAATTCATTTACATCCCCTCTCGACCTTCGGGCCGCGTCCTCATGCAAGCGAGGCGGCCAGCGTCACAACGGCCCCTTGCGGCGGCCTTGAGAGCGATATGGGGAGGGCTTCCGGGAGTTGAAGGGGGAGCCGCGCCAGAGCTTTGCGGGGGAAGGTGCGGCGAAGCAGCGCGGCTATACCGTAACCGCTCAAGCGAGCAAAAACTTGAGCGCGATAAATTGCGATGCTTATTATAGTTCTAACCAAGCTGCTTTAGGGGGCGTTATGTCACGCGAAACCGCTAGAATTGCGGCACCGATTGCTGGTGACCAGCTCTATAACCAACGCGCACGGGTCGCACTGCCTCTTCTTGTGCGACAGGCAGAAGCGGGAAAGCCAATAACATATTCTGACCTCGCTGAAGAGCTCGGCATGCCAAACCCAAGGAATCTAAACTATCCCCTCGGAAGTATAGGTTCCACCTTGGAGAGTTTATCCGCATTATGGGCTGAAAAGATTCCGCCTATCCAATGTTTGGTGTTCAACAAAAACACTGGGCTGCCTGGGGAAGGCATCAATTTTTTCCTGCGCGAATGGGGGGATTTCAAATCACTTCCGCGCCGTCGCCAGAAAGAGGTCGTGGCCGGGGCGCACGCTCTTATTTATGCTTATCCTCGCTGGGAAGCCGTTTTAGAAGTTCTGCCGCTTCCTTCAGCGGCGCCAAATTTTGCGACCGTTGTATCTGAGGCCAGCCGCGATCGTGGCGGAGGCGGGGAAAGTGACGAGCACCGCATACTCAAGGAGTATGTTGCGAAAAATCCCCAGTGCATTGGTTTGCCAAGCTCGGTGTCAGCAGGAAGCAATGAGGTATCCCTACCCTCGGGCGACTGCTTAGACGTGTCGTTTCGCGCTAGTGACGAGTGGGTGGCTGCCGAGGTGAAATCGGCGCTATCAAACGCGGCCGACGTCGTGCGGGGTATGTTTCAATGCGTGAAGTATCGGGCAGTAATGGAGGCTGTTCAAGCTGCGGAGGGTCGTGCTCGCGAGGCGCGCGCCGTTCTTGTCCTTGAAGGGCCGTTCGCGCAGGAGCTTATCCCGCTGCGAAACGTCCTTGGGATAGAAGTGTTTGAGAACATCAGCCCCAAATCGTCGCGCGGATAGTAAGATGCTGTCCCCCTACCGCGCGGGGGCCCCGAATGTATCCCCACTCCCCGAACCTCCCCCATACTTCCCACGCCTCGCCAACCAACAGGGGCGTCGTCGGGTCGGCGGCGCTGGCGGGGTCGGTTAAGCGCGGGGCGGCGACCCTCGTTCCGCGCGGGAATCGGGCGTCGCATGCCGGGTCTCTCCCTCGTGCGGAGGCTGCGCGGAGCGATCCGCGCAAAAGGCTGGGCCTAATTTCGAAGTCCGCGACACGCGGCCCGAGTACCGAAAGGGAAAGCGCCGGCGGACTCGAGGCGGCGCATGTGAACCCTTGCGCGCGCCCGGGCGGTGAACCCCGCACCCTCCTGCTTCTGCATGAGGGCGCGGGAAACGCTGCCCGGGAAAGAAGCGGGCGCCGTCTGGCGGCCGCGCCGGATGGGCCAAGGTCATCTGGATGACCCCACCCCGGATCGGAAAGGTGCGCGCGAAGAAAGACCGCAGCCGGGACGCTTCATGCCCCGATGCGCTTCTCTCACACGCTCTCGGCCGAACGGGGCCGGGGCGTCCCGGCTTCCTGCATCGCCCGCGCCGGCTTTTCGGCGGCGGGGCTTTGGCGCTGCCCGCTTGACAAGGCGAGCGCGCTCTTGCCTTCAAGCTCGGCAACCTTGGAGCCCCGCATGCGCCTCGCAAAACTCTACCGCTATCCCGTCAAGGGCCTCTCGCCGGAGCCGCTGGAGGCGGCGGAACTCCCCGCCGGCGGCTACTTCCCTTGCGACCGGCTGTTCGCGCTGGAGAACGGCCCCTCCGGTTTCGACGCCGCCGCGCCGGAGCATCAGCCGAAGATCAAGTTTCTGATGCTCATGAAGAACGGCGCGCTGGCGGGACTCGGCACGCGTTACGACGAGGCGTCGGGCGTGCTGACCATTTTGAAGGACGGGCGCGAGGCCGCGAGCGGCGATCTCGACACTGCGGAAGGGCGCGCGGCGATCGAAGGGTTTCTGACGGATTTTCTAGCCGCGCCCGAACTGCGCGGCCCGGTGAAGCTGCTGGCGGCGCCAGGCGGCTTCCGCTTCACCGATTCGAAATCCGGCTTCGTCTCGCTCGTCAATCTCGCGAGCGTCGCCGAGATCGAGACGGCGCAGGGCGCGACGGTCGATCCGCTGCGCTTTCGCGGCAATCTCTATATCGAGGGCGCGGCCCCCTGGGCGGAGGCGGAATGGCCCGGCCGCAGGCTGCAGATCGGCGGGGCGACGCTGGAGGTGCTGAAGATGACCGACCGCTGCGCGGCGACCGGCGTCGAGCCCGGCACGGGCCGGCGCGACATGGACCTCGTGCAGACCCTGCGTAAGAGCTTCGGCCATATCGATTGCGGCGTTTACGCGCGCATCGAGTCTGGCGGGCGCATCGCCGTCGGCGACACGGTCACGCTCGCCTGACAAAAGAGCCGCCCATTGGGCGGCTCTTTCGGTCTCTAGAAGCGATCGGGCTCGAAGGGCAGTTCGCTCGGTTGCGGCGCCTCTTCGCGCCCCTCGTCGCCGCCCTCTTCGAGTTGCGGACGCGGGGGGCGTCGCCGGCGGCGCGAACTCAAGTGGAAGTTCACCCCTTCGGCGTCGCGGCCCTGCGGGCGGTCGGCGGGCGCAAAGCCGGCTTCGGGCGCCTCGCCCTCGGTCGCGGCGGTGCGCGCGGGGGGCGCGGTGATGAAGGAGGGCAGGCCGGGGGCCGGCTCGGCCTCCACCTGCTCGACACGCGGCGGGAAGCGCCGGTTGTCGCGGTTGCGCTCAAAGCGGCGCGGCTCGCCGTCATTGTTGCTGGGGCGCTCGCGGAAGGGCGGGCGGTCCGGCCGCTGCGGACGCTCGCCGCGCTCCTGTCGGTCCATGCGCTCGCCGCGCTCCGGCCGCATATCCACGCGCATCTCGCCGATAGGGCGTTCCTCGAAGGGCTGCGGCTGGGCCTGCGGCTGGGAGAAATGCGGATGCGGCTGCTGCGCGAAAGGCTGCGGCTGGGCCTGATAGACCGGCGGCGGCAAACGCTCGGCGAGCGACGCGAAACGGTCGGGCAGGGCGGCGAAATCGTCATCGTCGTCGATGTCGACTTCGGCCTCGGTCGGCGCGCGGCCACCGAAGTTGTTGGCCTGCTGCTGCGCCTGCTGGGCGGCGGCGATCAGCCGGAAGTAATGCTCGGCGTGCTGCAACAGGCTCTCGGCCATGATGGTGTCGCCGGAAGACTGGGCGTCGCGCGCGAGCTGCAGATACTTCTCGGCGACGTGCTGCGCGGTGCCGCGAATCTTGACGTCCGGGCCGTTCGATTCATAGGAGCGGGTCAGCGGGTTGGGGCCTTTCCGGCCGCTGCGTCCCCGCATGCGCTTGTTCTGTCCTGGTCTCATCCACTCCCCCGAAAGCTTTCGCACCCCTGGTGCGCAACTGACGCAAATCGCCTGCTTGCCGCAGTCTCATTCCCTTCGATGGAAGGAATGGCCGAAAGACAGGCGGTCCGGCGCAAACATATTTGATCGGCAGGGCGTCTTGCCCCGCGCTTCTTGCCCTCTCGAAGCCCGAGCAGCCACCCGCTGGCGCGTCGCTTTTTGAACGTCAGCCGGATCGCCGCCTCGAGCCGAGCGGTCGTTGTTTTGCGTGCCTGGCGGAACTCGATGTCGCGCACCTTCAAAGGATGCACGAGGCGACGACGATCGACGTGGCCTTACCCGCCGGGATCATGCAGCTTTTACGCCGGCCTCTCACCGGCCGGTCCTGACGTCCGCTCGCGAGGCGGAGCCGGAAAAATTCTCGAGACCCCTGTCTCGATTTCTACGAACAGCTGGATTTGAATGTGACTATAGTGGCTCACCCCTCCCACGCCAAGTGCGGCCGGCCGCGAGGTGGCGAAAAACCGGGCACTGTAGCGAATTTGTCACGACCTTGGCGGCGCCCGGCGCGCTGCTACGACCCGCTCATGCCCGCCTGCGTCCCGGCCCACGCGCGCGATCGAAAATCCCCTTGCGCCAAGCAGCGACGCGACGCTGACAGCCTGATCGGAACCGACCTCGAATGCGACGAGTCCGTTCGGCGCCAGGAGGCGCGGGAGGTCGGCGACGATTTCGCGGTAGCAGTCCAGGCCGTCGGCGCCGCCGTCGAGCGCGAGCGTCGGATCGTAAAGCCTCACCTCCGGCTCGAGGCCCGCGATGTCGCCGGCGCGCACATAGGGCGGGTTCGAGACGATAATGTCGAACTTGCCCGCAAGCGCGTCGCCCCAGCGGCCGCGCAGCACGCTGGCGCGGCCCGACAAGCCGCAGCGGGCGATATTCGCCTGCGTCGCCACGCAGGCGTCGGGAGAAATGTCGACGGCGACGGCGCGCGCGGCGGGAAGTTCGCTGAGCAGCGCGCAGGTGATGGCGCCCGAGCCGGCGCCGAGGTCGAGAATGGTCAAGGGCGCGTCTGGCTTCTCCGTCAGCGCCAGGGTGGTTTCGACCAGCGCTTCCGTGTCGGGTCGCGGGTCGAGCACATTGGCCGCGACCGTGAGATCGAGCGTCCAGAAGCCGCGTTGCCCGAGTATGCGCGACACGGGCTCACGCGCGGCCCGGCGGGCGGCGTAGCGCGAGAGCCTGTCGGCTTCCACATCGGACAGCGGCGCCTGGGGCGACATGGCGAGTTGCAGCCGGCTCAATCCCGTCGCTGCGCGCAAAAGCGCGCGGGCGTCGTCCTGCGCCTGTCCGGCGTCGACGCCGCATTCGACAAGATAGGCCGCGACCTGCGCAATCGCCTGCGCGCGGGAGGGCGAGGGTTCGATCCTTGCCTCCGGCTTGGCGGGGCGGCTTGCTTGGTCGCGGCGCAACTTGATTTACATGGCTCCTGCTCGAGGCTTTCAAGCGTTCCCGGCGATGAGCGCGCTCAGCCGACGAGCGAAAGCAGCCGGATCAACGGGCGCTTCACCGTCCGCGATTCGCGCGAGATCGAGAAGAAGATGCAGTCCGTCAGCGGCGCCTTCACGGCCCTTCTCGCGCAAATTTGCGGCAAGTGCGGCGACCGCTGGGTGCTTCGCGTTGATCTCCAGCACCGGCTTTCCGAACATGCCCTTCTGGCCGCTCTCCGCGAGCAGGCGCGAAAGCTGCCTGTCCAATCCCATGTCGGACGCCACGAGACAGGCGGCGCTTTGGGTGAGGCGCGTCGAGACGCGGACGTCGTCGACCGACTCGGCGAGCGTCTCCTTCAGCGCGCCGACCAGATCGCCGACGTCGGTCGCGGGCGGCTCATCCGCCTTCGCGTCCTCGACAAGGGGAATAGCATCGATGTCGGCGGCGCCCTGCGTCACCGATTTGAACGGCTTGCCCTCATAGCCCAGCGCGCTCGTCACCCAGAAGGCGTCGACGGCGTCGTCCAGCAACAGAACCTCGACGCCTCTCGCGCGGAAACCTTCGAGCTGCGGGCTCGCGGCAAGGCGCTTCGCATCGTCGCCGGTGATGTAGTAGATCGCCGTCTGATTTTCGCGCAGATCGGCGACGTAATCCTTCAGCGTGCGGGTCTCGCCCTCGGCTTTCGTCGTGCCGAAGCGGGCGATGGCGAAGAGATCGTCGCGGCGGCTGGGATCCTCGTGCAGGGCCTCCTTCAACACTGCGCCGAAATTCTCCCAGACAGCCGTGAATTTCCCGGGCTCGTTCTCCGCGAGTTTCTTGAGCTCCTGCAGCATGCGGGTCGCGACCGCCTTGCCGATGGCGGCGATAGCCGGGCTCTTCTGCACCATCTCGCGCGAGACGTTGAGCGGAATGTCCGCGCTGTCGACGACGACTCGCAGGAAGCGCAGCCAGTGCGGAAGGAGATCCACGTCGCGCGAGATCAGCACGCGGCGCACGTAAAGCTTCGACTTGCTTTTGCGCGAGGGCTCGAAGAGATCGAAGGGCCGCGCGCCCGGAACGAAGGCGAGCACCGTATATTCCGTGCGTCCTTCGGCGCGCCAATGGGCCGTCAGCGCAGGCTCGTCGAAAGCGCCGGAAAGCTGGCGGTAAAAATCGACATATTGCTCCTGCGTGATTTCGGCTTTCGGCCTGGTCCAGAGCGCGACGCCGTCCGCGATGCGTCGCGGCTCCTTGCCGGGTTCCTCGACAAGGTCGATCGGCGTCGAGAGCGCGCCCGAATGTTCGCGAACGATGCTTTCGATGCGCCAGGGATCGAGAAATTCGTCGCTCTCGGCGTTGAGATGCAGCGTCACGCGCGCGCCGACCGATGGCGCGTCCTCGAGCGCGAGCGACGCAATCGTGTAGGAGCCCTTGCCGTCCGAAGCCCAAAGCCAGGCTTCGTCTTCGCCCGCGCGCCGCGTCGCGACCTCGACATGGTCGGCCACCATGAAGACAGAATAGAAGCCCACGCCGAAGCGGCCGATGAGCGAGGAGCCGGAATCGGCGCTGTCCTTGCCGAGCTTTTCGAGAAAGGCGCGCGTGCCGGAATTGGCGATGGCGCCCAAAGCGCTGATCAGTTCCTCGCGGGACATGCCCACGCCATTGTCGGCGATGGTGAGTTGACGCTTGTTTTTGTCGAGCGAAATCGTGACGAGGGGCGCGCTCGCCTGAGCGGCCAGCATTTCGTCGGAAAGCGATTCGTAGCGAAGTTTCTCGCATGCGTCGGCGGCGTTGGAAATCAGCTCCCGCAGGAACACCTCGCGTTCGGAATAAACCGAATGCGTCATCAGTTCGAGGAGCTGCGCGACATCCGCCTCGAAGCCGAATTTGTCGGCCTGTGGGGCATTGGCGGCAGCAGCGTCGTTCGTCATGTCGTCTCCAAATGAGGTCTGGCTCCGCAGCGGGAGCGTCTGACAGAAAAGGTGAAAGAGGGCGGTCTTGCGACCACGCCCGGTGAGTTCGTCATTCCGGAGATTTTTGCAAGGCGCCCGGCACGCGGGGCGCACGAAGAGACAGGGCCGGCGCGGGATCACTCCCGGCCGACCCGTCCATTACCGCGACCCTGATGGCTAGCGAACGCACGATCCCGGGGGGCTGGGGGGCTGACGAAAACCGGAAAAGCGCATCGAAGCCGGGCGAGGCAATGAGTTCAGATATTGGGCGCCGGGTTTGTCATGCAAGGGGCTGCATACCGGCAAAAATATGATTTTTATTGCGTATTGGCTTGGTTCAAGCCGCCCGCCCGCGAATATATGTCGCGGCGCCGACGTTGCAGGGCTTGCCGTCACGGTTGCATCGCGCAAACATGGATGGGTAACGAGGAGAGAACATGATGGCTGAGTCGGAGACGACGGAGCCCAGCCGCTGCCGCGCCGCCTTCGTCCTGGTGCCCGGGTCCGGACGGTCGCCGCCGGGGCGAGACGAGAGCCGCAGCCTGGCGCAGGTCACCTTCGACCGACGCGAACTCAACATGCTTTTCAATCTTTATGGCGCAAAGGTCGCGGCGGGAGAGTGGCGTGATTACGCGCTGGATTTCACGCCGGCCAGGGCGGTCTTTTCAATTTTTCGCCGGTCGAGCGAGGCGCCGCTCTACCGGGTCGAAAAGAACCCCGAGCTGTCGCGCCGCCGGGGCGCTTACGCGGTGATAGCGGCCGGCGGGCTGATCATGCGGCGCGGTCACGACCTGTCCCGGGTCTTGCGCGTGCTCGATGGTTTCCGGGTCGTCGGCAAGGATTAAAAAGCCCCGCTCGCGCGGGGCTTTTCGTGTTTCGCGAGCGGTGGCCTACCGGCGATCGCCGAACAGGAACAGCATCGACTGGAACATGTTGATGAAGTCCAGATAGAGCGAGAGAGCGCCGAAGATGCTCAGCTTCTGGGCCACTTCATGGTCGGCCATCTCGTAATACTGGTCCTTGATGCGCTGGGTGTCCCAGGCGGTGAGGCCCGAGAAGACCAGCACGGTGATGATCGACAGCGCGAACTGAAGACCGCTCGACTGCAGGAACAGGTTGACGAGGCCGGCGATGACCAGACCCCATACGCCCATCACCAGGAACGAGCCGAAGGCCGACAGGTCACGCTTGGTCATGTAGCCGTAGAGGCTGAGGCCGCCAAAAGCAGCCGCCGTGATGAAGAACACGCGCGCGATCGACACGCCGGTGAAGACCAGCAGCAGCGACGACATCGACAGTCCCATGACTGCGGCGAAGCCGAGGAACATGTTGCGGGCCGTAGCCGTCGACATGCCCTGAGCGCGTCCGCTGATCAGGAAGATGAAGCCGAGCGGCGCCAGAATGATCGCCCAGCGCAGAGGGCTGGTGTAAATCATCTGGCCGAAAGGCGTCAGCACAATCTGGCCCGCGCCGGCCTTGGCCACGGAGAGCATGTAAACGCCCATCGCCACCAGGCCGGTGACGCCCAGGCCCAGGGTCATGTAGTTGTAGACGCCGAGCATATAGGCGCGCAGGCCCTCGTCGATCTCGGCTGTGGTCGACCGGGCGACCCCGCGGCCGTAGCCGAAGCTCGTATTGCGGTCGTTGTAAGACATCGTGATCCTCTCGATCTCCAAGGCCGGCGTGGCTTGCAACCCCGCCTCTGGCCTCTAGCATACTGGCTCCAATCAATATGGCTTGGGCCGTTGCGCGAGGCAAGGCGCGGGCGGATGAACTCTTGTTAAGGTGACACTAGGCTTAAGAGAGCCTTCCCGCCCGCCAGCCGGTCCCCGTGACGGAGGGGCGTCGAGTCTGTGGCCACGCCCGCGCCGCGCTTCCGCCTGCGGTCGCCGGCCACGCTCCTCCATGCGGCCTAGTCCCTTGACCAAGCCGCAGTTTTCGCGGGTCCACAGCATGCTGCAAAGCAGGATAGATGACCGATTGTCGCACCCTTGCTACCCGGTGGAAATACGCTAACATCGATTGAAAGGCGTCGTCCGCCCTTCTCCCGGAGAGGAGAAAGCTGTGCGGCGCATCCAGATTTTCCTGAGTGTCGCGTGTCTTTGCCGCACGAAGACCAGGAGGAGACCATGAGCGACGATGTTACATCACTTTTCCCCTTTCGCTTGGGGAGTTTCTTGAAGCCTCTGACTTTCGCCGCCGTTTGCGCCCTCCTCGCCGCGGCCGTCACGCCAGCCGAGGCGCATGGGCGTCTCGGCGCGGCGGAAGGACGCTGCCGTCTCTATATCGGCCCCGACACCATGAACTTCACCGGCTATCTGCCGGAGGCGTCGAAGAACGAATTTTGCGAGGACATTCCCTCCACCGGCCCGATGATCATGGTGCTGGACGCGGAGCAGCAAGAGCTTCGCGACATGAAGATCGAGCTACGGATCGTCAAGGACATCGGCGGGGATACCGAGGACGAGAATCTCGAGGCTGCGACGGTCGCCTACCAGCCGCCCAAGGTCTATCCGTCAGGAACGGTCAACTTCGAGCATACGTTCAACGAGGGCGGATATTACGTCGGCATCGTCACGGTCACGGGCGACCACGGCGAGCGCTGGGTGTCCCGATTCCCCTTCTCGGTCGACCGGACTTTTATGCGCGACCTGCCAGCCTATCTGACGATGGGCCTCGGCGTTCTGGCCGCGTTCCTGATCTACCTCGTCCATCGCCGCCGCACGCCGCCGCCGCAGATCGCGACAGCCGCTTCGGCGTTCAAGGAGCCGCCTCTTCCGCCTTCCGGCGGCCCCGGCGATGACGGGCCCGCGCGCCCGGATGCTGAGGAAAGCATCGCCGAAAGCAAGGGCGAGGCGGCGAGCGGCACGGTCGGCGACGGTCCCGAGGACGCCGACAAATACAAAACTGCCGCCGAATAGGGTTTCCCGCGCCTGTCTGAAAAGACCCGCCGTCCCTTGGGGCGGCGGGTCTTCTTTCGCTACGGCGAGGCGGCTCAGTCTCCGCCGCCGTCGATCTGCTTGCCGATGATCGCGATGGCGCGCTCATAGACCGTCGCGGCGTTCCACGCCTGAATGGCGGCGAAATTGGGCTCGCCGGGCTGGTAGCCGGCGCCGGCCTGCCAGCCATGCGCACGCAGGAAGTTCGCGGTCGCCATCAGCGCGGCGGACGAATTATCCAGATTGCCGCTTCCATATTGAAGGATGTTCTTCGGCAGAAACTGCGTCTGGCCGATTTCGCCATGCATCGAGCCGCGGGCGCTCGGCGAGAGACGCCCCTGATCGATGAGCTCCAGCGCCGCATATAGCTGGTCCGTGAAATATTCGGAGCGGCGGCAGTCATAGGCCAGCGTCGCCACGGCGGACAGCGCATGCTGGTTGCCGTGAACGGCGCCAAAGCCCGTCTCCATGCCCCAGATCGCGAGCAGCGGTCCCGGCGGCACGCCATAGCGGCTCTCGATCGACTGGAACAGGCCGGACATCGAACGCTTAAGCTGGCGGCCCTTGGCGACGATGGCGCTGGCGCCGCGCTTCTGCATGAAGCCCTCGAGCGACAGATGGAAGCTCTTCTGGCCGCGGTCGGCGCCGATCGTCGCCGTATTGTAGTGCGTGTCCATCAGCGCATTGATCGCGGTGGCGCCGACGCGTCCGCGCGCTTCCTCCGCAAATTCCTGCTTCCAGCTTTCGAAACCGCCCGCGCCATTGCCGCAACGGGCCGCCTGCGCAGGCGCCGCGCCAAGCAGCGCCGTCAAGATCAGCGCGGCCGCGCTGGCGGTGGATAAAATCTTCATCGGCCTCCTCCTGGGGCTTTCCCGAAACGTGCGCGAGCCTAAACAATTTTGATGAAGCGGCAACCTCGCCGGGTCCGCATGCATGATGTTCATATATTGTTCTTGCGAAATAGTGAGGCCGCAGCTAGTTTGAGAAGGTTTCAGGCGGACGGGTTTTGGAGCGCGGAATCATGGCGGTCAGGGTGGCGACGGTCGCATTCGAAGGCGTCGAGGCGCGGCCCGTGGACGTTCAGGTGCAAATTTCTCCCGGCTCCGTCGTCTTCAACGTCGTCGGCCTCGGGGACAAGGCGGTGGCCGAATCACGCGAGCGTGTGCGCGCGGCGCTGATGGCCTCCGGGCTCGCGCTTCCGGCCAAGCGCATCACCGTCAATCTCGCGCCCGCGGACATGCCCAAGGAGGGGAGCCATTACGATCTCCCCATCGCCCTCGGCGTCATGGCGGCGATTGGCGCGATCCCCTCCGACGCGCTGGAGGGATTCCTGGTGCTCGGCGAACTCGCGCTCGACGGGACGCTGACGCCGGTGGCCGGCGTGCTGCCGGCGGCGGTGGCCGCCAATGCAAAGGGGCAGGGGCTCATCTGTCCCAAGGAATGCGGTCCCGAAGCCGCCTGGGCCTCGCGCGAGATGGAGGTGCTGGCGCCCCGCTCGCTCATTCAGCTCGTCAATCACGTCAAGGGAACGCAGGCGCTCGCGCGGCCCGAGCCCGCCGTGCGCGCTCTCGCCTCGGACCTGCCCGACCTCGCAGACATCAAGGGGCAGGAGAGCGCCAAGCGCGCGCTCGAAATCGCGGCGGCGGGCGGCCACAATCTGCTCATGAGCGGCCCGCCCGGCGCGGGCAAGTCCATGCTCGCGTCGCGCCTGCCGTCGATCCTGCCGACGCTCACGCCCAGGGAGTTGCTCGAAGTCTCGATGGTTCACTCCATCGCGGGCCAGATTGCGGGGGGCGAACTCACCGACCGGCGCCCGTTCCGCGCGCCGCATCATTCGGCCTCGATGGCGGCGCTGGTTGGCGGCGGAACGCATGCGCGGCCCGGCGAGATTTCGCTCGCCCATCACGGCGTGCTGTTCCTCGACGAGCTGCCGGAGTTCCAGCCGCAAGTGCTCGACAGCCTGCGCCAGCCGCTCGAAACGGGCGAGGTCGCCGTCTCCCGCGCCAACCACCGCGCCGTCTATCCGGCGCGCTTCCAGCTTGTCGCGGCGATGAATCCCTGCCGCTGCGGCCATGCGCTCGACCCCGGTTTCGCCTGCAGGCGCCAGCCCAATGAGCGCTGCGTCGCCCAATATCAGTCGCGGCTTTCAGGGCCGCTGCTCGACCGCTTCGACCTGCAGATCGAAGTGCCGGCCGTCACCGCCGCCGATCTCGTGCTGCCGCCGCCCGCGGAAGGCTCGCGCGAGGTCGCCGCGCGCGTCGCCTGCGCCCGCGCCCTGCAGCGCGAGCGCTACGAGGCGTTGGGGCTTCCCGCCGTCACGGCCAACGCCGCCGCGCCCGCC
The DNA here is from genome assembly GCA_002929055.1 of Methylocystis sp. GTDB lineage: Bacteria > Pseudomonadota > Alphaproteobacteria > Rhizobiales > Beijerinckiaceae > Methylocystis. The sequence continues at coordinate 37,705 of PERY01000002.1, read as the reverse complement.
GCCGTCATCGAGCGCGTCGCAAAGCTCGACGCAGCCGGAACGGCGCTCATCCGCGAAGCCTCCGACCGCTTCGCGCTCACCGCCCGCGGCTTCCACCGCGTGCTCAAGCTTGCGCGAACCATCGCCGACCTCGACGGCGCGGAACAGGTCACGCGTGCGCATCTCGCTGAAGCGCTCTCCTATCGCTCGGGTCTGTCAGCGGGGCGGATCGCCGCGTGAGCGCCATCGATAGCCTCGTTCTCGTGGCGGCGCAGATCGGCGTCGTGCTGCTGGCGGCGGCGATTTTCTTCGCCTTGCGCAAGGCCCGCGGCGGCGGCGAGGCGGAACTCGAGCGTCTGCGCGACGAGATCTGGGAACTGCGCGCCGCCGCCGGCGCGCGCGAAAAGGCTGAGGCCGCAAGCCTCGCCAAGTCGCGCTTTCTCGCGACGGTCAGCCATGAAATCCGGACGCCGCTCAACGGCGTAATGGGTCTTGCGCAATTGCTCGCGATGACGCGCCTCGACGCCGAACAGGCCAGCTATGTGGAGGCGATCGAGGATTCGAGCCGCTCGCTCGCCCAGCTGATTGACGACATTCTCGATTTCTCCAAGATCGAGGCGGGCAAACTCGACCTGCGCCGCGAGACCTTTGCGCTCGCTCCGCTCGTCGAAAGCCTCGTCGAACTGCTCGCGCCGCGAGCGCTGGCCAGGAGCCTCGAGATTGCAAGCTTCATAGCTCCCGACGCGCCGCGCGAGATCGAAGGCGATCCCGCACGGTTGCGGCAGGTTCTCCTCAATCTCATCGGCAACGCCGTGAACTTCACCGAGACGGGCGGCGTCGGCGTGCGTGTCTCCCGCGCCCGGGAGACGCTGCGCTTCGAGGTGCGGGACACTGGGCCGGGCGTGCCGGCGGCGGCGCGGGATGCGATCTTCGAGGAGTTCGAGCAGGGAGATGCGTCGGCCACGCGCCGCCACGGCGGCACCGGCCTCGGCCTCGCTATCTCCCGCCGTCTCGTCGCGCAGATGGGAGGCGCGCTCACGCTGGCGGAAAGCTCGCAGAACGGCTCCATCTTCGCTTTCACTCTGCCTGCCGCAGGAACGCCATCGGATGGCGGGGGGAAGCCGCTTGCTGGCTTGCGCGCGCTCATCGTCGCCGGGAGCCTGTTCGAAGGCCCCTATCTTGCGGAGAGCCTGCAATCATCGGGCGCGGACGCGGAGCTCCTGCGCGCGGAGCACAACGGGCTCGCCCGGCTTGCGGACGCCGCCGCCGCGCCGCTCGACGCCGTGATCGTCGATTGCGCGCTGGGGCCGCAGAGCACGGCGCGGCTGGCGGACGCGGCCCGCAAGGCGCAGGCGCGCCGTTTGTTCCTGCTGTTTTCGCCGCTCGAGCGCCGCGCCTTCGGCGAGGAGGCGCTACGCGATTTCGACGGCTGGCTGGTGAAACCGGTGCGAATCGCCTCGCTCGTCGCGCGCCTCTCCCAACCGCGCGCCGATGCGCCAAGGCTCAGCGCGCCCGAGCCGGTGCGCGCGCTCGACGGGCTAAATGTCCTTGTCGCCGAGGATAATGACGTCAACGCCCTCATTCTCACCCGCCATCTCGGCAAACTTGGCGCGCGCGCCATCCGCGCGCGCAATGGCGCGGAGGCGGCCGCGCTCGCCACAGCCGCGCTGCGCGGGGTGGGCGAGCCCTTCGATGTCATCGTGATGGATCTCTTCATGCCGGAACTGGACGGCCGCGAATCGACACGGCGCATTCGAGAGGCCGAGGCGCGCGCCGGTTCCCCGCGCATGCCCATTCTCGCGCTCACGGCCAGCGCCCAGGAGGAGGATGAGCGGGCCGCGCGCGCGGCGGGCGTCGACGCCTTCCTCACCAAGCCAGTCGACTTCGCCGCGCTCGCCGCCACGATCGAGGAGATGCGGCTCGCGCCGCGCCTGACCGAGCGGCGCGGCGCAGCGCCTCAGCCGGCGGGGGGCGTGATGGCCCCGAACCGGCCAGACCGGTAGTCGTCGATAGCCTGCCGCAATTCGTCGCGCGTGTTCATGACGAAGGGCCCTTCCTGCGCAACCGGCTCGTCGATCGGCGCGCCGCTCAAAAGCAGGAGTTTGGCGGCGGCTTGCGCCGTGAAGGCCACCTCGCCGCCATAACGCTCGAAGACGATCGTCTCGCCGGCCCGCGCATGCCCTTCGCCATTGACGACAACCGGCCCGTTGAGCACGGCGACGAGGATATTATCTCCCTCGGGCAGGGAGAATGCGCCTGTCTCCCCCTCGTCGATGCGCACGTCCCAGACATTCATCGGCGTCGCCGTTTGCGCCGGTCCGACGGCGCCCGCGTATTCCCCCGCGATCACACGGACGAGCCCGCGCTCCCCTTCAAGATCGACGCGCGGTATATCCGCGTCGTGAAGCGTCTGGTAGCGCGGCGACGTCATCTTCAGGCGCGCGGGCAGATTGACCCAGAGCTGCGCCATCTCCAGCCGCCCGCCGCTGCGGGAGAACGCCTCGGAGTGCAATTCCTCGTGTAGAATGCCGGCCCCCGCCGTCATCCACTGCGCGTCGCCTGGTCCGATCACCCCGCCCGCGCCCGTCGAATCGCGATGCGCGACTCCCCCGTCATAGACGATCGTCACGGTCTCGAATCCGCGATGCGGATGCACGCCGACGCCGCGACGATGGCTGGCGGGGAGAAATTCCATCGGCTCGGCGTAGTCGAGAAGGAGAAATGGACTCGCGCTCCCACCGTGCGAATGGTGCGAGAACAGCGTGCGCACCTGAAAGCCGTCGCCGACCCAATGCGCCGGCTCCGGCGCGGGATAGACGCCAATTATCTTCCTCATGGCGGCGACTCCTTTCCCGGTTATCCTGGGACCGGGAGACGAAAATTCAAAGAGCTCCTCCGCAAGCTTGACGGCGCATGGCGAAGCGCCAAAAACACGGGCTGCAAAGTTTCACTCGGGGGAATGACGAGCATGGCCTGGATTATCTTGCTGATCGGCAGCTTATGCGAAGTCGGCTGGCTCGTCGGCATGAAATACACCGAGGGCTTCACGCGATTGTGGCCCACCGTCATCATGATCTTCTTCATGATGGCGAGCATGGGGTGCCTCGGGCTCGCCATGAAGAGCATCCCCGCCGGCACGGCCTATGCTGTGTGGACCGGCGGCAGCATCGCCGCCGTCGCCATCGTCGGCGTGATCGTGTTCGACGAGCCGGCGACGCCGCTTCGAATCGCCTCATTCGCCCTGATCGTCGCGGGCCTGGTGGGGTTGCGGTTGAGCGGGGTGGAGTAACCGGAGAGGAAGCGGCGGCGCGAAGCCGCCGCTTCATCCGCGCGCTAAAAATAGTTTTCCAGCGTCCCGCGGCGGCGCACGTCGAGCGTCGCGCAATGGAAGGCGCCGCCAAAAGCAGCGTAGTGCAGGAAGGGAACGGGGATCGGCTCGAAGCCCCACTTCTCCACCTGCCGCATCATGTTGGTGTGATGCGGATCGACGATCATGCGCTTCTCGTCGATCATCAGAATGTTCATGCTGAGCCACTTGCCGCACATGGAGGTGATCTTGAGGATCCTGTCCTCGATGGGGTCTGGCTCCGGCGCGACGAGAATGTCCCACTTCTTGAGAATGTCGGGCAGCTCGTCGGGGTTGATGTATTCGGGATTGATGAGGAGCTTGCCGGGGCCGAGCGGCAGTATCGTCGTGTCGATATGCATAGGGTTCGGGCAGCGGCTCTTGATCTCGTGAATGCGATAGCCCTCGCCCAGATGCCGGCGCAGCCAGTCGACGCCCATGGCGTTTGTGACGTTGGAGAGCGTGACGAAGATGTCGCGGCCGCAGCGGAAGAAATCGGCCGCGTCAAAGACCGGCTCGAATTCCGTGAGAATATAGCGCATCGGTTCGCCCTTCTCGGGCAGCTTGAAGTTCGGATCGAAGAGCTCGTCAGTGAGCTGCGGCTTCGGCGCGGAGGTCCAGCGCGCGCCGCGGCGGAAATAGTCCTTCAGGATGGGCCGGTATGAGTGAGTCTCGAAGTAGCGGCACGGCCAGGCCATTGGCGTTTCGAGAATCTCGTCGCCGAAGACGAGCATCGAGTCGCGCGGGCAGGAGTTGCAAAAGCCGCGCGAGGTCCAGTAAGGCGTCGAGAACTTGGCCTTGTGGGGGAAGGGGTCAGGCCGCGTAACAGTGACGCCGAGCTGCTCCAGCACCTTGATGAAGCCGTCGAGTTCTTGCTGCGCGGGCTCGATCATGAATTTGGGGAATCGAAAGCCGGCGGCCAGAGCCTGCGCCCGCGCGGCCATGCCGGGGATGTTGCAGGTCACGACCGGGTGGTCTGAGGGGATCGTCGAGCCTTCGAGGCGCCCGACGATGATTTCCTCGAGCGGATCCCACTCATTGTGAGAATTCACCGGGCAGGCGCCCGCGACCGCCTTTTCATCCTGCAATGGCGCATGAACGTTCATTGGAAAAGCCCTCGTCGTCTTCGAATGGCCGAGGCAGCCCCCCGAGGGCTTGGCCGCGGCGTGAAATATGGCGGAACCAGCCAGTTGTCCACTACTCTTGCAATCTATCCCGGGTTTGCCGTATAAGCCGCGCTTCTGAACCGCCCGGCCAGTGATGGGCTGCCGTGGCGGTTCTTTTCGCTCGCGCGAAACGCGGCGGCAAGGTCCAGCGGACCCCCGGCGCGGCAAGAACAACAGGGCCTGCGGCCCAGGAGAGCAAAATGCCCAAGCTGAAGACGAAATCCGGCGCCAAAAAGCGCTTCAAGATCACCGGCACTGGTAAAGTAGTGTACGCCCAGTCGGGCAAGCGCCACGGCATGATCAAGCGCACCAACAAGCAGATCAGGAATCTACGCGGGACCAATGTTCTGTTCAAGACCGACGGCGACAATATCAAGAAATACTTCCTGCCGAACGGCTGATCCGTCCCCAAATCAATCGCAGAATTCTGAAATCTGAAGGAGTTTCGTCATGGCTCGCGTGAAACGGGGCGTCACCTCCCACGCCAAGCACAAGAAGACGCTGAAAGCCGCCAAGGGCTTTTACGGTCGTCGCAAGAACACCATCCGCACCGCCAAGGCGGCGGTCGACCGCTCGATGCAATATGCGACGCGCGACCGCAAGGCCAAGAAGCGCACCTTCCGCGCGCTCTGGATCCAGCGCCTCAACGCCGCTGTGCGCGAGCACGGCCTGACCTATTCGCGCTTCATCGACGGCCTCTCCAAGGCCGGGATCACGGTGGATCGCAAGGTGCTGTCGCAACTCGCCATCGAGCAACCGGAGGCCTTCGCCGCTATCGTAGCGCAGGCCAAAGGCGCGCTGCCGGCTGCCGCGTAAAATCATCGCATCCAGATAGTTGAAGCGCCCGTCGGCTAGGCCGGCGGGTGTTTTTTTGACTTATTCCAATTTCCACAGGATCAATCGCTGCGCTGGAATGTTGCACCCTTCTGAGAGAGCAGACAGGAGTGATGACAGATGAAAGGCAAGCATACATTAGACGCTTTGGCCGCGTCGCTGATCACGGCCCTGCGCGCGGCGCTTGGCGCCCCCGAACCGGCGTTGAGGCCTATTCCCGTCCGCATCGTATCGAGGGGCCGCCGCGGTTGAGCGCGCCGACCGCATTCAAAACCTGCGCCGCCTCCATTCTTCGGGCGGGACGGCGCAGGGTGGTCCCTGCCGCTTTCTAACTTGCGTCTCGACGCCGCCATCGCCCCCGGCTAACACTGCCGTCATCGGCAGAAAGCGAGCGGGGGCTGAATGAGCGGTTATGACGTCATCGTCATCGGCGGGGGCCCGGGCGGCTATGTCGCCGCGATTCGCGCCGCGCAGCTCGGCCTCAGGCCCGCCGTCGTTGAACGCGAACATCTTGGCGGCATCTGCCTCAACTGGGGCTGCATTCCCACAAAGGCTTTGTTGCGCTCGGCCGAAGTCTACCGGCTCGCCATCGACGGCGCGCGCTTCGGCGTGACCGGCGATGCGCCGGGCTTCGATGCGGCGCGGATCGTCGCGCGCTCGCGGGAGGCGGCGGGGCGGCTCAACGCCGGCGTCGGCTTTCTGCTCAAGAAAAACAAGATCGACGTGATCTGGGGCGAAGCCACGCTGCTGGGGAAGGGCGAAGTGAAAGTCGGCCCGCCGACCAAGCCGCCCGTGACCCCGCAACTGCCCGCGCCCAAGACGACTCTGGGCGAAGGCGTCTACAGCGCGAAGCATGTCGTCATCGCGACTGGCGCGCGTCCGCGCGCGCTCCCCGGTCTCGAGCCCGACGGGCGGCTCGTGTGGACCTATTTCGAAGCGCTGAAGCCGGAGCGTTTCCCCAAGTCGCTGCTCGTCGTCGGCGCCGGCGCCATCGGCGTAGAGTTCGCGTCCTTCTTCCGCACCTTCGGCGTCGAGGTGACGCTGGTCGAGGCGCTGCCGCAAATTCTTGCGGTCGAGGACGCCGAGATCGCCGCCTTCGCCCGCAAGAGCTTCGAAAAGCAGGGCATCGTCATCAAGACCGCGACGACGGTCGCGGCGCTGGAGAAGAAAGAGGACAGCGTCATCGCGACGCTGAAAGGAGCCGATGGCGCAACGCAGAGGCTCGAAGTCGAGCGCGTGCTTTCGGCTGCGGGCGTCGTCGCCAATGTGGAGAATCTCGGGCTGGAACCGCTGGGCGTGGCGCTGGAGCGCGGCGTCATCAAGACGGACGGTCTGGGGCGCACCAATGTGGCGGGCGTCTACGCCATCGGCGACGTGGCGGGCGGGCCGATGCTGGCGCACAAGGCCGAGCATGAGGGCGTGCTTTGCGTCGAAGCGATCGCGGGGATGAACCCGCATCCCCTCGACAAGAGCCTCGTGCCGGGCTGCACCTATTGCCATCCGCAGGTGGCCTCGGTGGGGCTCACCGAGGAGAAGGCGAAAGCCGCGGGCTACGAGATTCGCGTCGGGCGCTTTCCCTATCTCGGCAATGGCAAGGCCATTGCGCTCGGCGAGCCGGAAGGGCTCGTGAAGACGATCTTCGACAAGGAGACAGGCCGCCTGCTCGGCGCGCATCTCGTCGGCGCTGAAGCGACGGAACTGATCCAGGGCTTCGTAATCGCGATGAATCTGGAGACGACCGAAGAAGAGCTGATGCACACGGTCTTTCCGCATCCAACGCTCTCGGAGACAATGCACGAAAGCGTGCTCGACGCCTATGGGCGCGTGATTCACACATGAAAGCGACATGGCGGGAGATCGGCCGGCTCGCGTGGCGGGATATTGAGACGCAGACGGTCCATCCCCTCAGCGCGGGGTCGGGACTCGTCGCGGCCGCGGGCGCGCTTTGGGTCGCTGCGGACGACATGCACCATGTCGTGAGGCTGCCCGAAAACGGCGACCTCATCGGTGACGGATACAGGATTTTCCCGGGGGATCTGCCGGAGGACGCGAAGGAGCGCAAGCGCGTCAAGCCGGACACGGAATGCCTGATAGCGCTCGAGACAAACGGCGCCGATGGCATATTGCTCGCCCTTCCCTCTGGCTCGAAGCGCCATCGCGTGCGCGGCGCCGAGATTCAGGTGAGGGAGGGCGTCGTGCGCGCCTCGCGCGAGATCGATCTGTCGCCTCTCCTGAAAAGTCTCGACGAGGAAATACCGGACCTGAACATCGAAGGCGGCGCGATCATGGGCGACAAGGTCGTTCTCCTCCAGCGCGGCAACGGCAAGGCAGGCTTCAACGCGCTCATCGAGTTCGACCTCGACCGGCTCGGCGCGTGGCTGCACGGCGGCGACGGGCGCAGGTTCAAGCCACGGATAGCTGAAATGCGGCTGCCAAAAATGGGCGGCGTGCGGCTCACCTTCACGGACGCCGCCGTCCATGAGGGCGCGCTCTATTTCGCCGCCGCTGCCGAGGGCGGCGACTCGACCTATGATGATGGGAAGATCATCGGCTCGGCGATCGGACGGATCGACAAGGAGCCGGACATCCTCATTGAAATCGAAGGCCAGAAGGTGGAGGGCCTAGCGCATGCAAGCAGCGATGCGGATCGTCTCACCTTTTTCGCGGTCACCGACGCCGACGATCCTGCACGCGCATCGAGCCTACTGGAAATCGGGATGGCGCGCTTTAGATGAAGGTTCGTTGACTCAGATCGGGACCGACAAGATGCGCGCAATTCTTTCTCTCATCTTCGCACTCTTCGCCACCGCCGCCCTCGCCGGCCTCAAGCCCGGCGACGCGGCGCCGGATTTTTCGATTCAGGCCGCGCAGGGCGGCAAGGACTTCACCTTTTCACTGAAGGAGGCGCTGAAGAAGGGGCCGGTGGTCCTCTATTTCTATCCGAAGTCCTTCACCAGCGTCTGCACTGAGGAAGCGCATGAGTTCGCTGAAGCCATGGACCAGTTCGCGGCGCTGAATACGAGGGTCATCGGCGTCTCGGGCGACAAGATCGAGACGCAGCGCGAGTTCTCCACCAAGGAATGCCGCGACAAATTTCCCGTGGGGGCCGATGCGGATTTCAAGGTCATCAAGGCCTATGACGCGGCGTTCAACCTGCCGATCGCTGGGTCGGTGTTCGCCAGCCGGATTTCCTATGTGATCTCGCCGGAAGGGAAGATCATCTCCGCCGTCTCCGACTCGGGCGCGACCAAACACATTGAGAGTGCGCTGGAGGCGGTGAAGAAGTGGAAGGCCAGCGCCAAGTGAGAAACCTCATCCTGAGGAGGACCGAACGGCCGTCTCGAAGGATGCGCCGCGGTACTTTCCTCGTCCTTCGAGACGCGCTCTTCGCGCGCTCCTCAGGATGAGGAAAGCCTTCTGCCGGCGTTCCTTCGGCTAAGCGCTCTTCTCCGGCAGGTTCAGCCGGATATGCAACTCTCGGAGCTGCTTCATCGTGGCCTCCGACGGCGCGCCCATCAGCAGATCTTCCGCGCGCTGGTTCATCGGGAAGAGCGTCACTTCGCGAAGATTTTCTTCCTCGGCGAGGAGCATCACGATGCGATCGACGCCGGGCGCAATGCCGCCGTGGGGCGGTGCGCCATATTGGAAGGCGCGATACATGCCGCCGAACTTCTCGATCAGCACGTCCTCGCCATAGCCGGCGATCTCGAAGGCTCTTTTCATGATCTCCGGACGATGATTACGAATCGCGCCGGACGACAGCTCCACGCCGTTGCAGACGATGTCGTATTGATAGGCCAGAATATCCAGCGGGTCTTTCGATTCCAGCGCCTCCATCCCCCCCTGCGGCATGGAGAAGGGATTGTGCGAGAAGTCGATCTTCTTGTCGTCCTCGTTCCACTCATACATCGGGAAGTCGACGATCCAGCAGAATTCGAAGACGTCGGTCTTGGAGAGGCCAAGCTCATTGCCGATGCGGATGCGCGCCATGCCGGCGAGCTTGGCCGCGGGCGTCTCGGCGCCGGCCGAGAAGAACACGGCGTCGCCGGCCTTCACGCCGGCCTTGGCGGCGATGGCGGCCTGCACGTCGGCGGGGATGAACTTCGCGATCGGCCCCTTGCCGACGAGCGCGCCGTTCTCTTCTTCAAAGATGACATAGCCCAGCCCCGGCGCGCCTTCCGAACGCGCCCAGTCGTTGAGCTTGTCGAAGAAGCTGCGCGGCTGCGCGCCAGCGCCGGGCGCGGGAATGGCGCGCACGGTCTTGCCCTTGAAGGCCTTGAAGCTGACGTTCTCGCTCTCGAACTCTTCCGACACGTCGACGATGACGAGCGGGTTGCGCAGGTCCGGCTTGTCGGAGCCATATTTCAGCATGGACTCGCGGAAGGGAATGCGCGTGAATTTCTGCGTCACCGGCTTGCCGTTCGCGAATTCCTCGAAGACCCCGCGCAGCACCGGCTCCATCGCCTCGAACACGTCTTCCTGCGTGACGAAGCTCATCTCCACATCGAGCTGGTAGAATTCGCCGGGCGAGCGGTCGGCGCGCGCGTCCTCATCCCGGAAGCAGGGCGCGATCTGGAAATAGCGGTCGAAGCCCGCGACCATCAGCAATTGCTTGAACTGCTGGGGCGCCTGCGGCAGCGCGTAGAACTTGCCGGGGTGGATGCGCGAGGGCACCAGGAAGTCGCGCGCGCCCTCGGGGCTCGATGCGGTCAGGATCGGCGTCTGGAACTCGAAGAAGCCGCCCGTCTTCATGCGCGCGCGAATGCTGTCGATGATGCGGCCGCGCAGCATTATGTTGGCGTGCAGCTTCTCGCGGCGCAGGTCCAGGAAGCGATATTTGAGGCGGGTGTCTTCCGGGTAATTCTGGTCGCCGAAGACCGGGAGCGGCAGCTCGCCCGCGGGGCCGAGAACTTCGATCTCGCTCACATAGATTTCGACCTGGCCCGTGGGCATGTCCGGGTTTTCCGTGCCGGCCGGGCGCTTGCGCACCTCGCCGTCCAGCCGGATCACCCATTCCGAGCGCAGCTTTTCCGCCTGCGCGAAGGCCGGCGAATCGGGGTCGACCACGCATTGCGTCAGGCCGTAATGGTCGCGCAGGTCGATGAAGAGCACGCCACCATGATCGCGGATGCGGTGGCACCAGCCGGAGAGGCGGATTTTCTGGCCGGCGAGGCCCTCATTGGGCTCTCCGCAGTTGTGCGAACGGTAGCGATGCATGGGCCGCTTTCGAGTGGGGATCGTAGAGGAATGCCGGGGCGGGCCCGGCGCGTCGGGGGCCAAGAAGCGCAATGGCCTCGCCCCTGTCAAGCCAAGCTGGACGCAAGGCAAGGCTGCTATTTCCTGAAGAAGGCCTCGGCGGCCGCATTCGCCGCCCGCTTCGCCGCAACCGCCGCCTCCAGCCGGGCGATCTCATGGCGCAGCGCCTTTATCCGCGCTTCCAGTTCGGCGACGGAGAGGAGGTCGAGCGGCTTGCCGATCTCAAGGGGCGGCGCGGGGCGGGGCGTGTCGTCGTCGCCATTCATATCGTCATTCTCGATCCTTCGGGCGCAAGGTTTGGTTAAGGCACAAATGATGCATTCAAAAGTTTAGCAAACGCAAGTATCCACGGGCAGCTATTGCCTGGCTCGAGCAAACAGGATGTCTTTGACCTTTCGATCCCGCTTCTAGTCGCCACGCTACTTGCGTGGAACCGGGTGCGCGTCTTTCTCGTGCCGGGCAACCGCCTGAATTTCCGTCCTCTTTTCAAGAACGATCCGACCTATGCGCTGGCGCAGTGGCTCTACTCTCTCAACGTGACGGAAGTGCATTACATTATCGACACGCTCGTCGCGGGCCTGTTCCTGGCCGCCCTGGGCTTCTTCTTTGACGCCATGCTGCGCAGCAGAGGATTCGGGGCATCGGGCAACGCCTGGCTCCTGCTCATCGGGGCGGCGCTCAGCGCGTGGGCTTGGAGCGTCTGGGCCCCGCTCGCCTATCGCGGAAAGGTCCAGGGGGACGTCCTTGCCGCCGCGTTCGGGGCTGGCTTGCTGCTGGTTCTCGGCGCGCTGGTGCGGCACGCGATCCTCAGCACGCTCGAGGATTTCGGAAGTGGCGCGGCCGAAGTGGTCCACAAAAGGAAGCCGCAGGCCCGCAGCGCCCAGGACGTCATCAGACGACGGGCGCGGTGAGGAACGCGTTTCTTATCGCCGGGCTCGCCCCGTCAGCCGACGAGCGGCGCTGAAAAATCAGTCCTCGCCGCGATAATTTTTTAGACCTATCTGCTATTGTGCGCCTGCGAACGCGAGGGGGCTCCCCCGGGTCAGCGTTGCGGGAAGACGAAGGCGATGACGAAGTGGGTCTATAGTTTCAGCGCGGGCCGCGCGGAAGGCTCGGCCGCCATGCGAGACCTTCTGGGCGGCAAGGGCGCCAATCTTGCCGAAATGTCGGCGCTGGGCCTGCCCGTGCCGCCAGGCTTCACCATCACGACCGAAGTCTGCGCCCATTTCTACGCCCAGGACCATAGCTTTCCGGCGGAACTCGAGGCGCAGGTCGAGGCCGCCATGAACGAGATTGGCCGGGTCGCCGGCCACGCCTTCAACGATCCCAAATGGCCGCTGCTCGTCTCCGTGCGCTCCGGCGCCCGGGCCTCCATGCCCGGCATGATGGATACGGTGCTTAACCTCGGCCTCAACGACGAGACCGTCGAGGCGCTCGCGAACTACTCCGGCGATGCGCGCTTCGCCTGGGACTGCTACCGCCGCTTCATCGAGATGTATTCCTCGGTCGTGCTCGGCGTCGAGCATCACATCTTCGAGGAGGCGCTGGAGGAACTGAAGGACTCGAAGGGCCTCGCCCTCGATACGCAGCTTTCAGCCGACGACTGGCGGGCCGTGGTGGAGCGGTTCAAGGCGATCGTGGAAGCGAACGCCGGCGAGAGCTTTCCGCAAGAACCGCGCGCGCAGCTCTGGGGCGCCATCCGCGCGGTCTTCGCCTCCTGGATGAATCATCGCGCGACCGTCTACCGCCATCTGCACAACATTCCAGAAAGCTGGGGCACTGCGGTGAATGTGCAGGCGATGGTGTTCGGCAATATGGGCGCCAATTCCGCCACAGGCGTCGCTTTCACGCGCAACCCTTCGACGGGCGTGAAGGAGCTTTACGGCGAATATCTGATGAACGCGCAGGGCGAGGATGTCGTCGCGGGCCTGCGCACGCCGCAGCCGCTGACCGAAGTCGCCTCCCGCGCCACATCCGGCGAGAAGATTTCTCTCGAAGCGGCGATGCCGAAAATCTTCGGGGAGTTCAGCGCCGTCGCCGACAAGCTCGAACGCCACTACCGCGATATGCAGGACATGGAGTTCACCGTCGAGCGCGGCAAATTGTGGATGCTGCAGACGCGCGGCGGCAAGCGCACGGCGCGCGCCGCCCTCAAGCTCGCCGTCGACATGGCGAATGAAGGGCTCATCACGCGCGAGGAGGCGATCCTGCGCGTGGAGCCGACCTCGCTCGACCAGTTGCTGCATCCCACCATCGATCCCGCCGCGCGGCGCGACATACTCGCGACAGGTCTGCCGGCTTCGCCCGGCGCCGCTTTCGGCGAGATCGTCTTTAATCCTGAAGAGGCGGAGACGCTCGCGACCTCGGGCCGCAAGGTCATTCTCGTGCGCACCGAGACCAGCCCCGAAGACATTCACGGCATGCACGCGGCGGAGGGCATTCTCACCGCGCGCGGCGGCATGACTTCGCACGCCGCGGTCGTCGCGCGCGGCATGGGCAAGCCCTGCGTGACGGGCGCGGGGATGCTGCGCATCGACTATGACGAGCAGTGCTTCACCGTCGCCGGCAAGCGCTTCGCCAAGGGCGACAAGATCACCATCGACGGCTCGGCGGGCCATGTCATCGCCGGCGAAGTGAAGATGCAGCGGCCCGAACTCACCGGCGAATTCGCCGTGCTGATGGGCTGGGCGGACGAGGTGCGCCGCCTGAAGGTGCGCGCCAACGCCGAGACGCCGTCGGACGCGCGCGCCGCGCGCCGCTTTGGCGCCGAGGGCATCGGCCTTGCGCGCACCGAGCATATGTTCTTCGAGGGCGAGCGCATCGTCGCCGTGCGCGAGATGATTCTCGCAGACGACGCGGAAGGCCGCCGCGCCGCGCTCGACAAGCTCCTGCCGATGCAGCGGGAAGATTTCAAGCATCTCTTCGAGATCATGGCGGGCCTGCCGGTCACGATCCGCCTGCTCGATCCGCCCCTGCACGAATTTTTGCCGCATACCGACACGGAGATGGCGGCGGTGGCGCGCGCGATGGGCGCGGACCCTGTGAAGTTGCGCCGCCGCGCGCTGCAGCTTTCCGAGTTCAACCCCATGCTCGGCTTTCGCGGCGTGCGCCTCGCGGTCGTCTTCCCAGAGATCGTCGACATGCAGGCCCGCGCGATTTTCGAGGCCGCGATCGAGGCCGGCATTTCGACAGGCGAAGCCGCGCAGATCGAAATCATGGCGCCCCTTGTCTTCGCCCGCGCCGAGCTGGATCTCGTCAAGGCGCGCGTCGACGCCATGGCGGCGCTTGTCGAGGAGGAGACGGGCATTCGCCCCGGCTATCACATCGGCACGATGATCGAGCTGCCGCGCGCCGCCTTGCGCGCCGGCGAGATTGCGCCGTCGGCGGATTTCTTCTCCTTCGGCACCAACGATCTCACGCAAACGACGCTCGGCATCTCGCGCGACGACGCGGGCACGTTTCTGAACGCCTATGTCGAGAAGGGGCTTCTGCCGCACGATCCCTTCGTGTCGATCGATCAGGAAGGCGTCGGCGAACTCGTTTCAATCGGCTGCCAGCGCGCCCGCGCCGCGCGCCCGGAAATTGCGCTCGGCGTTTGCGGCGAGCATGGCGGCGACCCGGCGTCCGTGGCGTTCTTTGAAAAGATCGGGCTCGACTATGTTTCCTGCTCGCCCTTCCGCGTGCCGATTGCGCGCCTCGCAGCCGCGCAGGCGGCGCTGGGAAAGCAGGCGGAAGGGACGGCGTAATTCCGCGAGGCAGGGCCGTCAGGAACTCTCCAGTTCCTCGTCCCGATGGTTCATCTCGAAACGGCGCACGATGAGCCTGACGAGATACAGACCGAATTCCGGGTTCTGGAAATAAAGCTGCTCGAACTGCTCGTAGGTGATGGTGAGGAGCCTCACGTCGGTGAGGGCTTTGGCGCTCGCCGTGCGCTTGCCAGACTTCGTGAAAAGCGCCATCTCGCCAAAGATCGCGCCGGGCTCGAGAATGACTCCGCGCTCCGCGATCTCGACCTTTCCCTCCACCAGGACATAGGCCTCGCTCCCGGCTGCGCCTTTTCGGAAGATGTAGTCCGAGGCGCGCACGCTCTCGGGATGCATGAAGGGCTTCAGCCATTCGATGTTGAGATCGCCGGAGTTGGCCTCGCGCACGCTGTCGATGAGGCGGCGCATCTCCCGCAGGCGCGAGAAATTGAGCGGGAGGTTGATGGCGTGTTTGGCGATGTTCGGCAGATTGCCGGTCAGCAGCCCGAGCGTGACGCCGAGTATGTTGCCCACCATGGCCGTCATGCGCAGAGGGATCATGCGCTTGAAATAGGCGGCGCCGACCACGGCGGAGGCCTCAGCCCAGGCGAGGGCGCCCAGGGCCACTGCGCCCGCGGTTTTGCCGGTCTCGGAGGTCGCCAAGGTCGTCACTGTGTCGATCAAGTCGGACATCGTCCCTCGCTGCGTTCCGCCGCGCTTAGCCTGTGCGCAGGTTCAACACAAGCGAACCTGACAGCGTTCTACTGGACTTTTGGACCTCGCTTTGCACATCCTGCGCCATGCGGCAGGCGACGCGACTGATCAGGATCGAGACCGGCGGGCGGGGTTTCCACGACTTCACGGCCGCGCTCGCGGATTTCGTGCGCGCCGGCCAGATGCGAGAAGGTCTGCTCACCGTCTTTTGCCGGCACACCTCGGCCTCGCTGCTCATACAGGAGAACGCCGATCCGACGGTGCTGCGCGACCTCGAGGCCGTGTTTGCACGACTGGCGCCGGAGGGGGCCGCTTACGCTCACGACACGGAAGGCCCCGACGACATGCCGGCGCATATCCGTTCGGCCCTGACCCAGACCCAGCTTTCGATTCCGATCATCGGCGGGGCGCCGGCTCTCGGGATTTGGCAGGGCGTCTATCTCTTCGAGCACCGACGCCGTCCGCACCGTCGTGAAATTGCGCTGCATCTGATCGGCGACTAGCCGCACGCCGCAGGAATGACGGCTCTGCGTGCAGGCTGGCCCATTCTGGTACGAGAGCGCAGGTGGCGTCGCAACAGTTCCGCAAGCCTAATGGAGGGATAATGGCTTTGGATAAATTTTCCTGGGAGGGCGGCAGTGCGCCCTCGAAGGAAAAGCCGTGTCGGATCTGGACAAGCTTATGCGTCGTCAGTCGAGAGCGCGTTGGGTATTGAGCGTCATGGCCCCCTGGGCCTTCAATGTCATGGCTCCCTGGGCGCTTGGCGTCGGGGCGCTGGTATCCTTCACCGCGGATGCGGGGCAGAACTCCGCGGGCGACTGGAACGTTGCGCCCCTGACCGCGCGGGCCCGCGCCACCGGCGGCCCTGCCGCCTTTCAGTTCGCATCCTTCGGCGAGGTCGCCACCGGCGAACTGGGCCTTGACGGGCAGAGCCGAGCGCTGATCCAGAGCGCGCGGCTCGTCGTCGGCGCCCCTGACGAGGTGCGGTCGATCCCCGATGAGCGCGAGCCCCATGTCGAACTCAAGCCCGATGTGAAGCATTTTCCGGAGGTCGATCGCACGCACAAGGGCGATCCCATCGTCGCCATGCGTCCCGGTTTCGAGACCAGGGTCATCAACCCTTCGACTCTCGGGCTCGCCGCGCCGGCGCGGCTGTCGTTCCAGATTAATGGCAAGGGCGCGCCGCGCATGTCGGCGCCGCTCGCGCCGCGTGGCGCCGTGCCGGGCGACGACGCGCTTTACGAGGCGGAAGCAGCGAGGGCCGAGGCGCAATCCACGACACAGACGCAGAAGTCGACGGCGGCCGCCTCGCCCGCGCAAGCCGGCACCCGCACCAGCGCGGCGGCCGCCACCGCCGAGCCGCCGCGAGAGCATCAGGCGCTCGCCGAGCGCGCGCTGCATGGCGCGACGCCCCAGGTGACGCGCGCGGTGTCGCTGGGTTCGTCGACTCCGGCGCAGCCCGACGCCGTGCCGATCGAAGTCTCCTATTTCCCGCGCGCCACTCTCGCGCTGGCCGCGCCCGGCAAGCCGGTCGACAAAGCGGAGGCGGGGCGCCCCGATTACGCCGCGCTGGTCGATCATGGCAAGATGGATGCGGAGCGCCGCTGTCTCGCGGAGGCCGTCTATTTCGAGTCGCGCAGCGAGCCAGAAGACGGACAGGCGGGCGTCGCGCAGGTGGTGCTCAATCGCGTTCAGAGCGGGCTCTATCCGGCGTCGATCTGCGGCGTCGTCTATCAGAACCGCCATCGCTACAAGGCATGCCAGTTTTCCTTCGCCTGCGAAGGCAAGTCGCTGCGCATCACCGAGCCGGAGTCATGGGCGACGGCGGTGCGCATCGCCAATGAGGTGATGGATGGGCGCACCTACATCACCGACGTGGGCCGCTCGACGCATTATCACGCGACCTATGTGAAACCGCGCTGGGCGCGCGCGTTGACCCGGATGGACATGATCGGCCGGCATGTCTTCTACCGGCTCAAGCCAGGTCAGACATAGAGTCCGAAGCTTTGAAGCGGCGGCGGCGACGCCAGGCGCCGCCAGTGGCGGCGTATGTTGCGATCCAGACCCACATGACGGCGGCGAGCCAGCTCGACGCGATCGGATGTGCGAATATCATTTGCATGAACGCGATCATGGCTGCCCCACAGATCAATCCCGAGGAAGGTGTCGCGTGTCGCGTTAATCGCCTCGATATGCAATTGGATAAACTTTAGCGTTCCCAATTCATCCGCATCGTTTGGTGAACGCTCCGTCAACGATCAGCCCTGCACGCACGAGTCCGCGCACGGAATTGCCCATGAAGAAAGGCGCGGCGAGCGCATCCTGGGGCAATAGCCTTTCGGCCGCACGGCCTTCGGCGATCAGCCTGGCGCGAAGCGTCCCGGGCAGAAGTCCGCTGGACAGCGGCGGCGTCAGCAGCGTGTCGCCCGCCTGCACGAAAAGGTTGCAGCGCGCGCCTTCGCAGAGCTCGTCCCGCTCGTTAAGGAAGAGAACTTCGTCCGCGCCCTTGCGCCTCGCCGCCTCGGCCAGTTCATCCTCATAGAGAGCGCGGCGCGTGGTCTTGTGGCGAAGCAGCGGGTCGCGAGAGTCGAAGCGGCGCCGGGCGAGCGCAACCCGCCAGACCGTCTTTGGAGATATGGCCGCGACGGGCGTCGCGCTCGTCTCGATGGCGCCGTCGCGCGCGAGAACGAGACGCGCGCGCAGACGTTGAGCCACAGGCTGCGAGACGCTCGCGCGCAATGCCGCCGTCACCTTCTCTTCATCATGAGCGAAACCGAGGGCCGCGCTGGAGGCGGCGAGGCGCGCGAGATGCTCGGGGAGAAGGGCGAAGCCGTCCTCGCGCGTCCACAGCAACGTCTCGATCAGCCCGAAGTCTTCGCCCCGGTCAGGAAGCGGGCCTTGATCAGACATTCCTCATACTCTTGGGCGGCGCGGGAGTCGGCGACGACGGCCGAGCCGACATTGCAGACGAGTTCATGGTCGGGGAAGAGCGTCAGCGTGCGGATGGCGACGTTGAAGCGGATGTCGCCATTGGGGGCGATGACGCCGAGCGATCCGCAATAGACGCCTCGCGCCGCGCATTCGAGATCGCGGATGATCTCCATCGCGCGAATCTTGGGCGCGCCGGTGACGGAACCGCAGGGAAACAGCCCGGCGAAGACGTCGGCGAGCCGCACGTCCCCCCGCAGTCTGGCCTCGATGCCCGAGGTCATCTGATGGAGCGTCGGATAGGTCTGGATGGTGAAGAGGTCGGTGACCTTCACCGAGCCGACTTCAGCAAGCCGTGAGAGGTCGTTGCGCAGGAGGTCGACGATCATCAGGTTTTCGGCGCGGGATTTCTCGTCCTCGACGAGATATTGCGCGCGCGCCATATCCTCTGTCGGCATGAAGCCGCGCTGCGCGGTGCCCTTCATCGGCCGGGCGCGGATATGGCGTTCCCCGCCGGTCCTGAATTGCGCCTCGAAGAAAACCTCCGGCGAGAGCGAGACGACCGTCTCCTCGCCGAGCGCCACGACCCCGCCATAGGCCACCGGCTGGCGCTTGCGCAGGCCGCGATAGAGGGCGAGCGGGTCGCCCTCGTAGCGCCCATAGAGCGGGAAGGTAAGGTTGATCTGATAGACGTCTCCCGCGAAAATATAGTCGCGGCACGCCCGGAAGCGCTCGGCGTATTCCGCCTCGGTCCAGGCGGGGGTGAGCGGAATATAGGGCGCGGGACTGTCTGCGGGGGGCAGCGTCCAGGGCTTGGGAGCCTTGAAGGCGCCAAAGAGCAGCAGCGGCGTGCGCGAGCGCGGCGTGGTCTGGGCCCAGAATTTCGGCTCCAGCGCATAGCCGAGTTCATAGCTGGCGTAGCCCGCGAGATGGAGTCCGCGCGCCGTCGCCGCCTCCATGCGGGCGAAGGCGTCGGAGACCTCGCTCGCCTCGCGGGCGACGATGATCTCTTCAGGTTCGTCGAAGAGCAGCGCCCGGCCGCCCTCGCGCCCGTCCTCGAAGACGACATAAGGCCGCGCCGGCGCATGCGTCTGCGTCTGGGCGTCGGGGCGTGCGGCGGCGTCGTGCATCTCTCGGGGGCTCGTTTCACGGATATGTTACATCAGACGCCTTCACCTATGAAAGGCGGGGCGTTTCCGCAATCGGGATTTCCCCGCGCGGATTTTGATCTCCCCCGCTGCGCGGGTTATGGAAGGCCATGTCCAACGCCCCGAAACCCGCCAATCCCCTGCGCATCCTCTTCATTGGCGACGTGCTCGGCCGCTCGGGCCGTTCTGCGGTGACGCGCTATGTCCCGCGGCTGCGCGAAAAATGGGCGCTCGATTTCGTGGTCTGTAATGGCGAGAACGCCGCGGGGGGCTTCGGCATCACCGAGGCGATCTGCGAGGAGATGGTCGCCGCGGGCGTCGACTGCGTGACGCTGGGAAACCACGCTTTCGACCAGCGGGAAGCCCTCGTTTTCATCGAGCGCCAGCCGCGCCTCCTGCGGCCGGTCAATTATCCGCAGGGCACGCCGGGCCGGGGGGCGAACCTTTTCGCAGCCGCGCGCGGCCAGCAGGTGCTCGTGGTCAACCCGATGGGACGCGTCTTCATGGACGCGATCGACGATCCCTTCGCCGCGATCGAGCGCGAGCTGGGCGCTTGCCCGCTCGGTGTCGGCTGCGACGCCATCCTCGTCGACATGCACGCCGAAACGTCCAGCGAAAAGATGGCGATGGGCCATTTCGTCGATGGCCGCGCCTCGCTCGTCGTCGGCACTCACACCCATGTCCCCACCGCCGATGCGCAGATTTTGCCCGGCGGCACGGCCTATCAGACCGACGCCGGCATGACCGGGGACTATGATTCGGTCATCGGCATGGAGAAGGAGGAGCCGCTGCGCCGCTTCATCCGCAAGACGCCGGGCGCCCGCTACGAGCCGGCAAATGGCGAGGCGACGCTCTGCGGCGTGGCGGTGGAGGTCGGCCGCGACGGCCTCGCCGCGATGATCGCGCCGGTGCGCCTTGGGGGCCGGCTGCGGCCGGAGTGGCCGCAGGAGTGGGGGGCGCCATAACGGCTCCCGGCCACAAAGCTCTACACAGTGGGGACGCCGTCCATTAAATAGGCGAGGTTGGCCCGCGCGGGGCCCGGCGAAGCGAGCCAGAAAAATGAAGTGGGAAGATCTACAGACATCTCAGAACGTCGAGGACCGCCGCGGCGAAGAGGGCGGCGGCGGCATGTTCGGCGGCGGCCCGTCGATCGGCGGGGGCGGCGTCGGCCTTGGCACCATGGTGGTTCTCGGCGTCATCGGCTGGGCGCTGGGCATCAATCCCGCGCTGTTGATCGGCGGCGCGGAAATGCTCGGCAAGATGCGCGGCGGCGGCGGGCAGGTCGTCCAGCAGGAGCGGCCGCAGCGCGAGGCGTCTCAGCCTACGGATCAGATGGGCCTGTTCGTCTCCAAGGTGCTCGGCTCCAATGAGGAGGTCTGGTCGCAGGTGCTGCCCCAGCAGGCGGGCATCCAGTTCAAGGCGCCGCGCCTTGTCCTCTTCGACGGGGTCACCAATTCGCGCTGCGGCACGGCGCAGTCGGCCATGGGGCCGTTCTATTGCCCCATCGACCAGAAAATCTATCTCGACACCTCCTTCTTCCGCGACATGAAGCAGCGCTTCGGCGGCGGCGGCGATTTCGCCTATGCCTATGTCATCTCCCACGAGATGGGCCACCACATTGAGAATCTGCTCGGCATCCTGCCCAAGGTGCAGCGCGCGCAGGCCCGCGCCAGCAGCCGCGCGGAGGCGAACGGCCTTTCCGTGCGCGTGGAGCTGATGGCGGACTGCCTTGCGGGCGTCTGGGCGCATAATGGCAATGCCCGCAACAGGTTTCTGGAGGAAGGGGACATCGAAAAGGCGGTCGCCTCCGCCCAGGCGATCGGCGACGACCGGTTGCAGCGGGCTCAGGGCGGCCGCGTCGTGCCGGACAGCTTCACGCACGGCTCCTCGGCGCAGCGCACCGAATGGCTGCTGCGCGGCCTCAAGAACGGCCGGGTCGACGACTGCAACACCTTCAACCGGTAACGGTGGCGGCTAGAATGTGCGGCGCGCGGCGCTATTGAGCTCCGCGCCGCGCAGCGCTCTCGCGATGCGGTTGAGGTCGGCGCCGCCGGCCTCGCGCAAAGCCGCCTTTCGCGCGACGACGCCGACGACCGTCGCGAACCGCGGGGCGAGGCGCGTGAGAAAGGAATCGGGCGCACGCCGCAGGATCAACGCCTGATCCCTTGCGCCATAGGCGAAAGCGTCGTTGACCTCGTCGGTGAAACCGCGCTCCACGGCATGTCCCGCAAGCAGCAGGAACACGTCGTCATGGCGCGCGATGGAAAGGGCTTTCGTCAGCCCGTCCGGGGCCTTCGCGGTCTCCACCAGCGCGCAGCCGGCTTCGTCGGCGATCTGATCGAGTCCCCTGTCCGGCGCCCCCGCCAGAACCGCGTCGGCGACAAGCCCCTGCACGCAGGCGTCCACGAGGGAGGCGAGGCTGCGCGCGATGGCGTCACGCCGCAGCGGCTGGGCGGGCTCGTCATAGGCGAGGAGGATTGCGGTCAGCATCAATGATGCATAGCGGAAAGAATAGCGCGGCGGAATGCGGCGCCAAATAAACGAGCTTAAGCGCCATTCACTGGGCGCCGGGCATTGCGTCGGTCCGCGCCATCGGTCACCATCACGACGCCATGCCGCTCAGCCCCTTTCCGCTCGAACTCCTCACAACAGAACAAATGGCGCGCGCCGATCGCATGACGATCGAGAGCGGCGTGCCGAGCATGGATTTGATGGAGAGCGCGGGAGTGGCCATCGCGCGCGTGACGACCCGGATCCTGCAACGCACCAGCGGCCGCCGTGTCGTCGTTCTGTGCGGGCCGGGCAACAATGGCGGGGACGGCTATGTGGCCGCGCGGCTGCTGCGCGCCCAGCGCTACAAGGTGCGCGTCGCCTCTCTTGTTCCGCCGGATCGCCTGCGCGGGGACGCCGCAAGGGCCGCCGCTGGCTGGACGGGAACGCTGATTCCCGCGCATGAGTGCGACTTCCACGGCGTCGACCTCGTGATCGACGCGCTGTTTGGGACCGGCCTCGCGCGCGATCTCGATCCGGCGGCCCAGGCGCTCGTCAACCGGCTGAACCAGTGGCGTCGCGAGACGAAGCAGAGCGTGGTCGCGGTCGATATTCCGAGCGGCGTCGACGGGACGACGGGCGCGATTCGGGGCGCGGCGGTCGAGGCCGACGAGACGATCACCTTCTTTCGCGTGAAGACAGGCCATCTGCTCCTTCCCGGCCGCACGCGCTGCGGCAAGCTCACCTGCGCCCATATCGGCATCCGGTCCTCGACGCTGGAGTCGATGGGCGTCAAGGCCTTCGCCAACGCCCCGGAACTGTGGCTGCCTGCGCTTCCCAAGCCAAAGGTGGATGGGCACAAATATTCCCGCGGCCACGCGCTCGTCGTCTCCGGGGGCGCCTCCTTCACCGGCGCGGCGCGGCTGTCGGCGGCGGCGGCGCTGCGGGCGGGCGCGGGGCTCGTGACGCTCGCGAGCCCCAGCGACGCGCTCCCCGTGAACGCCAGCGCGCTCACTTCGGTCATGGTCCGTCCTGCGGATGGCGCAACGGGACTCGCCGTCGTGCTGGCGGACGAGCGCAAGAATGCGGTTGCGCTCGGTCCGGGGCTGGGCGTCTCCGAGGAAAGCTGCCAGCAGGTGGAGGTCGCGCTCACGCCTCAGGCCTACCGCCGCGCCGCCGTGCTCGACGCCGACGCGCTGACGAGTTTCGAGAGCGACCCGTTCCGTCTGTGGCGCGCGACTCGCGGCGCCCCGGGTCCGGTCGTCATGACGCCCCATGCGGGGGAATTCGCGCGGCTCTTCGCCGAATGCGACGGCGACCGCGCGCTGCGCTCGAAGCTCGACAAGGCGCGGGACGCGGCGCGCGTGAGCGGCGCCGTCGTGCTCTACAAGGGCCCGGACACGGTGATCGCGGCGCCCGACGGACGCGCCTCGATCATCACCTATGCGAGCCCCTGGCTCGCGACGGCCGGATCGGGCGACGTGCTGACCGGGATCGTCGCGGGCCTTCTGGCGCAGCGCATGGACGCATTCCTCGCCGCCTCATGCGCGGCCTGGATGCACGCGCGCGCGGCGGAGCTTTTCGGCCCAGGCCTCATCGCCGACGACATCACCCCGACGCTCCCGCAGGTCTGGCGCGAACTCACCGAGGCTTGAGCGCACGCGCGCGCGATCAGCGGTGAAGGCGCCGGTCGAAAGACGCTTGGAGCGCCCGGCGTCAAGCCGATGCGTCGAGGACAATTTGACAATCCTGGGAAGCTTTACGGCTCTGGCGTCACAAAACAAATACGATGTGGACCTAAAGCATTGATCCTGGCTGCCTTGTGCGGCGGATAACGGCTGACTACACTGACCCAATTATTGCCGTCCGTGAATCACGGAGAAAGACAGGCTGGCTGGAAATGCGGTCCCATGAAAAGCTTCTGCTCGAAAACAAGGCCTGGGCGGAAGAGGTCAAACACAGGGAGCCCGACTATTTCGAGCGGCTGGCGCGCGGTCAGCAGCCGGAGTTTCTATGGATCGGCTGCGCCGACAGCCGCGTGCCCGCCGACATCATCGTGAACGCCGAGCCGGGGCTCATCTTTGCGCATCGCAACATCGCCAACCAGGTTATCGCCACCGACTTCAACTGTCTGAGCGTCGTGCAATACGCCGTCCAGGTTCTGAAGGTGCGGCACATCATCGTTTGCGGGCATTACAACTGCGGCGGCGTGAAGGCCGCGCTTTCGCATCAGCGCTCGGATTTCACGTTGCTCAACAAATGGCTGATGCATGTCAAGGACGTTTACCGGCTGCATCGCGAGGAGTTGGACGCGATCGACTCCTTCGACGACAAGGCGAACCGGCTTGTGGAACTCAACGTGATCGAACAGGCAAATCATCTGGCGTACACGTCGATTGTGCAAAACGCCTGGAAATCCGAGCAGCGCCCGATGGTTCACGGATGGGTATATGCGCTCGACGACGGCCTGCTTAAACAGCTTGTCACAATTGGGCCGGATAGCAAGATAGACCGCATCTACGAATGGGAATGACGCCCGAGCCGGCTGATCCTTTCGCAAGGGAGAAAGCGCAGTGCTGCGCAAGCATCTAGACTATTATATGCGCCATCTCGACCACGACGTTCCGGCGGGAATCGTCGTTTTTCTCGTGGCGTTGCCATTGTGCCTCGGCATCGCCGTCGCCTCGGGCGCGCCGCCTTTTTCCGGCGTCATCGCGGGCGTCGTCGGGGGACTTGTCGTCTCGATCGTCAGCGGCTCGCAACTCAGCGTCTCCGGCCCCGCGGCCGGTCTGACCGTGATTGTCGCCGGCGCGGTGGAAAAACTGGGCCTGGACGGAATGCTGCTCGCCGTGGCGCTTTCCGGGCTCATACAGTTGGCGATGGGCTTTGCGCGCGCCGGAGTGATCGGCGCCTATTTCCCGTCGGCGGTCATCAAGGGCATGCTGGCGGCGATCGGCCTCATTCTCATCATGAAGCAACTGCCTCACGCGGTCGGCTATGACGCGGACGCGGACAGCGATCTTTCCTTCCTCGAGGACGACAGCCACACGACCTTTTCCTTCGTCTGGTCGTCGCTGGACTCCATCTCCCCGGGCGCGACCCTTGTCTCGCTCGTCTCGATCGCCATTCTGCTTTCCTGGGATTCGAAGAGGATAAAGGGCAATCGCTACCTTTCCGTTGTCCCCGGCCCGCTCGTCGCGGTGGTCTTCGGCGTCGTCTTCAACGCGATCGCTCAAGCCGTCGCGCCCTCGCTGGCGATCGCGCCCCAGCATCTCGTCACTCTCCCAGCGATTTCGGGGCCGATGCAGTTTCTCGGCGAATTTCGCTTTCCCGATCTGACGAAGCTGACCGATATTCATATATACGTCGCCGCCGCGACGCTCGCGCTCGTCGGCAGCCTCGAAACGCTCCTCAGCCTCGAGGCCGTGGACAAGCTCGATCCGCTCAAGCGCACGGCGCCCACGAATCAGGAACTGAAAGCGCAGGGTCTCGGCAATTTCATCAGCGGCATGATCGGCGGTCTGCCCATCACGGCGGTCATCGTTCGAAGCTCCGCGAATATCGACGCCGGCGCGCACACCAAGGTCGCCTGCATCGTGCATGGCGCGCTCTTGCTGCTGGCCGTGATGTTCCTGTCGGCCGTGCTCAACATGATACCGCTCGCCTGCCTCGCCGCCGTGCTTCTTCTCACGGGCTACAAGCTTGCGAAGCCGAAGCTGGTGATCGATCAATATGCGAAAGGCTTCAACCAGTTCGCGCCCTTTGCGGTGACTATCGCGGCGATCCTCATGACCGACCTGCTGAAAGGCATGGCTGTGGGGATGGCGGTCGGCCTTTTCTTCGTGCTGCGTGCGAACTACCACTCGGCCTTCTCGCTCACCCGCGACGGCAGCAATTATCTCCTGCGCCTGCAAAAAGATGTCTCCTTCCTCAATAAGGCGCCCCTCCGCAGCATGCTCGCGGACATCGAGGAGGAAAGCTTCCTCGTCATCGACGGCACGCGCGCGACCTTCATCGATCAGGACATCATGGAGACGTTCGAGGACTTTCTGAAAGCCGCTGCGGACAACAAAATCCGCGTCGAGCTGAAGAATGTCCGGGGTCTTGCGGCGCCGGTGAACGGCATGGTGGCCGCCTGATCACGCCGGCCTCAGAACGAAGGCGCAAAGCCTTCAAAGACAATCTGATCCGCCCATTTCAAGGCTGTGGCGGCTTGTTCGCGTGAACGCACGGTCCATACGGTCACGGGGATGCGCAAGCCTTCCCGCGCGAGAAAGGGGATCGCGTGCGGAAGGTCCGCGACATTCCACGAGACGAAATCCGGCCGTGTGCGCGGATAGTGCAGGAAATGGGTCATTTCCAGCCGCTGCTGTTGCGACAACATCGGCCAGTCGCTCGCGCCATAGGCCGCTTCGCTCACGATGCCCAGCGGAATATGCGCGACGCCGAGCGCCGCGCCATTCTTGCGAAGGAAAACGATCGGGTCGGGGTCGAAGCTCTCGATAACGACGGGGCCGTCGTAGCGCGAGAGCAACTCGGCCGTGCGTCGCGCAGCCGCCACGGCGCCGTCGAAGTCGCTTTTGATTTCGACGACGAGCGGCGCGCGCCCGCCAATGGCTGCTAGAAACTCCGCGAAGGTCGGGATCGTTTCGTGCGAGCCCCTGAGCTTTATCGCCGCGAGCTCACGCGCCGTGCGCGCGCCAACCCTGCCGGCCTGCACAGTGAGCCGATCCAGCGCGTCGTCGTGGAAGACGACCAGATCGCCGTCCTTCGTGGCCTGAACGTCGCATTCGATCGCGTAGCCCGCGGCGATCGCCGCCATCGCCGCGCCGATCGAGTTCTCGATAAGGCCGCGCGGTTCGTCATGCAGACCGCGATGCGCGATCGGCTGCGCCGTCATCGAGGCGAGATCGCGGCTGGTCATGGCAGGATTTCGAATATCCCTTCGACTTCCACCGCCGCGTCGAGCGGGAGTTGCGCGACCCCGACAGCGAAGCGCGCATGTCGGCCGTTTTCGCCCAGCACAGCGGCGAAGAGATCCGAGGCGCCGTTGACGACCTGCGGCAACTGGCCGAAGTTCGGCGCGCTGTTGACATAGCCGCCGATGCGGACGGCCTTCAGCTTCGCAAGGCCGCCGACAGCGGCGTTAGCTTGCGCCAGCACGTTGAGCGCCGCCTGGCGCGCCGCGGCCTGGCCGTCCTCGAGAGAAACGCCGGCGCCGAGCTTGCCCTTGTGCGATGGATCGACGCCGCCGGCGCCCATCGGCAGTTGTCCCGAGACGAACAGCAGATTTCCGGTCCGCGCAAATGGAACGTAATTGGCGACGGGCGCAGCAGCTGGCGGCAGGACGAGCCCCAGGGCGGCAAGACGCTCGAGCGGCGCGGCGCCTTCTGAAGCGGCCATGACCCTCCCTCCCTTTTTAGAGAAAACATTTGCTCCCCAGCATGGCTGACCCTAATTTCGTCCACCGTGCGACGCAATGGCGGCGCGCTCGTCTTCCGCAAAAGAAGAGGCCTGATGATCTTGCCCCGCGCGCTCGCCGCCGCCGCTCTCGCCGCTGCGCCTTTGTCGATCACGGCTGCGCATGCCGAGGCCCCGATGCCCTTCGCAAGCCACCGCGCCGTCTACGAATTGTCGCTGGACAGAGGCTCTGGCGCCAAGGCTCCCGCGCAGGCGCGCGGCCGAATCGCCTTCGACTTTTCCGTCTCCTGCGACGGCTATGTGCAGAATTTTCGCCAGATCACGGAAATGCAGCCGCCGGAAGGCTCGAGCAAGCTCTCGGACATGCGTTCGGCGACATATGAGGCGCTCGACGCGTCCAACTATCGTTTCAATGTCGAAACCCGAATCGATAACACCCTCGCCGAGTCCGTCGACGGCAAGGCGCAAAAGGGTGTGGAGGCCAAGCTCGCCGTCGACATCGCGCGCCCCAAGCGCGCGCATCTCGACATTCGCGGGCCCGCGCTTTTCCCGACCGAGCATTTGCGCAAGGTCGTCGAGGCGGCCCGCGCGGGCGAAACGCTCATCGAGGCGCGCGTTTATGACGGCACCGGAGACGGCGGCAAGGCCTTCGACACGCTGACGGTGATCGGCAAGGCCTCGCCAGCCCCGGCGCCCGAGAAGGCGGCGCAACTCGACGCGCTCAAGGGGATGGCGCGCTGGCCCACGGCGGTTTCCTATTTCGAGCCCGGCAAGCGCGACGGCCAGCCGATCTATGTGCTCTCCTTCGATCTTTACGAGAATGGCGTCTCGCGCGCCCTGAAGCTCGATTACGGCGATTTCGTTCTCAAGGGGGAGATGAAGGAACTCGCCATCACTGCGGCGACGCCCTGCAAGAAATAGCGCATTAATGTCGACGCGAAACGGATGTCAGATCGCGGCAAGGCTGATGTATTATTTCGGTTGAGGCGGCGCAGCGTTCTGCGCCCCGCAGCAGGCCTGCGCGATGACCACGTTGAACTCCTATCTTATGGTCGCCAACGACCTTGGCCGATGGCGCGCGGTCGCGGCGAAAGCGCCGGACGTGGCCGGGGAGACGAAATATTTCGAAGCCAACATCGGCAAGGCGACATCGATCGACGCGCTGTTGAAGGACAGGCGGTTGTTCAGTTACGCCATGAAGGCCTTCGGGCTCGGCGACAAGACATTTGCGCTCGGCCTGATGCGCAAGGCGCTGGAGCAGGGCGCCGTTGATCCGAAAGCGCTCGCCAATACGCTGCGCGACCCCAATATCCTCGCATTCGTCAAGGCTTTCGACTTCGCGGGCAAGGGCGCAGCCGTTCCCTCGGCGGCGCTCACGGCGGATGTGAAGGCCCGCTATGTCGAGCAGGCGATGCAGAGCCAGCAGGGAAAGCAAAACCGCGCCGTCGAACTCGCGCTCTATTTTCGCGAGAAGGCTCCGAAGCTCACGACGATTTACGGCGTTCTCGCCGATAAGAAGCTGCTGGAGGTCGTGCAGACGGGGCTCGACATTTCACCCAGAACCTCCGCCCAACCGGTGGACACGCAGGCGCGCCTTCTCAAGGCGAAGCTCGACATCAAGGACTTCGCCGACCCCAGGAAGCTCGACGCTTTCATTGCGCGCTTTGCGGCGATGTACGATCTGAAGAACGCCGGAGCAATCGAGACCGGCGCGTCGAACGCCAACGCAATACTTTACGGCGCCTCGCTCGAAGCTTCAGGCGGCATGGGCGTCGATTTCGGCCTGATTCTGCGGATTCAGAACGCGCGACGGGCGTAACGCGGCGAAAGTCAGCGCGCCTCGTCGCTCCACGCCCTGCCGGAATTCAAGCCGCCGTAGAACCCGCCCCACGGCCCGCCCTTCTCGGTCGAAATGTTCTTCTCGTCCGCGCGCGCCTTCACGCCCGGCGGGGCCGCAGGCTCTCCAGAGAGCGCCGCATGCGGGGCGCCGCGCGCGCCGCGCCGCGCGTTCGCCGGAGAGACGCTAAGCGCGGCAAGGGCGGCGGAAAAAAGAATCGCTGCAACGACGCGCATCAGAACTTCGAATTTACTGGGAGACGAGTTGATAATCGTCCGCCGTCTTGCCGCGCAGGACCGAAAGCGACTTTTCCGCGCCCTGCCTGTCGCGCCATTTTGCAAGGCAAAGCTCCGGGCCGCAGACGAGCTCGGGAAACTGGTAGAGCGGTTTTCCCGAAGCCGTCTTCAGACCGTAGCTCGTAACGGGCTTCCAGCCCTCCTGCTGCAGGCTTTCGCGATATTGGCGGTAATTCTGCTGCTGCGCGGAAACCGGCTGCGCGAGGAACGCTGGGAGCAGCAGGCTGCAGACAAAGGCGGCGCGAGCCGTTCCAATCTCGAACATCTTATTCTTTTCCTCTCGCGGCGCGTCGCCACAATGCGGGGCGCAAGCTGTGATTCCACGAAGGACTTTCACCCGGCCTGAGGGCGGGATTGTGACGTGAGCGGGTCTGGTCGTCGTCCTCATCGCCAGCCGCGCGGCGCGCCGCCCAGGCTCACTGGCCGGCTGGAGCGACGGCTGCATCCTTCACGCATTTCTTCGTGAAGCTGGCCTTCGCGGCGCCCTTCAATTTCTTATCGGCCGCCTGGACCTCGCACCCCTTCGCGACGGCGTCGCGCTCGCATTTTTTCATGAAGCTGGTCAATGCGGCGCCGGCGAGCTTCTTGTCGGTCGCCTGAGCGGCGCAGTCCGGGGCCGGCGGCGCGACTGGCGTCGCTGCGGCCGGGGCCGGAGTGGCAGGTTCGGGCGTCTGCGCATGGACGACTCCGGCCGCGAGAAGGAGGCTCGCGGAGACAGCAAAAGTTGCAAGAAAACGCGTCATATCCGTCTCCAATTCATGCTCGCGGCGGGTTCAATTGGCGGAAGAGGTGTCCGCCGAAAACCCGTCTCTCCGCATCTCTCACCGTCTCAATCATCCAATAACATGCAGATATTTAATGGTATTGACGCAAGCCATCTCCCGACGCATCATCCGATCTCAATTCTAAAGTGGGGCCGGAAGTGGGGCCGGAAGTTAGGCGGAGCCGATGGCGCGAGCGCGAAACAAACTGACGACAAGAGGGGTGGCAGCACTCTCTTTGCAGCCCGGGCGTCACTCTGATGGCGGGTCGCTGTATCTCGTCATCGACGGCGAGGGCGCGACGATGCGACGCCGTTGGCTCTACCTCTTCAATTGGAGTGGCAAGCGGCGCGAAATGGGGATCGGCGGCTTTCCGGCTGTTTCGCTCGCGGAGGCGCGTAAGGCCCGAGACGAAGCTGAACGCCTTGTTCGAGCGGGGCGCGACCCGATTGCGGCGCGAGAAGCGGCACGGCGTGAGCAAGCAGGCAAGCCGACCTTCGGGAACGTCGCCGACGCGTTCATAGAGGCCAAGAGCGCGGAATGGCGTAATGAGAAACACGGCGCGCAATGGCGAATGACCCTAACAAAATATGCCGCGCCGTTGCGAAACCGGCCCGTTGAGCAAATCGACACAGAGGCGGTCCTTTCGGTCCTTCAACCGATCTGGAACAGAAAGCCGGAAACCGCCGCGCGCCTGCGAGGGCGGATCGAAGTCGTGTTAGACGCCGCGCGCGCTAAGGGTCATATTCCGCAAAACGACGCCAACCCGGCCCGCTGGCGCGGCCATCTCGACAAGCTCTTGCCGAAGCGCCAGCAACTCTCTCGCGGCCACCACCCGGCGATGTCTTACGCCGATGTGCCGGCATTCGTCGTCAAATTGCGGGGAAGCGAAGCCATCGCGGCGATTGCCTTGGAGTTCACCATCCTGACCGCAGCGCGCTCGGGCGAGGTTCTTGGCGCGCGCTGGGCTGAGATCGAGATGGGGGCGAGGGTCTGGACCGTCCCTGCGTCGCGCATGAAGGCGGCGCGGGAGCATCGCGTCCCGCTATCCGGCCGCGCCGTTGCCGTCCTAAAGAAGCTCGCCGAGGCGAACGTTGGCGAGTTCGTGTTTCCGGGTCAATGTGCCGACAAGCCGCTTTCGTCGATGGCTATGGAAATGGTCTTGCGCAGAATGAAGCAAGACGACGTCACGGTTCACGGTTTCCGCAGCGCCTTTCGTGACTGGGCGGGGAACGAGACGCATTTTCCGCGCGAAGTCGCGGAAGCTGCATTGGCACATGTGATTGGCGACAAGGCAGAGCAAGCCTACCGGCGCGGGGATGCTCTCGAAAAGCGACGCGCGCTCATGGAGGCATGGGCGCAGCATGTGGATGACGCCGGCTCGTCGCCAAACGTCATTGCACTGAGGGGGCGCGCATGAAATTGAAGTGCAAGGTGGGACGGCCACGGAACCCGGCCCCTTTCGATTGGATGAGAGACGCTGTTGCATCCATCAATGCAGCTCTCGACGCCCTCAGCGTGAGGCCGAACATCACTCAAAAAGCGGTTGATCAAATTAAAGCTTACCGCGAAGAATATCGCCGGCAGCGGGTAAGCGAGGGCGTGTGCAACGCGTATCGCGAGGACCGCAACAATGCGAATAAGAGAAGAAAACAAGACGCACTGAAAAAATTAGAGCGCGTCGCGGAAGAGAACACGTCGCTCATTTTGAATTTGCGCCTATCGCCTTCGGCTGTCGTTCGACGCATGGTAAGTCAAAATAAGAGCCTTGGAGTTGGACGCCGCGCTTTGTGGAAGCGCATCGTCGCCATGCGAAAAATTGTCGGGCCAAATAGCTGAAAAAATTCCACCGTGTCTACTTTGACCTCGCTCAGTATCAGCGAGGTCAAAAAATGAAAATCAAAGGGTCACAAACCTCTACACCGGTGCGCCGCTACGCGCGGATGCGCGCCCTGTGCGTTTACCTGGGTATCTCGCCTGCGACCGCGTGGCGTCGCGTCGGCGACGATCCGCTGTTCCCGAAGCCGATCAAGATGTCGCCCGGTGTGACGCTGTTCGACCTCAATGCGGCCGACGCCTATATCGCCGACAAGAGGCACGCCAGCGCCGAAGCGGCGGCCTAACTCTTCCCCTGAAAACGAAACTACCCGGTCGGTGACGCCAATCGCCGACCGGGTTGAACAATTCAAGGTGGTTGGACATCATGACGAATAGCACTCGCCCGAAAGCGGCGCAACCGCACTCGTCCTTTGGCGGCACGCCGTGCGCCGCAACGCGAAACCGGATGAGGCTCATCTCTCACGACGCGCAGGTTGCTTACGGCAATAATGCGAGTGTCGATCGTTTTGTGTCGATCGACCGGCTTAATCGCTTTCTTTTCACGCGCCCGCCACGTTCTGCGAGCCTCGATGACGCTGCCATTCACGAGTGTGGTCATCTCGTCGCCTTTGAAGCCGAAAATCTTATTGCGTGGTCCGCAAAAATTAACGGTGGCTCTAACGGCCACGAGTGGTGCGGTCTGGCGCAGCGTGCGCGCGATTTTGGGAGCTATGTCGATGCTCCGCATTTTCTGGCTGAAGCTCGCGCCACGCTCGCAGGTCCGATCGCCGAAGAGCTTCTGTCGCAGTCCGGCTCGCTGGCGTCGTCTATTGCGGAGCTGGTCGGGGCGCGGATTTGTGTCGAGCGTGCTGCGGAACTGCTGTTCGTTGATCCTGAAAGCCTTTGGATCAAGACCGTCCGCGAGGCGGCGGCGCTGGTTGAGCGATATGCGAAAGAGATTGAGGCCCTCGCGGAACTGCTGGAAAAGCGCAAGAAAATTACGGCTTCCTCACCGTCCGTCAGAAAAATTCTGAAGCGCGTGCAAGGCGGTGTGAGCGCCTCTTGCACCATCTCGCCGCAGGCTCAGCACGCTTGCGATGACATCATTCGGTTAGTCGCTGAGGTGTCGCCGTGAGAGCCTTCCGCGCTCTCATTGTCGAGGGCTTCGACGACGATGACGACGAAGCCTTTCGCGAGGCTGATCGTTGTTATCGCTGGGCGCGAGAATTCCACAAGCGCGGCTTCAATGTCGTTCCGCGAAGCCCCGAAAAAAAGTGCCCTGCGGTCAAATGGACGGACCTTCAAGAGCGCCGCGTCACTGACGACGAACTGAAGGATTGGCACGCGAAGTTTTCGGGTGGCGTCGGCTTCATTACCGGCGCTATCAGCAGCATCGTAGTAGTCGAAAGCGACGGGCCTGAAGGCGAAGCCGTCCTTGCCTCTTTTGAAGAGGGGCATGGCGCTCTGCCGGAGACTTTCACTGTGCATAGCGGCAGCGGGCGCGGTCTGCATCGCTACTTTCGCCATCCGGGCTTTCACGTCACGACGCGCGCGAACACTTCGATCAAACTCGACGTGAAGGGTGATCGCGGCTTTTGCGTGCTCCCGCCGTCTTTGCATAAGAGCGGCGGCCGGTATGAGGTCGTGTCCGGCGTGAAGCCGGCGACACTGCCGGAAGGCTTGCTCGAATTTATCGAAGCGGAAGCTGCGAAAGCCGATGGCTTGTCGTCGAAGCCGCGCCGCACGCCGCTTGGCGAGCTCTCGCATAACGATCTCGCGCTTGGCGAAAACACGAACCTCTTTAAGCGCCTGCCTGTCAATCCGACGAATATTGTCATCATCATGTCCATGCTCGACGCGCTGCCTGACAGCTATGTGAGCGACTATCGCCATTGGCGAGATGTTGGGTTCGCGCTTCACGACTTCGACGATGGCGCTGTTGGCCTCGCGCTGTGGAAGAAATTCTCTAACCGCTGTCCCGACAAGGCGGCGGAAACGGATTTCGAGGCGCGCTGGGGGAGCTTCGGTAGCAACTACTCCGGCAAGAAGATCACGCTCGGCTCGCTTCGCCATCGGGCCGAAGAGAACGGTTGGCGCGCGCCGCGTCAATGGGATCGGTCGCCGGAATATCATGAGCGGGGGGTGGAAAATGACTAAGATGATGACGCGTGAAGAGATGGTGGCAGCTATCGAAGACGGCTCGATTGCCAACGTGCTGAAAGCCGAAACGTTCATTTCGTTCGGTCGCTTCGTCATGGACGAACAGAACGGCCTTACTAAACAAGAGGTCAAGGGCGGCGGCAATAACCCGCGTGTCGAAACCGTGAAGGTGAGCCATCCTTTCGAGGTGCTCGGCGTTTGCCGCGATCCGAACGGACGCGAGTGGGGTAAGCTCATTCGCTTTCGCGACGCCGATGGTCGGGTGCATGACGCGCATGTCACCGATGCGGAGCTCCACGGCGATCAGGCCGCTCTTTGCGCAAAGCTCGCCAGCGAGGGTCTGAGCATCAGCCGTGCGCATCAGCGCGATATTACCGAGTATCTTTCGAGCGTGAAGGTTCCCACGCGCGTCACTCACGTCGAACGAACGGGCTGGCACAAGATCGACAAAAGCTTCGCTTTCGTGCTGCCGAGTGAGACGATCGCTTCGTCTGGCCTCGACGAACGCGTGATCCTCAACAGCGTCGCGCATGGCCCCTACGACGCGAAGGGCGCGCTGAAGGACTGGCAGGCTGGCGTCGGCGCGTTGTCGGCAGACCACGCTTTTGCGCGCTTCGCCATTAGCATCGCGCTCAGCGGACCGCTTGCCGAGCTTGTCAACGCCGAGAGCGGCGGGTTCAACTTTCTCGGACAGACCTCCATCGGCAAGTCGTCTCTGCTGTGTGCCGGCGCGAGCGTTTGGGGCAAAGGCTCCGATAAGAATGGCTTCATCCGTTCGTGGAGTTCCACGTCAAACGGCCTTGAGGGCGCGGCCGCGAGCGCGAGCGACACCTGCCTCATTCTAGATGAGCTTGGCGTTGCAGAAGCGCGCGAAGTCGGTCCGTCCATCTATCGGCTGGCCAACGGCGTGGGGAAGGGGCGCGCCAATCGCGACGGCTCTGCGCGCAAGGCCAATAGCTGGCGGATGCAGCTCCTGTCGAGCAGCGAGGTGTCGGTCGATACGAAGATCGAAGAAGATCGCGGCCGCAAGGTGCGCGCTGGACAGACCGTCAGGCTCTTGGATGTCCCCGCCAATCGAGGGCTCGGCTTCGGCGCGTTTGACAGCGCGGAAGGCTTTATCGACGCCACGGGTAAGCCCCATGCCGGTAAACTGGCCGACGCGTTCAAGGAAGCCGCCGGCTCAGCGTATGGAACAGCAGGCCCGGCTTTCGTTCGCGCGCTGCTCAATCACGATCAGGCGCAGCTCGCCGCGATCGTTAAAGACCGTATGGCCAAGTTCATCGAAAAGGTGGTCCCGAAGTGTGCCGCGGAACAGGTCGGCCGAGCCGCTAAGCGCTTCGCCCTCGCCGCCGTCGCTGGCGAGTTGGCGATCACGTTCAGGATCGCGCCATGGACGAAGGGCAGCGCCCGTCGCGCGTCCGAGGAGGCGTTCGCGGCGTGGCTCGCGAAACGCGGCGGCGCGGGCTCCTATGAGGAGCGTCAGGCCGTCGAACAGGTCCGCCGCATGATCGCCCTTTATGGCGAGAGCCGCTTCGAGACGCTCTCGGATGTCGAGAGCAACATAGGCATCGACAAGGTTCACAGCCGCCTCGGCTGGCGCAAGGGCGAGGGCGCTGAGCGCGAGTGGTGGATAACCGCCGAGGTGTGGAAGAGCGAGTTCTGCGACGGTCAGGACCCGGCCTTCGTCGCCAAGACGCTCGCGGCGAATGGGATGCTTCGCCGCCAAGACCAAAAGAACCTCGCGTCGGTCAGGAAGGTCGGAGGTCAGAATGTCCGCGTTTACGTGCTGACGGCGGCCGTTCTTGGTGAGGGCTCCTAAGGCTGAGCGGGGAGGTTTTTCGCACTTGAGACCTCCAAACACGCAAATAGGTCGTAGCGGTCGTAGCGGCATTGAAAAATAAAGGAAAACACGTCGTAGCGGGTTTAAGAATTTCAGAGGGCCGCTACGACCGAAAAAGCCCGGAAAACCAGGTGAGCTACGACCGCTACGACCTAAATGCGCGGAAGAAGGTTCCCAGAGGAAAAAGGGGCTCGAAACCGGGGTTTAGAAATAACGCGTTGAATGGTTGCGTAGGCCCACAGAGCGGCGACAGGCTTGACAATTCACACTAAAATAATGTGAAATCACCGCAACTTCAATTTTGGAGCCCTCGACAATGTCCATGTCCGCCTACGTCCAAACCCTGCAACGATCCGCCGAAGCCGAGCGTGCTCGCCACGAGGACGCCCGCGAAGAGAAGGCCCGCGCCGCAGCGCAGGCGGCTCGGCAACGGCTCATTCCGCTGGACGTGCGCCTCGCGAAGCTGCTCGCAGAAATCCCTTTTGAAGTGCAGGGCGAGGGCTTGTCACTCGAAACCATCCGCAGGAGGTTGCGGGGCGTCGGCGGGCGGGGTGCGCAGGCCGGGCAGGTTGCCGACGCTCTGCGCCGGATGTCTTACACGCGTTCGCGTTGCTGGCGCGGCGGGCGGCAGCGTGCTTCCACTGGCGCATTCAGCGCGCTTTGGTATCCGCCGAGCAGGACCGTGCAAGCGTGAAACTATGCCATAAGCTCTCAATTAGCAGTCGGTTGCATGGCCGCTGGTGTAAGTGAAGACGTGCGGTTGGCAGCGGACATGCTCGGCTTAGATTTTGATAGCGATTAATTCGCACAATGACTTACCTCTAACTCATCGATAAAATCGCCGACGAGGTCGATATATCTGTAAGCATACACGGCACCATTGTGTATTGTATTTTTTGCGGTCTTCTGATTGCAGCGCTCATAAACGAGCTTCGGAAGAATTTCCGCCCTAAGTTTGTTTCTATCAATCTGATTGGCGTAAGTATTTAATTTATAGACATAGGTGAATTTTTTATCATTCGCAATTGCCCCATAAAGTGTTGTCATATCGTCGATTTGTTTAGGAGATTGGGAATTGAGCTTTTCGGCAGAAACTATAAATGCCTCTTCTATTGTTGTCGATATCCTTTGTTCGATAATTTTACTGTCTTTATTTTTGCCCTGTGTATGCGGTTGAGGTAATGGTGCCGAGTGCGTCGAAAAGTTGGACAGCACCCCGGATGCCGCTGACAAAGCAAACATTACAAAAAGCGCGGGCCGCACAGATTTGTCTATCTTCTCAAACAAGTATGTCGTCAATTTTCGTTGGATTTTCGGAGGTAGTTGCTGAATTTGCGAAAGCGTAGCCCTCTGGCTTTCTTCGATGCGTGCTGTCTGATGTTTCGATGCCTCATCTGCACCCTGAGAGCTGCCTTTCCTATGGATATGAAACAGCTCAAAATCCTTGACGATTTTTGGTATGATATCATCCGCTACTATGCTGCTACCAAGTAATGAAACAACTCTATTGAGCTCTTTAGCGGCAGGCTTGTTCCCGGATAAAACCAAATGACGTCCGAATGTAATTATATCTTTATTTGATCCAAAATACTTACGGAGATACTGCTCCTCCATGAATGCAGCTTGAGAAAGTCTATTATCAAATGATTTTTGTTCTAGCATAAAAGCCACATACTCTAGGTGTAGTTGAGATGATATTTTAGAAAGACGAAGATCAATTTCTTTGAGGTCCGGGTAATATTCTGAAACGATCTCCCAATCATTTTTGAGGGCATCGCTGTTCGCCTTTCTTTGCTCGGTTTGTCGCTCTTTATGTTTGCGCGTAGCGGCTTCCTCCGCTTCCTTGTGCCCGTTCTGCCCATCCTGAGCTTGTTCATTTAATTCGCGCGTTTTGTCATATGTCCGCCGCCTATCTGGGTCCTTGAGAACCTCATAAGCTTCGTTGATCTCCGCCATCCGAAGGTTGGC
>PERY01000001.1 GCA_002929055.1 Methylocystis sp. | reverse complement strand
GGAGCGATCTTGCCGACGTTCTCGGTCGTGATCTGCTTGAGGGCCGAGTGACGCTGGTTGAAGTAATCGCCCGTCGGAGACACCCACTGCTTGGGATCCTTCGAGAGCGTCAGCAACTCGTCGTCGGCATTCGCGGCGCCGGCTGCAAACAGCGCGAGAATACCCACTGAAGTCGACAACAACAGCTTATGCATGAGCTTTTCCTCCTGACGACGCCGTGGCGCGCCTTATCGTTGCGCTGCCTCCGACGTCGCGCCTCTCAAGGGCGCCTCGACATTGGGAAGGCGTTTTCCGTTTCGGTCCCGCGCCGTTCGTGCCAAACAAACTAGCGGCTTCGGGTTGCTTCCGGTTCCCGTCCGGAAGACATCTTCTAACTCGGAAACGCCGGGATAATATGTCGCGAGCGGTTGAATCGCAATCGCAAAAAACGTCAGCCTCGGCATGTGCGTTTGCGGCGCTGAAGCTACAAGGTAAATCAGTATGTTGCGTCGTATCGCACACATTGTCGCCGTGCTCGCGCCATCGTTTTTCAGCGCTTTCGGGGCGATCGCGCAGGCGCCCTTCGCGCTGAAGGAGATCGCGTCCGGCGTATATGCGCATCAGGGCGAAACGTCCCTGATGAACCGGGAAAATTTCGGGGGCATCGCCAATCTTGGGGCCGTCGCCGGGGACGATTGCGTCGCGGTGATCGACACGGGCGGAAGCCTCGAGCAGGGAAAGGCCTTTCTCGCCGCGCTGCGCGCGAAGACGCAAAAGCCGATCTGCTATGTGATCAACACGCACGCCCACCCCGATCATGTCTTCGGCAATGGAGCCTTCGTCGGCGCCGGCGTCGTTTTCGCCGGGCACAAGAACCTGCCTCGCGCGCTCAGCCTCCGCGGCGAGCATTATCTCGCCGCCTTCCGTCAGATCATGGGCGACGCGCTCGACGGGACCACGATCGTCGCCCCGACGCTGACCATCGCCGATTCAACCGCGATCGATCTCGGCGGGCGCAGGATCGTACTTCAGGCATGGCGCACCGCCCATTCGGAGGCCGATCTCACCGCGCTTGATGAAAAGACCGGGACGCTCTTTGCGGGCGATCTTCTTTTTCTTCAGCATGTGCCGGTGGTGGACGGCAGCCTTCTCGGCTTCCTCGACGTCGCCGACCGGCTCGCGGACATAAAGGCGACGCGCGTCGTGCCGGGACACGGGCCGATGGTCGCCCCCTGGCCGAAGGCGCTCGAGGACGAGCGCGCCTATCTCACCCGCCTCACCGCCGATTTGCGCGCGGCGATCAGGAAGGGCGAGAGCGTGAAGGAGGCTGCAAGGACGGCGGGAGAGGAAGAGCGCCCGAAATGGAAGCTCTTCGAGGATTACAATGCGCGAAACGCCACGGCAGGTTTTGCGGAGCTGGAATGGGAGGGGCCGTGAGCGACTTTGTCTCACGCTGACGCGGGGTTTCGCGCTATGCTCGCCGCGAAGTCCGGGAGGAACCCATGTCGAAGAAAATGCGCGCAGCCGCCCTCGGCGCTTTCTTTCTCGCCGCCAGCGCCGCCTTCGCCGAGACCGCCGCCCCCGACCCCTGGCCGGGGCTCGTGACCGACATCTTCCAGGGCCGCGCCATCGCGCCCGCCGACGGGACCGTCTCGCTCGACGCGCCAAAGCGCGCCGAGGACGCCGCCATCGTGCCGATGTCCATGCGCTTTCCCGACCCCGGCAAGGTGAAGGGCGCGACCCTCGTCATCGACCAGAATCCCATGCCCATGGCCGCGAGCTTCACCTTCGGCGAGAAGGCCGGCGTCGACTTCATCGAGACGCGGGTGCGGGTGAACAGCTACACCAACGTCCACGCCGTGGCCGAGACGCGCGACGGCAAGCTGCATGCGGAGGCGACATTCGTGAAGGCCTCGGGCGGCTGCTCGGCGCCCGCGGGAAAGGATCCGGACGAGGCGACCGCCAATCTGGGCAAGATGAAATATCGCGAATTCAAGAGCGCCGTAGCGGGCAAGCGCGAAGCGCAGATCATGATCCGCCACCCGAATAATTCGGGCTTGCAGATGGACCAGATCACCCGGGCCTACACCCCCGCGCATTACATCGACGCGGTCGAGGTCTGGCAGGGCGATGACATGATCTTCAAGATGGAGGGCGGGATTTCTCTGTCGGAAGACCCGAACTTCCGGTTCACTTACGCGCCGAACGCCGCGAAGACCATCCGCGTGCTCGCCCATGACAATCAGGGTGGGGCATATAAAGCGGAATGGCCCATCGCCGACGCTTCCTGAGCGGACCCAAAAGGAGCGCCGCAGTTCCCTTTTTTCTGGTCAGCCGAAGATCGTGACCGCCGCGCAGAAGGCGAGCGGGAGGGTCGCGAGCGCGCAGATCGCTGTCACGCAGGCGAATTTCTCGAATTCCGGCGCTTCGTCACGCATTTTTTTCATGAACGCCATCTGACTCACTCCCCAAAGCAACGCTTATTGGCGCGCTCATTGAAGGTGGCGCGCCCCTGTTAACGCGCGTCAGGGGGAAATGGTTGCAATTGTAGCGGTGGGCGCGGCAATTTTTGTCGCGCTCCCGTCATATGAAATTATGGTGAAGGCTCGGTTAACGGGCGAGCGCGAGCGGCGCCGGCCGGCCTGACGGCGAGGGCGGCGCGGCGTTCTCGCTGAAAAGCTCGGCGAGCTTCTCGGTCATGGCGCCGCCCAGTTCCTCGGCGTCGACGATGGTCACGGCGCGGCGGTAGTAGCGCGTCACGTCATGGCCGATGCCGATGGCGATCAGCTCCACGGGCGATTTCGTCTCGATCTCGTGGATGATCTGGCGCAGGTGGCGCTCCAGATAATTGCCGGGATTGACGGAGAGGGTCGAGTCGTCGACCGGCGCGCCGTCGGAGATCATCATCAGGATGCGCCGCTGCTCCTGCCGCGCCAGGAGGCGCCGATGCGCCCAGTCCAGCGCCTCGCCGTCGATGTTCTCCTTCAGAAGTCCCTCGCGCATCATCAGGCCAAGGTTGCGCCGCGCCCGCCGCCAGGGGGCGTCCGCGGCCTTGTAGACGATGTGGCGGACGTCGTTGAGGCGGCCCGGGTTTGGCTTCTTGCCCTCTTTGATCCACAGTTCGCGCGACTGGCCGCCCTTCCAGGCGCGGGTCGTGAAGCCGAGAATCTCCACCTTCACGCCGCAACGCTCCAGTGTGCGGGCGAGAATGTCGGCGCAGGTGGCCGCGACGGTGATGGGGCGCCCGCGCATGGAGCCGGAGTTGTCGAGCAGCAGCGTGACGACCGTGTCGCGGAAGTCGGTGTCCTTCTCGCGCTTGAAGGAGAGCGGCTGCTGCGGGTCGATGACGATGCGCGGCAGGCGGGCGGGGTCGAGCATCCCCTCTTCCAGGTCGAACTCCCAAGACCGGCTCTGCTGCGCCATGAGGCGGCGCTGCAGGCGGTTCGCCAGACGGCCAACGACTGACGACAGATGCAGCAGCTGCTTGTCGAGATAGGAGCGCAGCCGGTCGAGTTCCTCCATGTCGCACAGTTCCTCGGCGCGCACGGTCTCGTCGAAGCGGCTGGTGTAGGCGTGGTAGTCGGCGCCTGAGCGGTCGGCTGCGTTGGTCGACGGGCGGCGGGCGTCGGAGGCTTCCTCCAGATCGCCGGCGTCTGATTCTTCAGCGGATTCGCCATAGGGCGCCTCGGCGGATTCGCTCTCGCCCTCCTGGTCGGAGTCCTCGGCGGCCATCGCCGTCTCCATGTCGGCCTGGCTTTTCGCCTTGTCCTCTTCCTGCTCCTGCTGGTCGCTCTCGTCGGGGTTCTGGGGCGCGTCCTGCGCTTCGTCCTCAGCCTGCGTCTCGTCCGGAGCTTCGGCGCCCGCCATGTCGAGATGGGAAAGAAGCTCCCGCACGATCTGCGCGAAATGCTTCTGGTCCTCGACCGCGCCGGCGAGACGGTCGAGGTCGCCTCCGGCGCGCTCCTCGATCAGGTCGCGCCAGAACTCGACGATCTTCGCGCCATGGGGCGGCGGCTCGAGCCCGGTGATCCGCTGGCGCGCCATCAAGGCGAGCGCGTCTTCGAGCGGGGCGTCCTCGCGGCTCGTGATCTTTTCGGAATGGCTGCGGGTGTAGCGGTCCTCCAGCATCGCGCCGATATTGGCGGCGACGCCGGCCATGCGCCGCGCGCCGATGGATTCCACGCGCGCCTGCTCCATCGCGTCATAGGCGGCGCGCGCCTCCATCGTGTCGGGCGCATGGCGCCGGTGCAGCGCGTCGTCGTGACAGGCGAGGCGCAACGCGATCGAATCGGCCTGGCCGCGCACGACGGCGGCTTCCTTGGCGGTGAGCTTGCGCGGCGGTTCGGTCAGCCGCGCCTTGGCGCCGTCCTCGGTCGCGATGAGCGAGGGGCGCTCGGGCGCGAAAAGCACATCGAGCTTGGGGCTTTTCGCCATGGCGCGCATGGCGCCGGCCACGGCCCTTTTGAAGGGTTCCTGCGGGGCGTCCTTGGGCGAGGCGGGGCGGCGGTTCGTCGGCGCGGGAGGCATGCGTCACTATATGCGCGGACGCGCGAAAAGGAGCAAGTCGCCCGGACTAAAGCTTGCGCTCGGCCTTGCTGAAATTGGAAAGATCGCCGCCCGCCGCCGCGGCGCGCCGCCAGGATTTTGCGATGGCGGGATATTTGATCTCCTTGCAGATGCGCGCGACCTGCTGGGTGAGCTTTTGCGACTTGCAGGCGGGGCACTCCGGCGTGTCGGACGAGCGGACGAGAAGCTCGAACTCGGCCTCGCAGGCGTCGCAGCGATAGGCGTAAAGCGGCATGATTATCCTCGCGAAAGGGTCGTCGCGGGGAGGGATGCAATTTCCATCCCATCTTCAGAGCGCATACATCCCTCGACAGTGTGTATGATTTCTAACAGTGCACGAGTTCGTGGACGCAGTCGCGAAACCATGCTTCACTGATCCGCCTAAGCCAACCAGCAAAACCTTCGCAAAATGCTCGCAGACTTTTTCAAGCTAAACGGCCCGAGTGAGGCTATTGAGCAGGTAGACGAAGAGGAGTTGCTCAAACATTTCCACAGAGCAAACCATATAAAGAATACCGTCTATCGACCGGACGAATGGCCTGAAAAACTCAGGAAAGCTAGTGGCATAGCTTTCGAAAACGTTAGCCTGTCGAAAACGCGATTCACGCGCATGACTTTTACCGCTTGCACGTTTACAGATTGCCTGTTTATTGGGTGTCTATTTGAGGAAGTTGAATTCCATAACTGCAGCTTCAATAATTGCAATTTTTATAAGTCGAATT
The DNA here is from genome assembly GCA_002929055.1 of Methylocystis sp. GTDB lineage: Bacteria > Pseudomonadota > Alphaproteobacteria > Rhizobiales > Beijerinckiaceae > Methylocystis. The sequence continues at coordinate 257,090 of PERY01000001.1, read as the reverse complement.
TTTCGAGATGTTACATAAATCCAAATAGTTTTCAGTTCAATAAGGCGTACAAGAAGACCGCCTCGAACGTTGTAGTCGATCTCTTTCAAAATCTTATGGAGAATTCCGCCTCCATGAAACAGGATGAGTTTTTTGTTCTTTCAGACTACCGGTTCCGGCAATGGAAAAGAGCACAGCTTGATTACGACTTCCGCCAGAACAAAATTGGTAGATTTCAGCTTAAATGGAAAAAGTTCAAAAGCTTTGTATATGAATGGATAGCAGGATTCGGATATGAGCCGATGAGATTTTTCCTTTTTACGATAGTTATTTTTATGCTGATTTCCTGCTTCAATTATTACGCTCTGCGCGGCGCGATTTCGGCAAACGGGGCGTGCTAAAGTAGCAACGATCGCGGAAGCGCTAATTGGGATTGGGTGGCTTGGGGTCTACACGTCCTTGCTCGTAAAGAGGTTCATCCGATGAGCTGCCCGCTTGTTACGTCGGAGGCCCTTTTTGGATCCTCTGCGAGAGGCGACTACGACAGCCTTAGCGACCGAGATATACTTATCGTGGATGACAGTACATCAGCTTTAAAGACAAGAAAGACTGAGCTTACAAGTCTCGGTTTTTCGGTCGCTCCCTACACATTTGCCAAACTTCAGTTTCTGGCGCTTCATGGCGCTTTGTTTGTTCAGCACCTCAAACTCGAATCAAGGATCATTCACGACGGCGAAAACCGACTTAGCCAAATATTGGCTGAATTTCGACCAACGGACTCATATGCGGCCGAGATAACCTCAAACAGGTCATTGTCTTTCTTAATAGAGGATTGTCCAAATACGCCTCTCGGAATTTTATGGGCAGCAGACGTATTATACGTTTCAGTCAGGAATTTCGGAATTATGTCACTCGCCGACAAAGGCTTTCATGTATTTTCTTATGAAAAAGTAGTTGATGGTATGGAACATTACAATCTAATTGAGAATGGCGGCAAGATATCGCTGTTGGCTTTGAGAAAATATAAGTCAAACTATCGCAAAAGGGAGCTAACTGATATCGTGGGCGCACGAGATGCTATCACCTCGGCTCTTGAGTTTTTGCCTCCTTTTCATTTCCCTAGGAAAAATAATGTTTTTCACCTCAGGGGCGGCAAATACATTAAACCGCTTGCGGCTGGGGCCAATGCTTACTGCCGGTTGAGAAATATTGAAAAGAGCTTGTTGTTTGCCCTAGAAAAACAGCCTGAAATGGAACAATCGGATTTCGTATCGCAACTAATGGACTGGATAAAGAATCCTAGACAGTACGCATTTATAGCGAGTCGGAAAGAAAATGAGGCCATAGCAATAATCGAAGAGCGCCTGCGACATTCAAAGCATTATCTCATCAAAAAGAATGCGTAGAATTTTTTATCTAAGCGCTCTCAATCCTCCGACAACCGCGTCTTCCCCGGCCCGTGCGGCTCCACCAGCGCGCCGAAATCATGGGGCTCCTTGCGCGCGCGCCGCAGCGCGGCGTCGAGGAAGCGGGTGACGGCGTCGATGTCTTCCTCATGCGTCCTGTGATTGATGATCGCCGCGCGGATGGCGGGGACGCCGTCGAGGATCGTCAGCGAGGGCGCCGCCTCGCCGCGTTCGTGCAGCTCCATCACAATCTCGCGGGCGAGCGAGCCGTCTGCGTCGTCCTTCACCCCGAAACACACGATGTTGAGCGCCACCGGCGCGCGCATGACGAAAGCGTCCGACTGGTCGATCCAGGCTTCGAGCCGCTTCGCCATGCGGCAGCATTGCTCGATGCATTGGGCGAGCTTCTTCGTCCCGAAGGTCTCGATCGTCATCCAGGCCTTCAGCGCCCGGAAGCCCCGCGAGAGGTCGGGTCCGAGATCGCAGGGCCAGATGTCGCCCGCCGCCAGCCCCCGCGGCGCGCGCGAGAGATAGGCGGCGTTGGCCGAGAAGGCGCGCCTGTGGGCGGCGGGGTCGCGCACCAGAAAGAAGCCCGCGTCGTAAGGCACATGCAGCCATTTATGGAAGTCGAAGGCGATGCTGTCCGCCCGCTCCAGCCCCTTCACCAGCGGCTTCAGCTCGGGGGAGAGCGCCGCCAGCGCCCCGAAGGCGCCGTCGACATGGAACCACATGTCTTCGCTATGGGCGACGTCGGCGAGGCGGTCGAGCGGATCGACCGCGCCCGTGTCGACCGTCCCGGCCGTGCCGACGACGAGAAAGGGCCGGAAGCCCGCCGCGCGGTCGGCGGCGATGGCGTGGCGCAGCGCGCTGATCTTGATGGCGCGGCGCGCGTCGGACGGGATGAGCCGCAGATGCCGCGCGCCGAGGCCCGCGAGCTCCATCGCCTGCCGCACACAATTATGCGCCTCGCGCGAGGCGTAGGCGATGAGCTGGCCCTCTTTGGCGCAAAGCCCGTTGAGCCGCACATCCTTGTCGCCATAGGCCTGGTCGCGCGCGACGAGAAGCGAGAGGAAATTGGCCATCGACGCGCCGGTGACGAAAATGCCCGAGGCGTCGTCGGGGAAACCAAAAGCCTGCGCCATCCATTTGGCGATCTGGCGCTCGACGTCGATGGCGATATGGTTGCGCCCGCCGCAATTGGAGTTCATGCCGGCGGCGAGCATCTCCGCGACCATGCCCACGGGCGTGCCCGCCCCCTGCACCCAACCCATGAACATGGGGTGGATGTTGCCGGTGGCGAAAGGCTTGATGTAGCGATCGAAATCCTCCAGCACGGCGGAAAGGTCGCGCCCCTCGGCCGGCAGGTCGCGGTCGAAGCGCGCCCTGGCTTCCTCGCTGGGCGGAATCCAGACCGGACGCTCGCGCAGGCCGCGCAGATAGTCGATCATGGAATCGAGCGCGCGATGGCTCTCGGCGCGAAACGCGTCCCAGTCCTCGGGGTCGAGATCGACCGGCTTGGCGTCGACCGGCTTGGTCATGTCGCGGCGCTCGGCGCAAAGGCGGTCATCAGGGGCATGCGCCGCGCGTCTCCGGGCGATTCATCGGGAGCCAGATAGCCGGGTTTGCGTGTGCCGCGCAACCGGGCCTAGCCGGCGAAAGCGACGCGTACCGATCCCGCCCCCTCGATCTCCCCTTCGGCGACATCGCCGGGCTGCATCGCCGAGACGCCCGACGGCGTGCCGGTGAAGATGAGGTCTCCCGGCGCAAGCGCTACATAGCGGGAAATGTCGGCGATGATCCGGGGCAGGCTCCAGATCATGTCGGAGAGATCGCCCTCCTGGCGAAGCGCGCCATTGACGCGGAGCGCGATGCGGCCCTCCGCCGGATGGCCGATCTGCGAAGCCGGCCGGATCGCGCCGATCGGCGCGGAATGGTCGAAACCCTTGGACATGTCCCACGGCCGTCCGGCGTTGCGCGCCGCCGTCTGCATGTCGCGCCGCGTGAGGTCGATCCCCGCCGCATAGCCGAAGACGCAATCGAGCGCCCGCTCGGGGGCGATGCCGGCGCCGCCGGCGACGAGCGCGGCGACGAGTTCGATTTCATGGTGAAGATTCTGTGTCAGGCCAGGGAAGGGAATGGTCGCGCCGCTCTCCACCACGGCGTCGGCCGGCTTGGTGAAAAAAAAGGGCGGCTCGGCGCCCGGTTCTTTCCCCATCTCGCGGGCGTGGGCGGCGTAATTGAGCGCCACGCAGAAGATGCGCCGCACCGGAAAACGGCGCGCCTCGCCAGCAACGGCGACGGAAGCGGCGGGCGGCGGGGGGATGACGAAAGTTTCCGGCATTCAATTCTCCAGCTTGTGCGCTAACATACAAAAGCATTTTTCATAAAAAACGATATTCTACGCATCATGGTCTGGCGGGTGCAGCAAGAGATTTTCGAGGAGGCGCTGGCGCGCGGGCAGGTTGGCCTCGCCGTACTGGACGCCAGTCTCTACGTCACGCGCCGCCTCGGGCGCCTCAGCGGCTGGCTGCCGGAGGAAGGCGCTTCGGCCTGCGCCGCGCCGCTTCTGATGCATATGGCGGAGAGCCTCGCGGCGCTGCGCGCCGGCGGCGAAGAGATCGTGATGCCTTCGATGCGCATCGAACCGGAAGCTCCGCGCGTCACCATCTCGCTCTCCTGGAACGAGCCCTCGCAGGCGTTTCTCGTCGTGACCGCGCCTGACCACGCCGGCGAGCAGATCGACCGGCTCATGGCCTCCGACCGGCGTGAAAAGCAGCTCCTGCAACAGCAGGCGGACGCCGCGTCCGCGCGGTTGCGTGTCGCCGACGCGCTCTACCGCGACATTGTCGAGTCGTCGGCGAATCTCGTCCTGCGCTTCGGCCCTGATGGAAGGGTCGTATTCGCCAATCGCTGCGCGGCGTCCTTTCTGGGACGGGCGCAGGACACGCTGGCCGGCGAGGCGCTCGACGCGCTCTTCCCCGCGCCCGGGAAAGCCCGGTGGCGGCTGGAGGGGGCGGCGGAGCGCGCCGTCTCGTTCGAGATGCCGGTGCGCGATGCGAAAGGGCATGTCGTATGGCTATCCTGGGACGTGAGCTTTCTGGGTTCAGACGCGGGTGGGGAATTTCAGGCGGTCGCGCGAGACGTCACCGACGCGCGGCGCTTGCGCGTCGAAAGGGAGAAGGCGCAGGAGGAAGCGCGCGCCGCCGCGATCGCCAACGAAAGGCTGCGCATCGCACATGATCTTCACGACACGCTCGTGCGCTCCATCGTGACCATGATTGCGGAAGCCCGGCTCGTCGCCAAAAAGACGACTGACCCCGACGCGAAGGCGGCCCTCGCCGCGCTGGACGCCCAGGCGCGGGAAGGGCTTTGGGAAGTGCGCGAAGCGATCGCGCAGACTCGGGCGCCGCGGCGCGAGGACAAGGATATCAACGCGATCGTCCAGGAATTCCAGACGCAGTGCGACCAGATCGCGGTCTCGCTCGACATCGAGGGCGTGGGCGCGCTGCCCGACGAAACAGAGCAGCTTTTCGCCGCCGTTCTGCGCGAGGCGTTGCGCAACATCGAACTACACGCTGGCGCGCAAAGAGTGCGCATCGCCTTGCGCAAGGACGAGACGGCGGCAAGCCTCGTGATCGAGGACGACGGCGCAGGCTTTGCCCCCGAGGCGCGCAAGCCCGCGCATTTCGGCGTGACGGGGATGCGCGAGCGGGCGACCCTTGCTGGCGCCACCCTGACGATCGACAGCGCGCCGGGACGCGGGACGCAGATTCGTCTGGCGGCAAGCCTGGTTCGGCCTGCCGACTGAAGCAGGCGCCTACAAGAGCGCCGCGTAGGTCAGTCGAATCGGGCCGGATCGAAACTGCGATGCGTCGCGCAGAACTCGCAGGTGACGCCGATGCGTCCGTCGTCTCCGACCATGTCGGCGCGCTCCTGAGGCGTGAAGCTCTCGAGCAGCCGCTCGATCCGCTCGGTGGAGCAGCGGCAGAACTCCTCGAGCGCGCGCTCGCTGAACACCTTGACGCCGCGCTCGTGAAAGAGCCGGAACAGGAGACGCTCGCCCGAGAGGGACGGATCGACGAGCTCGTGGTCCTCGAGCGTGGCGGCCAGCGCCTGCCCTTCCGTCCAGGCGTCGTCTTCCTCGACGGCGTCTGCGCCCTCCGGCGCGTCGCCGGGGTCGAGGTCACGGATGCTGGCTCCGGCTGTCGGCAGATATTGGAGCAGCAGTCCGCCGGCCCGCCAACTGCGGCCTTGCGGCGTAACGACCTCGGCGACCGCGAGGCGCACGAAGGACGGAATCTGTTCGGACTGGCGGAAATACATATGAGCGGCTTCGGCGAGGCTCTCGCCCTCGAGCGGAACCACGCCCTGATAGCGCGCGGCGTCCTCCTCGCGCTCGATGGTGAGCGCGAGATGGCCGCGCCCGAAGAGCGCCGACGGCGCCGGGTCGCTCACTTCGGCGAGGCGCGCGGCGTCGAAGCGCGCGAAGCCGCGCAGCTTGCCGGGCGCGTCGTAATCCACGACCAGCATGTCGACGGGGCCATCGCTGCGCGTCTGCAACTGGAACCGGCCATGCGACTCGAGGATCGAGCCCAGCAGCGCCGCGAGCGCGAGCGCCTCGCCAAGGAGGCGCGCCACCTGCGGCGGGTAGTCGTAGTGAGTCAGAACGGCGTCGGCGGTGGGGCCAAGACGCACGAGGCGACCCCGCAGATCAAGCGCCTCGACGGCGAAGGGGGTGACGTGATCGTCCCGGGCCTCGCGCGAGACCGGCCGGCTCGGCGTCTCCAGCATCAATTCAGCCCTGGGGCCAGGCACCAGGCGAGCACGCCCTTTTGCGCGTGGAGGCGGTTCTCGGCTTCGTCGAAGACCACGGACTGCGGTCCGTCCATCACCTCGTCGGTGACTTCCTCGCCGCGATGGGCAGGCAGACAATGCATGAAGATCGCGTCCCTGGCCGCTGCGCGCATGAGTCTGGCGTCGACCTGATATGGCGCGAGAACGCGGCGGCGGAAGTCCTCGTCGGCGTCGCCCATCGAGACCCAGCAGTCGGTGATGACGGCGTCGGCGCCCGCGACGGCGGCATAGGCGTCGCGCGTGACGTTCAGCGCGGCCCCATTGGTCTTCGCCCAGTCGATCAGACTCTGGGGAGGCGCGAGCTCCGCAGGGGTCGCGACATTGATCGAGAAACCCAGCCGCGCGGCCGCATGCGCCCAGCTCGCAAGGACATTGTTCGAGTCGCCCACCCAGGCGACGGTGCGGCCTTCGATGGACCCGAGCCGCTCCTCGAAAGTGAGGATGTCGGCCATGATCTGGCAGGGATGCGAGAGTTTCGTCAGTCCGTTGATCACCGGCACGCTGGCGTTGCGTGCGAGTTCGACGAGGTCGTCGTGCGACAGGATGCGGATCATGATGGCGTCGAGGAAGCGCGACAGCACGCGGGCGGTGTCGGCGATGGTCTCGCCGCGCCCGATCTGCATTTCGCTTCCCGTCAGCATGATGGTTTCGCCGCCGAGATCGCGCATGGCGACATCGAAGGAGACGCGCGTGCGCGTCGATGGCTTGTCGAAGATCATCCCGAGATATTTGCCGGCGAACGGACGCTCCGCGGGCGGGACGCCCTTGACGCGCCGCGCCTTCAGGGATTTGGCGAGGTCGAGGATGTGGCGCAGTTCTGCGCCCGAGAAATCAGCGATGTCGAGAAAATGACGCGGCCGCGTCACGGAATGCGCGGTCATCACGCGGCTCCCAGCTGCTTGACGGGCGCGGCGAGGCGCCCGCAGGCGCGGTCGAGGCGCGCAATCGCCTCGCCAATGTCGCTCTCATCGACGATCAGCGGCGGCAGAAGGCGCACCACATTGTCGCCGGCCAGAACGGTGAGAAGTTTTTCGGCGCGCGCCGCCGCGGCGAAGTCGCCGTTGGGGATGCGCGTCTTGAGGCCGAACATCAGGCCCTCGCCGCGCACCGTCTCGATAACGCCGGGATAGCGGTCTTCCAGTTCCGCGAGGCGCTGGCGCAGCAGGCCGCCGAGCGCAGCGACCCGCGCCAGAAAGCCTTCCCCCAGCACGACGTCGAGCACCGCGCCGCCGACAGCGGCGGCCAGCGGATTGCCGCCGAAGGTCGAGCCATGCGCGCCCAGCGTCATGCCCTTGGCGGCCTCGCGCGTCGCGATGCAGGCGCCGAGAGGAAAGCCGCCGCCGAGGCCCTTCGCGAGCGCTACGACGTCCGGGACGATCCCGGCGTGCTCGCAGGCGAGAAACTTGCCTGTGCGGCCCACGCCGCATTGAACCTCGTCCAGCGCGAGCAGCAGGCCGCGCGCGTCGCACAGGGCGCGCAGCCTGACGAGAAATTCCTTGGGAAAGACGCGCAAGCCGCCCTCGCCCTGCACCGGCTCGAGCAATACGCCAGCGGTTTCTTCGGTGATTGCGGCCTCGACGGCGTCGAGGTCGGCGAAGGCGACCTGGTCGAAGCCGGGAGCGGGCGGGCCAAAACCTTCAAGATACTTGGGGTTGCCGCCGGCCGCGATGGTCGCGATGGTGCGTCCGTGGAAAGCGCCCTCGAAAGTGATGATGCGATAGCGCTCGGGCGCGCCATTCGCCGCATGATATTTGCGCACGGTCTTGATTGCGCATTCGACCGCCTCCGCGCCCGAATTGCAGAAAAACACAACGTCGGCGAAGGTGGCGGCGGCGAGGCGTTCGGCAAGACTCTCGGCCTGCGGAATGCGGAAGAGATTGGAGACGTGCCAAGGCTTTTGCGCGGCCGCCTGAAGCGTCGCGACGAGATGCGGATGCTCGTGGCCCAGCGAAAGAACCGCGACGCCGGAGGCGAAGTCGAGGTAACGGTCGCCATTTTCGGCGAGGAGCCATGCGCCTTCGCCCCGCGTGAAGGCGATATCGGCCCGCGCATAGGTCGGATATAGCGCAGAAGTCAAAATCCATGCTCCAAGCGAAAGAGCCCCCGTCCTCCGAGGCTGGGCCCAAAAAAGAAAGCGCCGCCCGTTTCGGGGCGGCAATGCTTGAAAGGGATTTTATGCGCGAAGGCCATTTTGGTCAAATCGTCCACAGGATGCGGCTCTTCGCGCGGGGTCGCCGAAACGCTCAGTTTTCCTTGAGTATAAGCGCGCAAGTGAGTCCCGCGCGCCACAGTCTCGCGCAAAGCGCTCAGAAACCCTGTTGAGAACGCCCCCTTTTGCTTGCCACCGAGTCGCTCGCGTGATTCAACTGCGCAGGTAAATTTTTGTCGGCGCGAACGCGTTCTTCTCGCGCACGGCGCTTCTCGAGTTTTGATGCGCGTCATATCGCCGCCGGCTCCCCCCGGCGTTGCGGACGATGGCGGATTCCGCCTGCAGCGCGCAGTGAAACCGACCGGGTGGAGGTCACTGAATGTCTTGGACCGATGAACGCGTCGAGCTGTTGCGTAAGCTTTGGACCGACGGCCTCAGCGCAAGTCAGGTGGCGGCCGAACTTGGTCCCGGCATCACCCGCAATGCGGTGATCGGCAAAATCCATCGTCTCGGCCTCGCCGAACGCGCCAAAACGGCCAGCGCCCCTCGGCCCCGCGCCGCCAAGGCGCCCCGTCAGGCGAGCTCCGCGCCGCGCGCGGGCGGTCATGGCGGCCATGCGGTGCTTGGCAATGTCGCGCTCGCCTTCGCCCCGCAAGCGATGGTGGTCGCGCGCGCCCAGCCCGAAGAAGAAGTCGTCATCCCGATGTCGGAGCGCGTGACGTTGATGGAGTTGCGCGAGTCCATGTGCCGCTGGCCGATGGGCGATCCGACGACGCCGGAGTTCCGCTTCTGCGGCGGCAAGTCGCCGGTGGGCGGCGGACCTTATTGCGCGCACCATGCCCGGGTCGCCTATCAACCGGCCCAGGACCGTCGCCGGCGCGACCAGTTGAAGGCGCCTCGCTACGCCTGATCACAACAGGCATTTTGGCGGCTCCGGCGTCGGCAAGCCGGGGCGCGTTTATCTCACTTTGCACGCCGGGCGCAGGATGGGGCGCTGGACGCGGCGCAAGATTTCAGTCCCGGCCGAAGGTCTCGTCGAAGGAGTATCCCGAGCCGCGCACGGTGCGGATGGGGTCTTTCTCGCGCCCGCGGATGAGCGCCTTTCGCAAGCGCCCGACATGAACGTCGACGGTGCGCTCGTCGATCTCCGCCGACATGCCCCAGACGCTGTCGAGCAGTTGCGCGCGCGTGAAGACTCGGCCGGGCTTCTCCATGAAATATTCGAGCAGCCGGAACTCCGTGGGGCCAAGATGAATCTCTCGTCCGGAGCGGCGCACGCGCCGCGTCGCGCGATCGAGATCGATGTCGCCGAGGACGAGCTTCGAAGCGACGCGCTCCGGGCGGGCGCGGCGCAGGAGGGCGCGAACCCGCGCCATCAACTCCGGCGTGGAGAAAGGCTTCACCACATAATCGTCGGCGCCGACGGAGAGGCCGCGCACGCGCTCGCCTTCCTCGCCGCGCGCGGTGAGCATGATGATCGGCATGTCCAGGGCGGCGTCGCGCGTCCGCAGGCGCCGGCAGATTTCAAGTCCCGAGACGCCAGGCAGCATCCAGTCGAGGATCACAAGGTCCGGCGGCGACTCCGCAATGCGCAGTTCCGCCTCGTCGCCGTTTTCGACATGCTCGACGTCATAGCCTTCCGACTCGAGATTGTAGACGAGCAGCGTCGCAAGCGACGTCTCGTCTTCGACGACGAGAATGCGAGGCGAGCGGTCGGTCTTTCCCTCCCGCAGCGCGGACTGGTTGGCTTCGTTCATTTCGCGGCTTCACCCTCGCCCGCGCCGAATCCGGACGTGCGCAATTTGGGACGGTCCATGGGCATGGCTTCGCCCGTCACGAGATAGACGATCGTTTCCGAAATATTGGTGGTGTGGTCGCCTATCCGCTCGAGGTTCTTCGAGCAGAACAAAAGATGCGTGCAGAAGGAAATGTTGCGCGGGTCTTCCATCATGAAGGTGAGCATGTCGCGAAACACCGAGTCTTCCAGCGCGTCGAGATCGGCGTCATTCTCCCACACGGCGCGGGCGCGCTCCACGTCGCGCAACGCATAGGCGTCGAGCGCGTCCTTGAGCTGCGTCGCGGCGATCTCATGCATGGATTTGAGGCCGACGATGGCGCGGGGCACACGCGCATCCGAAGCGATCTTGATCGTGCGCTTGGCGATGTTCTTGGCGAGGTCGCCGATCCGCTCGATGTCGCCCGAAATGCGGATCGCGGCGATGCATTCGCGCAGGTCCACGGCGAGCGGCTGGCGGCGCGCGATGGTGAGAATGGCCTCCTCCTCGATTTCACGCTGGAGCACGTCGAGACGCGTATCGGCCGAGACGACCCGCCTTGCGAGCTCGACATCGAAGCTCGAGAGCGCCTCCATCGCTTCGGCGAGCATCTTTTCCGCGACGCCGCCCATCTCGGCGATGCGTCGCCCGAGCGCTTCAAGATCGCGGTCGTATGATTTGACGATATGGTCGCTCATCGGATGGTCCTTCCTCAGCCGAAGCGGCCGGTGATGTAGTCGAGCGTGCGCTTTTCCTTCGGCGTCGTGAAAACGGAATCCGTGTCTCCGTATTCGATCAGTTCGCCGAGATACATGAAGGCCGTGTAGTCGGAGACGCGCACCGCCTGCTGCATGTTGTGGGTGACGATCGCGATGCAATATTGCTCTGAGAGTTCCTCGATCAGCTCCTCGACCTTGGCGGTGGAGATCGGGTCGAGCGCCGAACATGGTTCGTCGAAAAGGATCACTTCCGGCTGAACGGCGACGCTGCGCGCGATGCACAGGCGCTGCTGCTGGCCGCCCGAGAGGCCGAGACCGCTCGTATGCAGCTTGTCCTTCACCTCGTCCCAGAGCGCGGCGCCGCGCAGCGCCTCTTCGACGCGCGCATCCATGTCGGCGCGCGAGAGCTTTTCATAAAGACGGATGCCGAAGGCGATGTTCTCGTAGATGGACATCGGAAAGGGCGTCGGCTTCTGGAAGATCATGCCGACGCGCGAGCGCAGCGCATTCAGGTCGACGGCCGGGTCGAGAATGTTCTGTCCGTCGAGCAGGACTTCGCCTTCGGCGCGCTGGCCGGGGTAAAGGTCATACATGCGGTTCAGCACGCGCAGCAGCGTCGATTTTCCGCAGCCGGACGGCCCGATGAAGGAGGTGACTTTGTTCACATGCAGCGGCAGGTTGATCGACTTCAGCGCTTTCGAGGCGCCGTAGTAGAAATCGAGGTTGCGGACCGTCACTTTTGTCGGCGGTTCGTTGTGGGACGCAGTCATGTTCATTAGGACTTCCTCCGTCCGGCGCTGAGCGCGCGGGCGACGATCGAGAGTGTGAGAACGGCGACGGTGATCAGCAACGCGCCGGTCCAGGCGAGCTGTTGCCAGTCCTTGTAGGGCGAGAGCGCGAACTGGAAGATGACGACCGGCAGGCTCGCCATCGGCGCATTGAGGTCGCTGCTCCAGAACTGGTTGTTGAGCGCAGTGAAGAGCAGCGGAGCCGTCTCTCCCGAGACGCGGGCGACGGCGAGCAGCACCCCGGTGATAAGGCCGGCCTTGGCCGCCCGATAGGCGACCTTTCCGACGACATGCGCACGCGGCGCGCCAAGGGCCGAAGCTGCTTCGCGCATCGAGCCCGGAACAAGGAGCAGCATGTCCTCCGTTGTGCGCAGGACGACGGGAATGACCAGCATAGCGAGCGCCACCGCGCCGGAGATGCCGGAGAAGTGCCCCATCGGATGAACCATGACCGTATAGACGAAGAGGCCGATGACGATCGAAGGCGCGCTCAGCAGAATGTCGTTTATGAAGCGCACGACCATCGTCAGCTTCGTGTAGCGGCCATATTCGGCCATATAGGTTCCGGCGAGCATGCCCAGCGGCGTGCCGATGGCGACGCCGATCCCCGTCATGACCAGCGAACCGGCGATGGCGTTGAGCAGGCCGCCCTGGCTTCCCGGCGGCGGAGTCATCTGAGTGAAGACCGCCGGAGATAATCCGCGAATGCCCTCGTAGAGGAGCGATGTGAGGATCAGGGCCAGCAAGGCGAGGCCGAAGGTCGCGGCCGCCCAGGCGAGGCTCGTGGCGATCGAATTGCGCCTGCGGCGCGTTGCGTAAAGAGACATGAGGCGCCTCGGTTAGGCCGCGTTTCGCTCGATGCGCATCAGCATGTAGCGTGCGATGGCCAGAACGATGAAGGTGATGACGAAGAGGATGAGGCCGAGCTGGATCAACGCGGAGGTGTAGATGTCGCCGACCGCTTCGGTGAACTCGTTCGCGATCGTCGCGGAGATCGTCGTGCCGGGAGCAAGGAGAGAGGGCGAAATCTTGTGCGCGTTGCCGATGACGAAGGTGACGGCCATCGTCTCGCCAAGCGCGCGGCCGAGGCCCAGCATCACGCCGCCGATGACGCCGACGCGCGTATAGGGCAGCACGACGAAGCGCATCATCTCCCAGGTCGTGCAGCCAATTCCCGTCGCCGCCTCCTTCAGAACCGGTGGCACGGTCTCGAAGACGTCCCGGGAAATCGACGCGATGAAGGGGAGCACCATGATCGCGAGAATGAAACCCGCTGTCAGCATGCCGATGCCGTAGGGAGGCCCGGCGAACATGGCCGAGAGGACAGGCACATCAGCGAAGGCGGAGATCAGCGCCGGCTGCACATGGGTCTGCACGAAAGGCGCGAAGACGAAGAGGCCCCAGATGCCGTAGATGATCGAAGGAATGCCCGCGAGAAGCTCGATGGCGACGCCGATAGGCCGGCGCAGCGCATGCGGGCAGAGTTCCGTGAGGAAGGTGGCGACGCCAAGGCCGACCGGCACGGCGATCAGCATCGCAATGAGCGACGTGATCATCGTGCCGTAGACGGCGGGCAGCGCGCCGAAATTGTCGAGGACCGGGTTCCATGCCTGCGACGTCAGGAAGCCGAAACCGAAAGCCTTCATCGACGGCAGAGAGCCGTGGACGAGGGACACGATGACGCCGCCCAGAATGATGAGGACGATGACGGCCGCCGCTCGCGTCACCTGAAAGAATATGCGGTCCGCAAGCGCGATGCGCTTGAGGGCTCCGGCGCGATCGACGGGCGCTGCGGACCGCGAAACGCTCTGCTCCAAAACGACGTCCGACACTTTGTCCGCTCCGTCTGATTTACGCTGGTCCGGCTCGATCACCGTCATGCGACGCTCCTGACGCCGGTCGGGGTCGACCGGCGTCCCGTGTTTGGCGGCGGCCCAGCCTGGACCGCGCGGGCGAGCGCCGCTATCGGGCGCCGCCCTGTCAGCTTAATGCGCGAGCGGCTTGCCGTCCGCGCCCTTTACGACCGACCAGCTCTTCTTGATGAGCTCGACGACCTGCTTGGGCATCGGAATATAGTCGAGCTCCTCGGCCTGCTTGCCGCCGTTGGCGAAAGCCCAGCCAAAGAATTTCAGCGCTTCCGTGGCGGCCGCCTCGTCTTTCGACTCCTTGGGCAGAAGGATGAAGGTCGCCGCCGAGATCGGCCAGGACTTGGCGCCCGGCTCATTGGTGATGATCTCGTAGAAGCCCGGCGACTTCGCCCAATCCACGCTGGCGGCGGCGGACTGGAAGCTGTCGATGCCCGGCGCGACCGTCTTGCCCGCGGCGTTGATCATCCTGGCGTAGTTCATCTTGTTCTGCTTGGCGTAGGCGTATTCGACATAGCCAATTGCGCCCTTGGTGTTCGCGACATTGTTGGCGACGCCTTCATTGCCCTTGGCGCCGATGCCGACCGGCCATTCGACGGCGGAGTTCTCGCCGACCTTGGTCTTCCAGTCGGGCGAGACCTTGGACAGATAATTGGTGAAGTTGAAGGTGGTGCCCGATCCGTCCGAACGATGGACGACGACGATCGGCGTCGCGGAGAGCTTCGCTTTCGGGTTCAGCTTCTTGATGGCCGCGTCGTCCCAGCTCTTGATGTCGCCAAGGAAGATTTTCGCGAGGGCCGAGCTGTCGAGGACGAGTTCGCCGGGGGCGACGCCGTCGAGATTGATGACCGGCACGATGCCGCCGATGACCTGCGGCCACTGGATAAGGCCTGCGGCTTCGAGATCTTCCGGCTTCAGCGGCTGATCGGAGGCGCCGAAGGTCACGGTGCGGGCCTTGATCTGCTTGATGCCGCCGCCCGAGCCGATCGACTGATAGTTGAGGCCGTTGCCGGTCTCTTTTTTATAGGCCTCCGCCCATTTGGCGTAGATCGGATAAGGGAAGGTGGCTCCGGCGCCGGAGATGTCGAGGGCGAGCGTTGCGCCCGCCATCGCGCCAAAGGCCAGCGCCGCGACGGCGGCGCGCTTGAAAATCATGGAGATCATACGAGGATTGCTTTCAGCTCGAGTGCCAAAGACGGAAAGAGGAGCAAGGGCCCTCTGCCTCGGCCGCGTTTCTAGCGGCGCAGCAACAGGGTTTTATGACAGTCGCATATCTGTTTTGTGACAAATGGAAAAACCAAAAATCAATCAGTTACGTGGCGTCAGACGCAAACGTTCGCCCCCGCCCCTGTCATTTGAGGAAATCGAGCAGGTCAGCGCCGCTGGACACGCGATCCTCGCCGATCTGATGCGTGTAATCGATCGAAAATTCGCGCTCGTCATACCAATCCTTGCAGGAGAGGCGGGGGGCGTCGGGAGTCTGACGGCAGACCAGCTTGACGCCCGAGCCTTGCGGCGGCTCGTCATATCTCCACGCCTCGACATAGCGCTGCTGGCGATCGAAATAGGCGACGACGGTTGCGCAATTCGACTTGTTGCAGCGCCGTTCGGAAGCCAGCGTTCCGCCATGCTGCGCCTTCGACCAACCGAGAATCTGGCTCCAGTAGCGTGCGAAATTCTGGTCCTGCGCCGCCTTGATCTCCGCGCGGCGCTGCTGCTCCAGCACGTCTGTTTCTGGCTGCGGCGCAAGCGGCCGGGGCGTTCCCGGGGCATTGTAGGTGACCGACCCCGAGGGCTGCGGCGTGGCTGCCGGCGCCTGCGGGGCGAGAGGCGCGGGCTGCGCGACGGCGGGGCTGGGCGGGACAGGTCTTGTCTGGGCGGGGTTGTCGTCATCATCGAGGAAAGAGACGCTCATCTGCTTCAGCTCGTTGTCGCTGAGATAATGCATCTCTTCCGGGTCGGCGGTCACCATCTTGCCGATGACGCTTTGCGGAACGCCGGCGCTTCTCGCGAGGCGGGCAATCCTCACGGTCATAAGGGAGGTGTCGGCGTTCTCCTTGCCGTTCAGCGAAACGGAATGGACGCCTACCCTCGCTCCATGTGCGACGAATTTCGCTGGCGAACTCATGAAGATGAAAAAGCAGGCGGACTCGCATGACGCTTGCTGCGTCACGACGACGGGCGTTTTCGCAGTCTCGACGTATTCACTGATCCTGACCGCCTCGATCACCGAGCCGCCATGCGAATCCAGCGCGAGGCCGATGATCTTCCTGTTGTCCGTTTGCCTTTCGGCCGCTGCGGCGAGGCTAGAGATCACCTTCTCGGAGTCCCCGGCCTCGATTTTGCCGGACATTCTGACGAATGCGGCTCCCTTCGTTTCGAAATATTCGAGGTTCACTGCAACGGCGCCGCTCGAAACGAAGAAGAAGGCGGCGAAACAAAGAAACACACGCGCCATCCAACGCCCCTCGCTGGCACAGACATGGTTTCCGCTTCTACGACGCAGCAATCCTGCTGTCGAGAAAAGAGCGGCTCCAGAGCAAAGCGACCTTTAACGCGGAGCGCCCGCTCACGTTTCGACCGTCGGCAGATTGACGCGGAACAGGGAGCCTTCTCCAAGATGGGAGTCGATCGCGAGCCTCCCCCTGTGGCGCAGCACGATGTGCTTCACGATGGCGAGCCCGAGCCCGGTCCCGCCTTTCGCCCGGCTCTTGCCGGCGTCCACGCGATAGAAGCGCTCTGTGAGGCGCGGAAGATGCTCCGGCGCGACGCCTGGCCCATGATCGCGAACCGAGAAGGTCGCCGTCGTCCCTTTGCGGATCAGCGCGACCTCGACAGGCTTGGGACCGCTTTCGCTGCGACCGTATTTCAGCGCGTTTTCGACGAGATTCTCGACGATGCGCGCCAGTTCGTCGCGATCGCCCGGCACGATGACGTTGGGCGCGAGATCGAGTTGCAGGGGCACGCCGTTCTCCTCCGCGACGGGCGCGAGCGTGTCGACGATATGCGCGACGAGCAGGGTGAAGTCGACCGGCTCGTCCGGGCGCACATGCATATGCTGCTCGATGCGCGAAAGGGACAGGAGATCGTCGATGAGGCGCGCCATGCGCTGCGCCTGCTCGCGCATGATGCGCAGAAATTTTTCGCGCGCGCCTTCGTCGTTTTTCGCCGGACCCTCGAGCGTTTCGACGAAACCCAGCAGCGAGGCGAGCGGCGTGCGCAGTTCATGGCTGGCGTTTGCGACGAAATCGACGCGCATGCGCTCGACGCGATGCGCTTCCGTGAGATCGCGCAGGCTGATCATGGCCGCGGCCGCATAGCCTTCCGCCCGCATCGGCGCGACATGGGCCTCGAACCAGCGCTCCAGCGGCAGGCGCTCCGCCCAGGAGATCGTCTCGGCTTCTCCTCCCAGAAGCACGCGCCCGACCGCGTCCAGCATGTCGGGCGAGCGCAGGCTGCGCGACAAGGGTTCGCCGAAACGCATGGAAGGCGCTAGCGCCCGCGCCGGCGCATTGGCGGCGACAAGGCGCTCCTCCGCGTCGACGACGAAGACCGGCTCCGGAAGCGCGTCGATCACGGGCGCGAGAAGATCGGTCGCACGGTCGCGCCATTTGGATTGTTGCATGAAAATCCCGCGCTAGGGCGAGCGCTCCTCGATGATGCGGGCGATGGCGTCGCGCAGGGAGGACCAACGACGCGCGCCCTCATCCGCGCCGAGCACGGCGAGCGCGAAGATGAATGGGAGGAAGTAATAGATGGCGCGAAACAGGAGGAGCGAGGCCAGCACGCTCTCATGGGAGGGACCAGGCAGCGCCGCGAGCATCGTCGCCTCGAAGACCCCGAGTCCACCCGGGGCATGGCTGATGACGCCGAGGAGACAGGCGAAGACATAGACCGCGACGAAAGGCAGGAAATCGAGATCGACGCCCGCCGGCAGAAGCGCATAGAGCGCGCCGGCCGCCGCGCAGATATCGACGACCCCGAGCGCAATCTGCGCAAGGCTGGGCGCAAGGCCCGGGAGTTCGAAGACATGGCCGCGGATGCTGACGAAGCGTCGCTCCAGCGCCGCCCAGACGCAGTAGAAGGCCACGCCCGCGACGACCGCCACGCCGAGCAGGAAGTGCAGGAAGGCCGGAACATGATCGACATGCGACAGGGCGACGGCGCCCATGATCATGCCCACGCCCATCATCAGCGTCATGCCGAGCCAGAAGGTGACTCCCGCGAAGACGGTGACATTGGCGACCTGCAGGGCGGTCAGCTCCGCCCGGGCGTATACCCAGTAGCGCACCGCCGCCGAGGTGACTACCGGGAAGCCCAGATTGAAGGAGATGGCGTAGCTCGCAAAAGACGCGAGCGAAGCCACCCGATAGGGCGCATAGGCGCCGATGTGCCGCAGGGCGACGACGTCATAGCCCGTCAGCGCCAGGTAAGAGAGAGCGGTCAGCGCCAGCGCCTTCATAATCTGCCAGCCGCTCGTCTCCGCCAGCGAGGCGCCGAGATTTGCGAAGCTCACATTGGCGAGCGTGTGGCCAAGAAGCACGGCCGCGAGCAGGAAGAGACCGACGCTGGCGAGCGCGCCTGCGCCACGCGGCAGCCGCGCCTTGAGCGTTTCAAACACGTTCGGCGCACGCTCCAGCACTACGGCCGGGAGGCGCGTTTCCGCATAATCGCTCGGAGCGTCGTCTTCCCGCATGCTTTCTCGATTGGGCTCGCCAAGGCGTCAGGCGCCAGCCAGCGAATTGGTTTTGATGCAGTTTCGACCGCAAAAGAATGACGGCAGGATGACGCGCGCCCTCTACCCGGCCCGAGTTACTTTGGCGCCGTCGCCGCGAAGGTCAAGAGCGACGTCACGAAAGACCCTGCACGAACCAGCGCGGCGCCGGCGTCTCCTGGGCGTAAAGCCCCTCGCGGAAAAGCCAGAACAGGAGGCCGTCGCGATCCTGGGCGTGGAAATAATCGCGGGTGAAGCCGTCTTCGCCCGCGCCCCACCAGGGCGGCGCGATGCGCTCGGGGCCTTCATAGGCGACGATCTCGTGCAGCGCGCGCCGCCATCGGAATCTGAGCGGCGGGCCGTCGGGAAAAAGCGCGATCGCCTCTATGGGCTCGGGGCGCTCGAAGAGGCGCAGCGGACGGACGGCCTCCTGCGGCGGAAAGGCCTGCGGCGCGCCGAAGGCGGCCGGGACCGCCGCGACCGCGAATTCGGGCAGATGCGCCTCCTGCGGATGGAGCCTTTGCACCCGGCGCAGGCCGAGCCGCGCGCCGAGCCGGTCGAGGAGGTCGGCCAGATCCTCGCCATTCTCGTCGGCGGCGCGGCGCGAAGGCGCGAGCGTCGTCTGCGGCGGCGCGGCGCTTTCGACCTCGGTCGCTGAAAGCCGCATCACGTCGAAGCCATAGCCCGTGTCGAGCCCCTCCTCCGCGACCGCCGACAGCCGCTCGATCAGGAGCGCGGCGAGGCGGGCGGGTTCGCGCAGCGGCCGACTGGTTCCGGCCTCGATCCGCTTCACCGCGCCGTCGACCCGGTAGAAGACCGCCTCCAGCCGCCGCGCGCCGACGCCCGCGCGCTCCAGCATGGGGCAGAGATCGGCGGCGAGGCGCTCGAGCGTTTCTTCTATGGCGGCCTGCTGCGTCAGCCCCTCGGGAAAGCGCCGCTCGGCGATGAAGGCGGGCGCCTCGAAGCGGGGACAGATGGGATCGCGGATGCGGCAGGTCAGCGCGTCGAGCCGCGTCAGCGCCTCCCGCCCGAAACGCGCGGCCAGCGGGGCGCGGGGGCGCGCAAGGAGATCGCCGATGACGCGCAGCCCGGCGCGGCGCATGCCGGCGAGCGCCTCCCCCTCCAGCCCCAGCGCATCGACGGGCAGCGCAGCGGCGAGGCGGTCGAGCGCGTCCTGAGGCGCGGCGCCGGGGACAAGCCGCACATTGGAGAAGCGCGCCAGCGCCCTCGCGAGCGCCGGCCCGGGGGCGAGCGCCGCGCGGGCGGAAAAGCCCAGGGCGGCGAGACGGCTCTCGATGTCGCCCAGCAAGGCCGCCTCGCCGCCGAAGAGATGCGCCGCGCCGGCGACGTCGAGCAGCAGCCCGTCCGGCGGATCGGGCGCTGCGAGGGGCGTGAAGCGGCGACTCCAGTCGGCGAGGGCGTCGAGGAGCGCGGCGTCGGCGCGCGGATCGGCTTCGGCGAGCGTGAGCGCGGGGCAGCGCGCGCGGGCGTCCGCGACCGCGAGGCCGGGGAGAAGCCCGAGCCTTTGCGCCCGCGCATCGACCGCCGTCAACCGCTCCGCGCCCTTCACGCGGGCGTAGAGGGCGAAAGCGCGCGGCGAAAAAGCGGCTCCCGGTTTTTCGCCGAGGGCGCGCGTTGATTTTGCTTCAGGCGCGGCGGCGCTGCGGCGACGCAAGAGCCGGTCGGTCGCCAGCCTCGGCAGGAAAACGCTCAGTAAACGCATGGCGGAACGCTGCCTTGTCGGTGTCGAAGAGGATGTCGCGCCATTGCGCGGGGTCGATCTCGCCAAGGAGCCCGGCCCGGGCCTTGAGCGCGCGCAGCCGCCACTGGAAGGGGGCCATTGGCGAAAGCGGCGGGCGCGCCGATTGGCCTGGCGGCGGCGCGGCGGCGATCTCGACGCGCAATTCGGCGGCGCTGGAGAAGCGCGCGGCCTCCGCCCCCTGCGGCGCGAGAAGGCCCAGCGCCCCGCCGCGCCGCGCCGCGAGCAGAAGGCGGCGCGAGGCGGACAGGTCGTAGAGCCGGGGGGTGACGAAACTCTCGGCGACAACCGCCGCGCAGGCGGGGCTTTTCAGCGCCTCCTCCATGGCCCAGAGGGTCTCGCGCGGGCGGCGCGAGCGGATGAGCGCGAAGCGGGTGAGGTCCGCCCCCGCCGCCGCGAGGCCGCGGCCGTAAGGCAGGCCGAATTCGCGCGCGCTCAAATCCTCGACGATGAAGACGAGCGCGCCCCCGCCCCGTCCGGCGCGCGCGCGCAACGCCATGGCGAGCGCGAAGGCGCCCGCCGCCGGCGCGTCCGGCGGACGGGCGGGGAAGATTTCGGCGAGTCCTCCGCGTGCAGCGAAGAGCGCGTCGAGAAAACCGGCCCCGGCCTCCGGCGCGCGGGGAGGCGCCGCCCCGTCCCGCGCCTCGATGGCGGCGATGCGGGCCCGCAAAAAGCCGATGCGTTCCGACAGGCCGCGTGGCGACATCGGTTCCAAAATCCTGAGTTCGGGGATGCGCCCCGGCGGGCGCGTGTTCGATATTTGTTCTGGTCTGGAAAAGAGTCAAGCGAAAGAGTCGGCGAGCAGGAACTCACTCTCCTGGACGACCATCTGGTTTATCGTCGCCCGACGCTGCGCCGGATCGCCTTCCCGTAAGCCAGGCGAGAAAGGCCACACCCGTCGGCAGAATGATCGTTACCCAAATCCAATGAATATTCTCGCCGTTCTTTTTCGCCCAATCCAGCCATTGGCTGGCGTTCTCCGGCCAGTCGACCTCGACATGCAGGGACCGCCTGAAGGTGTTTATCGTCCAGTTGTCTATCTGATCGCCGACCTTGATGACGGCGTCGAAAGTCAGGATCAAGAGCTTGTCGTCGCCAGCGGACTTCGGGGTGACCTGCCAGGTCCAGGCGGTTATGTCCGACTCGGAAACAAATTTGCTTTGCGGCCCGGAAGGCGAGACGTCGAATGCTTCTCCTCCAGAGAGCGTCGCAATCACGCGCTTCGAAACCTGTAACGGCGCGCTTTCGATTTTTCCCGGCCCCTCTATTTTTCTTGAGAGTTCCGGTCGCGTCAGAACTTCCGAGATTTTCGCCTCCACGAGGAAGGTCTTGCCAATCTCGCCGCGCTCTGGCGCATTGAAGGCGACATTGGCTTGCTTGAGCGTCGCACGCGCCTTGTCAACGAGAGCCTCACGTTCGACTTCTGCAGCCCTGTCCCGCTCTTCGGCCTGCTGAAAAGCGTCTGCGATGACTTCGGACGCCGTTTTTTTCTGACGCCCTTTCTTGGCGCGCGGTGGCCGGTCGTAGCCCGCGAACGCGGTCTGGCGCCGGTAGGCATGCCAGGCGTGGCGACGAGGGCGAGCAGGGCTCTCCGCCTCCGCCGGCGCCGGCTGCGCTGAAGCAGGCTCGACGCTCACGGGCGACATTACGACCTCTCTCGCGCCGTCGGCCTGCAAGCGAATATTCAATTCGTCTTCAGAGAGCCGAGCGACGCCAATCGCGGGTAAAAAGATGAGCAGGGCTGCCGCCAGCCAACGAATGAGGTCCGCCATCGGAATGACCAAAAAATACGACTAACATTCTACATTTAAGAAGCACGACGCGAACAAGACAAGAAAAAAAGCGCGGGCACCGTGTGATCGCGAGGATGCCGGGCGCCAGAGGCGCATGCGCCGGACAAACTTGCTACTTCTTCCCCAGCCCCAGAATATACGCCGCCACGCCGTCGATCTCCTCCGGGGTCAGGATGAAATTCGGCATGTGCTTGTGCGAGGAGCGCAGGAAGACCTTGATCGACAGTTCCGTCGCCGAGGGCATCTTCGCCACGTCGAGAAAGCGCGGGGCCTTGGGGTCGGGGCTTTTGGCGTCCGGGTCGGCGCCCACCGCATGGCATGTGGCGCAGGTGTCGTGAACGAGCCGCGCACCGACCCCTGAGTCGGCGGCCTCGGCGAAAGCGGGCGAGACGGCGCCCGTGAGAAAAGCCAAAGTCGAAACGAGCGCCAGTTTCATTCGATCACTCCCCGCCGTTCAAATCCTCCGGGCGCGGCTGCAGCATGATGTTGTAGCCGGCGTCGACGAGGTGAATCTCGCCCGTCACGCCGCCCGAGAGCTCAGACAGGAAATAGAGAGCCGAGCCGCCGATTTCATCGAGCGTGATCATTCGCCGCAGCGGGCAATGCTGCTTCTGGAAGGCGCCCATCGCGCGCGCGCCGGTGATGCCCGCGCCCGCCATGGTGCGCACCGGCCCGGGCGAGAGCGCGTTGACGCGAATGCCGCGGTCGCCGTAATCGGCGGCGAGATAGCGCACCGACGAATCCAGCGCCGCCTTGGCCACGCCCATCACATTGTAATTGGGCATGACATGGGTGCCGCCGCCAAAGCTCACCGTCACCATGGAGCCGCCGTTCTTCATCATCTTCGCGGCGCGCTTGGCGGCCTCGGTGAAGGAGAAGCAGGAGATGACCATCGTGCGGATGAAATTCTCCCGCGACGTGTCCGCGTAGAGGCCCTTCAATTCGCTCTTGTCGGAATAGGCGAGCGAATGGACGAGGAAATCCAGTTCGCCCCATTCCTTTTCCAGCGTCGAAAAAACTGCGTCGACGGTGGAGATGTCCTCGACGTCGCAGGGCAGGACGAGCCCGGAGCCCAGTTCTTCCGCGAGCGGCTTGACGCGCTTGCCGAGCGCCTCGCCCTGATAGGTGAAAGCGAGCTGCGCGCCATGACGCGCAAGCACGCGCGCAATGCCGTAGGCGATGGAATGGTCATTGGCGACGCCCATCACGAGCCCGCGCTTTCCCTGCATCAAACCGGATCCAACTGTCATCGACACTCTTTCTGTTCGGACTGGCGCGTCGCTCAACAATTACTTTTTTCTTAACGCCCCGCCGCCTGAAGCGCCACAGGCGCCTCAGCTAGGCTTCGTCAAATATGAGGAAAACTCGCAATCCCTGCCGGGGCGAGGCGCATGGGGCTCTTCGAAAATTCAATGTCTGAGCGCTCTTGGCTGATTTCCAGCCCGTGGCGACCTCGCAGCGCGGCGATCCGGCGCGGCGCGGGCGGGCGCGACGGCGAGAACCACCGCGCCGCGCGCCCGAATGCCGTCACGCATCCGGATGCTTGAAGACCAGCGTGGCGTTGGTGCCGCCGAAGCCGAAGGAGTTGGACAGCACGGCGCCGAGCTTCACATTGTCGCGGCGGGCGCGCATGATCGGCATGTCGGCGAAATCGGGATCGAGCTCCTCGATATGGGCGCTCTCGCAGATGAAGCCGTTCTGCATCATCAGCAGCGAATAGATCGCCTCCTGCACGCCGGTCGCGCCGAGCGAATGGCCGGTCAGCGACTTGGTCGCGGCGATCGGCGGGCATTTGTCGCCCGCGCCGAAGACGACGCGCAGCGCCTCGATCTCCTTGGCGTCGCCGACCGGCGTCGCGGTCGCGTGCGGATTGATGTAGTCGATCGGGCACGTCACGGTGGCGAGCGCCTGCTGCATGCAGCGCACGGCGCCTTCGCCCGAGGGCGCGACCATGTCGTGGCCGTCCGAGGTCGCGCCATAGCCCGCGACTTCCGCATAAATCTTGGCGCCGCGCGCTTTCGCGTGCTCATATTCCTCCAGCACCAGCACGCCCGCGCCGCCGGCGATGACAAAGCCGTCGCGGTTCTTGTCATAGGCGCGCGAAGCCGTCGCGGGGCGGTCGTTATAGGCGGAGGACATGGCGCCCATCGCGTCGAAGAGGACGGAGAGCTCCCACTCAAGCTCCTCGCAGCCGCCGGCGAAGACCATGTCCTGCTTGCCGTACTGGATCATCTCATAGGCGTTGCCGATGCAATGGTTCGACGTCGCGCAGGCCGAGGAGATGGAATAGTTCACGCCCTTGATCTTGAACCAGACGGCGAGCGTGGCGGAGGCCGTGGAGGACATGCATTTGGGCACAGCGAAGGGGCCGACGCGCTTGGGGCCCTTGGTGCGGGTGGTGTCGGCGGCCTCGACGATGGTGTGGGTCGAGGGGCCGCCGGAGCCCATGATGATGCCGGTGCGCTCGTTGGAGATTTCCGCCTCGGTGAGGCCGGCGTCGCGGATCGCCTGATCCATGGCGACATGGTTCCAGGCGGTGCCGGTGGCGTGGAAGCGCATGGCGCGGCGATCGACGACCGTCGAGGGATCGAGCGTCGGCAGGCCGTAGACCTGCGAGCGGAAGCCGAGCTCGGCGTATTTCTCCGAGCGCGTGATGCCGGATTTCGCCTCGCGCAGCGACGCGACCACTTCCTGCGTCGTATTGCCGATCGACGACACGATGCCCATGCCGGTGACGACGACTCGTCTCATTGTCTGCACTCCCCTCGCGGCGGTCTTCGCGCCGTTTTTTGCGCCGGGCTCGTTTCCCTCGCCCTTCGACCGTCGGCTGCGCCGCCTCCTCAGGGAGAGGAAAACGGCCGGCGGCCTTAATCCAGAACCTCGTCCTCGACGCGAAAGCGAAACTCGCGTCTCGAAGGATGCCGCCCTTACTCCGCCGCCGCAGGCGCGTTGGCGAGGCAGACCTTGAGGTCTTTCGCCTCGTAGATGCGCTCGCCGTCCGCGGCGACCCAGCCGTCGGCGAGTCCGATCACGAGCTTGCCGGTGCGCAGGCGCGTGAAGTCGACGCCATAGCTGACGCGCTTCGTATGCGGGCGCACCTGGCCGGTGAATTTCACCTCGCCGACGCCCAGCGCCATGCCGCGGCCGGGATTGCCGAGCCATGCGAGATAGAAGCCGACCATCTGCCACAGCGCATCGAGGCCGAGGCAGCCGGGCATCACGGGGTTGCCCTTGAAGTGGCAGTCGAAGAACCAGAGGCTCGGCTTGATGTCGAGCTCGGCGCGCATGAAGCCCTTGCCGTGCGCGCCGCCCTCTTCGAAGATTTCGGTGATGCGGTCGAACATGAGCATCGGCGGCAGCGGCAACTGGGCGTTGCCCGGGCCGAAAAGCTCCTCTCGCCCGCAGGCCAACAAATCCTCATAGCCAAATGAGGAGCGCCGTTCGCTCATGTCTCCGCCTCCCGCTGGGGGCCTTTCAGGCCCTCTTTCCGTCCCTTGCGCGCCGCTGCTTCGCGCGGCGCGCCGCCTGATTCTTGTTTGGCGTCCCAGGGCGCATGCAAACCGCATGGCCAAGGATCGCTTTCTTCCGGCGTCTATTTCCGTAACATAGCCTGCCGCGCGCCGGAAGCGCCCGCGACGCGTTGAGTTTCGCGGGGTTTTTTGGTATAGGTCAAAAGTTCAGTCAGAAGAGACGCCCGCCGATGGACGCCCTCGTCAAGCCGCCGCTTCCCGCCGACGCTTCAACGGCGCCGCACCGCAAGCCCGTGCACGAGATGCTTGCGGGGGCCGGGCTGCGCCCGACGCGCCAGCGCATCGCGCTTGGAGAACTCCTGTTCCGCGGCTGCGACCGCCATGTGACGGCCGAGCGGCTTTTCGATGAAGCGGTGGCCGCCAATCTCTCGGTTTCGCTCGCCACGGTCTACAACACGCTGCACCAGTTCACCGATGCGGGGCTGCTGCGGGAGATCGCGGTCGACGGCGCGCGGGTCTATTTCGACACCAATGTCTGCGACCACCACCACTTCCTGCTGGAGGACACGGGGGAACTCTACGACATCCCCGGCTCGAATGTGGCCGTCGCCAATCTTCCGACGCCGCCCGAGGGCCTGCGCGTCGAGCGGGTGGATGTGGTGGTTCGGCTGCGGCGGGACACCTGAGGCGCCTTACTCCACCTTCTCGCCCGGATAGACGCCCCAGAGATTTTCCTGCTGGATGAATCCATCGAAGTCCTTGCCGGCGAGGCGGCACCATTTGCCGTCGCAGCCGCGCAGCGTTCCGATGACGCCCGGCGCAAGCTTGGCCACAGCCGTCGCATGATCGGCCGCCACCAGCAGCTGCGGCTCCTTTTTCCAGGGCGCGACGAGGGCCGTTCGCCGGCCGGAGAGCAGCGAGTGCAGCACCCAGCCTTCCGAGCCCTCCGAATCGCGGATCTTGCGCCAGGTCTCGAACTCCGCCGTGATCTCGACCGGCAGTCCGGCCCGCTGATAGATCCAGATCGTCGGATGTTCCTTGCTTGGCCCCTCGCGGACATTGACGCGGTCGGATTTGAGGCTGACGTATCGCGGAATGGGCAGGTTGCTCACCGGCCCCTTCTGCGGCTCCACCGCCAGCGCCGGCGTCACAAAAAGGAGGCAGAAAGCGGCGAAGACCGTCCACAAGCCCGTCAAAATTCTGGTTTTCTGTTGCCGCATGGTGGAGATGATCGCTCGTCTTGTCTTTGGCCCGCCATCTGCTAGGAACGAAAAATGCAGCGCAGGGCGGCGTAACCGTTTGTCGCTGATCGTCGTTAAGACGGGGTTGAGGCGAGCGCAATCCGGGACGGCTGCGCGGCATCTCGACCGTGGCCACAGGTTCGACGGACGTTGTATCTAGGTTTTCGTATTTTCGCCACGCGGCGGCAAACGAGCGAGCTGAGGGGACAAAGCGCAAGATGCCAAAGAAAAAGCCGCTCGTGATCGTGACGCGCCGCCTCCCCGAGGTGATCGAGACCCGCATGTGCGAACTCTTCGACGCGCGACTCAACGAGAGCGACAAGCCGCTCTCCCACGAGGAGCTGGCCGAGGCCATGCGCACCGCCGAAGTGCTGGTGCCGACGATCACCGACCGCATCGACGCCCATCTCATCGCCCAGGCCGGCGAGCAGATGAAGCTCATCGCCAATTTCGGCAATGGCGTCGACAATATCGACGTCTCCTCGGCGCTGGGCCGCTCCATCACCGTGACCAACACGCCCGGCGTTCTGACGGAAGACACCGCCGACATGACCATGGCGCTGATTCTTTCGGTCGCCCGCCGCCTCGTCGAGGGCGCCCGCGCCATTCCCGAGGGCTCCTGGTCCGGCTGGTCGCCGACCTGGATGCTCGGCCACCGCATCACGGGCAAGCGGCTCGGCATCGTCGGCATGGGCCGCATCGGCCAGGCGCTGGCCCGCCGCGCCAAGGCCTTCGGTCTTTCGATCCACTACCACAACCGCCGCCGCGCGCCGGTCGAGATCGAGGAGAGCCTCGAGGCGACCTATTGGGAGTCGCTCGACCAGATGCTGGCGCGCGTCGACATCGTCTCGATCCACTGCCCGCACACGCCCGCGACCTACCATCTGCTCTCGGCGCGCCGGCTGAAGCATCTGCGGCCGCACGCCATCCTCGTGAACACCGCGCGCGGCGAGATCGTCGACGAAAACGCGCTGGTGCGCATGCTCGATGCCAATGAAATGGCGGGCGCCGGCCTCGACGTCTTCGAGCATGAACCCGCGGTTTCGCCCAAACTGCTCAAGCTCGCCCAGGCCGGCAAGGTGACGCTCCTGCCGCATATGGGCTCGGCGACGACCGAGGGGCGCATCGACATGGGCGAGAAGGTCATCATCAACATCAAGACCTTCATGGACGGCCACCGGCCGCCGGACCGCGTGCTGCCCAGCATGTTGTGATAATCAACCGCGCGCCTTAGCTTCGGCCGCCCGCGCGGCGCGCCGTCGATTCGCCGCGTTTGCCGGCGATTGGAATGCGCCCCAGGGAGGATGCAGATGAAAAAGATTTCCACGATCCTCGCGGCCGCTTTTTGCGTCGCGACGATCGCCGCGCCGGCCGAGGCCAAGAAGCACGCCAAGCCGGCCGAGGAAGGCCAGGCCCAGGGCGAGCAGCAGGGCGAGGACGCGAACAAGAACAAGGACGACGGCGCAATTCCGCGCTACGTGCCCTTCCCGCACAACCGCAATTTCACGCTCAAGGAAATCAACGGCAAGGCGCCCCCTGTGGAGATGTGGATCAACATCGACAACACGGGCCGCGCCAACGGCTTTTCGGGCTGCAAGACCTGGTCGGGCGTCTTCGTCATCGGCCCGGAGCGGCTGGGGCCGCGCGCCATGCCGGCGGTGAACGAACGCTCCTGCGACGGCGCGCTCGCGGGAATCGAGCGCGATTACTGGAACGTTCTGCTCTCCGGCCCCTATTGGGATGTGAAGGGCGACACGCTGACGCTCAAGGGCTTCAAGGGCGGCGTGCTGAAGTTCGAGCGCTCGCTTTAGGCGCACGCCGTCATCGCGAGCGAAGCTAACCCGGGCCGCCGCGCGGCTCTGGATTGCTTCGTCGCTCCCGCTCCTCGCAATGAGGTCGCGAACACGTCCTATTTCGCCGGGATCGCGTAAAGCGGGCACGGGCTCTCATGCAGCACGCGCTCGGTCGTCGAGCCGCGCAGCGCGTCGAGCAGGCCGCGGCGCCCCTGCGTCGGCATGGCGATGAGATCGGCGCCGATCTTCTGCGCATAATCGAGGATCGTCTCGATCACTGGCCCCTGCCGCAATTCGATATGCGGCAGCAGTCCCTCGAAGAGCGGAAGCTCCTCGCCGACATGCAGCAGCCGCACCTCCGCCGCCGGATTGAGCGCATGGGCGAAATCGGCGATGTGGCGGAAAGCGTCGAGCGGCGGCACGCTCGCCTCCACCGGCATCAGCACGGTGTTGAGGGAGACCTTGCCCGTCTCGCGGTCGATGAAGCCCGGCTGGTCCTCGCGCAGAAAGAGCGCCGGCGAATGCGTCTCGCGCACCGTGTCCTCGGCGACGGAGCCCTCCAGCCAGCGCTCGAGCCCGCTGCGGTTATGCGTCATCAGAACCATGAGGTCCGAGAGATGGCGCTCCACATAGGCGGCGACGCCATGCACGGGCGTGTCGGCGCTGATCGAGGCCTTGAGCACCTTCACGCCGGTTTTCGCCTCGATCTCGTGACGCGGCGTCGCGGCGTCGATCAGGCCCCAGCGCGCGAGCATTTCGCGCACATGCGGAAATCGGTCCCAGTCTTCGGCGTCGACGCCCTTTGACTCGATATGCAGGACGTGCAGCACGCCCCTGGAGGCCAGCGCGATGCGCAGCGCATGGGCGAAGGCGTCCTGGCTGGCGAAGGAGAGGTCCGTCGGATGGACGATGGATTTTGGCGGCTCGCCGATCATGGTCGCGTTTCCCCTGATTGATTTGGCTGAAAGGTATAACGCCGGAGGGAGCGCGCCTAGTTCGGCGTTGTCGCAGTCCAGCGCCCCGTCATTGCGAGCGAAGCGAAGCAATCCAGAGCTTCCGGCCCCGCCAAACTGGATGGCTTCGTCGCTATCGCTCCTCGCAATGACGGCGGGGAGCGAGGCCTTTATTCACGCCTGCTCCCTTTGCACGGCTAGCGCCTGCGCGACCTGCTCGGCAAGCTCGCTCTCGGGCGCGGAAAACTGCGCGGGCCGCGCCGCCTTCCATTCCTCATTGGTGGCGATGGCGGCGGCCGCCCTGGCGCCGGCGACGAGATCCTTGATCTGCACTTCGCCCTTCGCCTTTTCGTCCGACCCCTGAATGATCACCAGCGGCGCGCGGCGCCGGTCGGCGTATTTCATCTGCGCCTTCATGCCCGCCGCGCCGAGATAAAGCTCGGCGGCGATCCCCGCGCCGCGCAATTGCGCGACCATGCGCTGATAATCGGCGAGCCGGTCGCGGTCGAGCACCAGCACCACCACCGGGCCGACATGCGGCTGCGCGGTGACAATGGGGCTGCCGACGAGCTTCAGCGCGGCGAAGAGCCGCGACACGCCGATCGAGAAGCCCGTCGCCGGCGTGTTCTCGTTACGGAAGCGCCCGACGAGACCGTCATAGCGCCCGCCGCCGCCGACCGAGCCGAAGCGGACCGGGTGGCCTTTTTCGTCGCGCGTCTCGAAAGTGAGGTCCGCCTCGAAGACGGGGCCGGTGTAATATTCGAGCCCGCGCACGACGCTGGGGTCTATGCGGATGCGGTCCGAACCATAACCGGCGTCGCGCGCGAGATCCTCGATCTCCATCAATTCGCGTGCGCCCTGTGCGCCGGTCTCGCTCTTGCCGAGCAGGCCGAAAAGGTCGAACTGCGGCTTGCCTTCCTCATATTGCCCGCCAAGGCTGAAGGAGAGGATGGTGTCGATCGCCGGCAACGAAAGCCCCGCGCCTTTCGTAAAGTCGCCGCTCTCGTCCTTGCGGCCTTCGCCCAGCAACTGTCTCACGCCGTCCGGCCCAAGCCTGTCGAGCTTGTCGATGGCGCGTAGAACGACGAGGCGGCGCCCCGCATTCTCCTCCCCGCCAATGCCGATCGCCTCCATCACGCCGTCGAGCACCTTACGGCTATTGATCTTGATGACATAATCGCCGCGCGCGACGCCGAGCTTCTCCAGCGCGTCCGCCGCCATCATGCAGATTTCGGCGTCCGCCGCGGGCGAGGCTGAGCCGACAGTATCCGCGTCGAACTGCATGAATTGCCGGAAGCGCCCCGGCCCCGGCTTCTCGTTGCGATAGACCGGGCCGCAGCGATAGGAGCGATAGGGCTTGGGCAGCCTATCGTAATTCTGCGCGACGAAACGCGCGAGCGGCGCGGTGAGGTCGTAGCGCAGCGACAGCCATTGCTCGTCGTCGTCCTGGAACGAAAAGACGCCCTCATTGGGCCGGTCCTGATCGGGCAGGAATTTGCCGAGCGCGTCGGTGTATTCGATCGCCGGCGTCTCCAGCGCCTCGAAGCCATAGAGCTCATAGACCGAGCGGATGACGTCCAGCATGCGATTGGTCGCCGCGAGCTCTCCCGCCTCGCGATCGCCAAGCCCGCGCGGCGCCCGCGCTTCGACCTTCAGTTTCTTTTCGTCGCCAGACATTCGCTCATTTCCGGTACGCTTTTCCACCCTCCCCTTGAGGGGGAGGGTCGCATCGCTTTGGCGATGCGGGGTGGGGTGAATGCCCGGGACTCAGGGCGTCACCCCCGCCCGCGCGGCAAAGCCGCGCGACCTCCCCCCTCAAGGGGGAGGTGGGGTGAATCTCGCCGCCTTCCTAGCATTTTCCCATTGCGAGGGAAGCCGCGCCGTCGCCGGAAAGAACCGCAGATGCGAAACGCAGCGCCGACAGTCCGAACTGCCGAAGCCGGGAAGCGGGTTCGGCAGCGCGCCAAGCGCGGCGTTGAGGGCGCATTCGCTACCGCCAGCGACGACGAAGGCGCCGAGGATGTCGCCTGCGACTGTGAGCTGATCGACATGCCAATGCGCACGCTTCTCCCGCCGCCAATGGCGGGCGAGACGTGCGCGCAGCCCGCCGGGGCCGTTGGCGGAGCCGCAATAGAGATAGTCTCCGGGCGCGAGCATGGTTGTGCTCTTGCCGGCCCTCACCGCAATCGGCGCGTGAAGCCTCAACCACAGCGCATAGGCGCCGGGCGCGGCGGGGGCGAGGGCGACGGTCGCCGCAAAATGGATCATCGCCCCTGTTTACCCTCTCTTAACTCCATCCTCGACGGTGCGGCCAGAACCCGCCACACTCTCGAAATGCTGCGCAGCAATCCCTGCACACCGAACCTCTCCCGCCGAAAATTGCTGCGCCTTTGCTGCGCGGCAAGCATCTCATTTTGCTTGCCAAATTCTCATGACATCGCCAGAGCGGCCGATCTTTCCGAACGGCTGCGCGAGGCGGCGCGCAGGGGCGGCGCGGTCACTCTGCCGCCGGGCGAAGTCTCGCTCATGGGTCTCGATCTGCCCGACGGGACGATCCTGCGGGGCGCGCCCGGCCGCACCGTTCTGAAGCTCTCGGGCCTCGGGCCGCTGCTCTCGGGCAGAATGGCGCGAAAGATCACGCTTGAAAACATCGTCTTCGACGGCGCGGGCGGCTTCGTGCCGCGCGAGAAGGGCCTGCTCGACTTCACCGACGTGATCCAGCTCACCATCCGCGGTTGCGTCATCCGCCGCTGCGCGGAGCGGGGGCTGAACATCATCCGTTGCGGCGGCGCCGTCGCGCAGAACGACGTCTTCGAGATTGGCGACGTCGGCGTGCATTCGCTGGACGGGCTTGGCGTCGATTTCGACAACAACCACATCCGCCGCTGCGCCGATAACGGCCTCCTCATCTATTCGACCGCGGCCGGCCGCTATGACGGCTCGCGCGTCCGCAACAATCTGATCGAGGACATAAACAACCGTTCGGGCGGCAACGGCCCCTATGGCAATGGCGTCTTCGTATGGGGCGCGGGATCGATCCGCGTCGAGAAGAACCGGGTCTATCGCTGCGTCTACAGCGGCATACGCAACAGCGGCGGCCACGATGTCCAGGTGATCGGCAACGACTGCAAAACCTTCGGCGAAAAGGCGATGTACGCCGAATTCGGCGCGAAGAACTCGGTTTTCCGGGACAACCGCATCGAGGACGCCGGCGCCGGCATTGCGGTGGCCAACGCCGACAAGGGCACCGATGGCGCGATCGTCGCGGGCAATACGATTGTGAACATGCGCAAGGGCGTCAACGACCCCGAGTTCGGCCCCGAAATGCTCTGGCTCACCGGCATTCTCGCCGAGAAGAACGTCGACGTGACGGGCAATAAAATCGTCGGCCCGGGCTGGATCGGCATTGCGCTCGGCGGCTGGCGCGAGAATCTGCGCGCTGAGTCCAACGAAATTTCGGGGGTCGATTACGGCGTCGTGCTGGCGACAGGCGAAGGCGCCGGCGACGCCATGGTCGCGCGCAACAGGATCAGCGCGAGCAAGGGCGCGGTGATCGCCTCGGCGGGGATGAATTTCCTGCCGGGCGATCTGACGCAACCCGGCGCGCGGAAATATCCGCGCCTCACCGTGCGGGACAACCAGACGGGCTAAGCCGTAGCGGCGCCTTTACGCGATCATCACCCGCGCCGCGCCCTTTTCGTCGCCCAGCAACTCGAGCGCCTTCGCCACGATCGCCTTCGAGTCGAGCATCGCCTGCGCGATCATGATCTCGTATTTGTCGTGGTCGATATAGCTGTCGGGCAGCGTCATGCTGCGGAACTTGAAGACGCCGCGGGTTCCGTCCAGCAGCCCGTCGTCGGACAGCGCCTGGAAGACCTGGCTGCCGAAGCCGCCGATCGAGCCTTCCTCGATGGTGATGACGACCTCGTGATTGGCCGCGAGGCGGCGCACGAGATCGCGGTCGATGGGCTTGGCGAAGCGCGCGTCGGCGACCGTGGTCGAGACGCCGTAATTCTCCAGTTCCTCGGCGGCCTTTATCGCCTCCGCGAGGCGGGTGCCGAGCGAGAGCAGCGCGACCTTGGAGCCTTCGCGGATGATGCGGCCCTTGCCGATTTCGAGAACCTCGCCGCGCTCGGGCAGTTCGACTCCGACGCCCTCGCCGCGCGGATAGCGGAAGGCGATCGGGCCTTCGCCGTAAGCCGCCGCCGTCGAGACCATATGCATCAGCTCGCCCTCGTCGGAGGGCGCCATGACGACGAAGCCCGGCAGACAGCCGAGATAGGCGATGTCGAAAGCGCCTGCGTGGGTCGGGCCGTCGGCGCCGACGAGGCCGGCGCGGTCGATGGCGAAGCGAACCGGCAGATGCTGGATCGCGACGTCGTGCACGACCTGGTCGTAGCCGCGCTGCAGGAAGGTGGAATAGAGCGCGCAGAAGGGCTTGTAGCCCTCGCAGGCGAGGCCGGCGGCGAAGGTCACGGCGTGCTGCTCGGCGATGGCGACGTCGAAGGTGCGCTCGGGGAAATGCTTGCCGAAAATGTCGAGGCCCGTGCCCGACGGCATCGCCGCGGTGATGGCGACGATCTTGTCGTCATGCTCGGCTTCCGCCACCAGCGCCTTGGCGAAGACGCCCGTATAGGACGGCGCATTGGCCTTGGGCTTGAACTGCTTGCCGGTCTCGACGTCGAATTTCACGACGCCGTGATATTTGTCGTCCGACGCCTCGGCGGGGGCGTAGCCCTTGCCCTTCTGGGTCACGACATGGACCAGCACCGGGCCGTCGTCCTTGTCGCGCACATTCATCAGAACGGGCAGCAGATGGTCGAGGTTATGGCCGTCGATCGGCCCGACGTAATAGAAGCCGAGCTCCTCGAACATCGTCCCGCCAGTGATGAAGCTGCGCGAGAACTCCTCGGCCTTGCGCGCCTTGTCGTAGATGAAGCGCGGCAGATGCGAGGCGAGCTGCTTGGCGGCGTCGCGGATCGAGCGATAGGCGCCGCCCGAGACGAGGCGCGCGAGATAGGCCGACATGGCGCCGGTCGGCGGCGCGATGGACATGTCATTGTCGTTGAGGATGACGATGAGGCGCGAATCGAGCGCGCCGGCGTTGTTCAGGGCCTCATAGGCCATGCCCGCGGACATGGAGCTGTCGCCGATGACCGCTATAACGTGATTGTCGGCGTGCGCGAGATCGCGCGCCACCGCCATGCCGAGGCCTGCGGAGATCGAGGTCGAGGAATGGCCGGCGCCGAAGGCGTCATATTCGCTCTCGCCGCGCTTGGTGAAGCCCGAGAGCCCGCCGCCCATGCGCAGGGTGCGGATGCGGTCGCGCCGCCCGGTGAGGATTTTATGCGGATAGGTCTGGTGGCCGACGTCCCAGATGATCTTGTCGCGGGGCGTGTCGAACACATAGTGCAACGCCACCGTTAGCTCGACGACGCCGAGCCCCGCCCCGAGATGACCGCCCGTCACCGATACGGCGTCGATCGTCTCGATCCGCAATTCCTCGGCGAACTGCTTGAGCTGGCCCGGCTGGAGCTTGCGCAGCGCGTCAGGGGTCTGAATCTGGTCGAGGAGGGGGGTCTTCGATGTCGTCAAAGGCTTACTCTCGTCTCGGCGTGCAGAAAATCCATTGTTCAAAGGCATATCCGCTCAGCCCCTGCGCAGCAAATACGCAGCCGCGCAACTTGGCCGAATATGTCGCCACTGTTGCCTATCCGCAACGCCGGCACTGGAAACAGGGGTGGGCGGCTGGGGCCACGGCGGCAATCCCGAAGAAAATCAGTAACGCGCCGCATCATCCAAAGGGAGTTCGTAGAAGCCGTCGGAGGCGCGGCTGCGACGGCTCGGGCGCGGCCGCTCCTCGCGGGGCGGGCGATAGGCGGCCGCTGCGCGTCCAGAGCCGATGATGTCGATCGAGGCGCCCCCCTGCTGCTCCACCCATTCGAAAAGCCTCTGGGCGTTGCCGACGGCGAGGCGGACGCAGCCATGCGATCGCGGACTGCCGAGCCCGCGCTCGAAGGTGCCGTGAATGGCGAGCCCGCGCGGCGAGAAGAAGATCGCATAGGGCATCGGCGCCTGCTCATATTCGTCCGAATGATGGTCGGCTTCCATGCGCATCACCGAATAATGCCCGGTTGGCGTCTCATAGCCCGGTCGGCCGCTGGAAATTTTCCATACGACCGTCTCGCCCGAGCCGTTGACCGCCGTCAGCCGCTGCGTCGAGAGGTCGATGGTGATGCGCACCGAGGCCTGCGCCTGCGCCGCGGCGAGGAGCGCTCCGAGGAAAGCGACGAGTCCAAGCGTTTTCATTGAACGATCCTAAACACGCGCCCGCCCGGTCGTAAAGGCGCTGGGCCGGGTCGTGGCGCCGGTATTGAAGCGTTTCCCCGCATCGGCTTCAGGGGCCGGGAAGCGTTTCGTAACAAGCCTCCCCCGTCCCAAAATAGGACAGGCCAGACCGTGTCGAAGATGACCGCGCCGTTCTTGAACATGGAGGGAGTCGCCTTCGCCATCGCCGGCGGCCTCTCCGGGCTTGGCGGGAGCCGCCGCACGCCGCGGCTCGTTGCGGAAGACGACGCCCTCACAGTGCGGGAGCTTTCGCTGGAGCAGCTCGACGCGGCGCAGGCCGCCTGGTGCGATCTCTCAGCCCGTGCGCTGGAGCCCAACGCCTTTTACGAGCCCGGCTTCGCCCTCTCCGCGGCGCGTCACTTTCCCTTGAACTCCCGGCCGCGCTTCATCGTCGTGAGCGATGGCGCGCGGATAACCGGCCTCTTTCCCATCGTGCCGTCGCATCCTCTGGTGGGTGACGGATTCATCCGCCTGTGGCTGACCAAACAGGCGACGCTCGCCACGCCGCTGGTCGACCGCGACCGGGCGACGGACACCATCGCGGCCTTCCTCGACTGGGTGGAGGCGCGCAGTCTGGCGGCGGGCGTCGTGTTCGCCCGCACGCCGGCCAAGGGCGCCTTCCACGCGGCGCTCGCCGAAGTCGCGCGGCGCGACGCGCGGCGGGTCGAGACGCTCGAATCCTTCGAGCGGGCGGCGCTGCTGCCGGGCGGCGAAGCCGACGAGACCTGCGCCCGCGCCTCCGGCTCGAAGCGCCAGCTCGCCAATATCCAGCGCATGCGCCGCCGTCTGGCCGAAAAGGGCGCCGTCGAATTCCAGATCGTCGACTCGCCCGAGGAGGTGCGCCTCGCGACCGAGGAATTTCTCACGCTGGAGGCGGCGGGCTGGAAGGCCGGCCGCGGCGCCTTTCTCTCGGAGCCCGCGCTCGCCACTTTTCTGCGCGCCGCGACCCGGCAGCTCGCCCGCGACCGGCGCTGCAAGATCAGCGCCCTGCGGCTCGACGGCCGCCCCGTCGCCATGGCGATCCTGATCGACAGCCAGAACCGCAGCTACTACTGGAAGATCGCCTATGACGAGAGCCTGCGCTCCTGCGCGCCCGGCCTGCAGCTCATCTATGAGCAGACCAAGGCGCAGTTAGCGCGCCCGGGCGTCGAGATCACCGACTCCTGCGCCATGCCCGATCATCCGGTGATCGGGCGCATGTGGCCGGATCGCGTGCGCGTCTGCGACGTCGCCGTGCAGTTGCAGACCAATGGCGAGGCGCAGTTCCAGTGGAGCTGCCGCAGGGACGGCGCGCGCCGACAT
The DNA here is from genome assembly GCA_002929055.1 of Methylocystis sp. Taxonomy (GTDB): domain Bacteria; phylum Pseudomonadota; class Alphaproteobacteria; order Rhizobiales; family Beijerinckiaceae; genus Methylocystis. The sequence goes on along the minus strand of PERY01000001.1, from coordinate 220,182 downwards.
ATCCGCGAACTCGCCAAGCGCACGGCGAACCGTCTGCTCAAACGCAAGGTGAGCTGAAAGCGGCGCTCTCGCCTTTTCGGGAAGGATCGGTATAGTGCCGCCGCTCTTCCCCAAACGACGCCGGATTCGCCAGTGACGCCTCGCTCCCTCGCCGCTCTCGCCGCCGCTGCGCTCTTCGCCTTCGGCCTTTCCGGCTGCGGGCGCCGCGGACCGCTGGAGTTGCCGCCGGACGTGCAGGCCCGCGGCGCGGCGATCAAGGCGCAGCAGGAGACGCAGGCGAAGACCGTGGCGCGCAACGCTCCGAAGGCGGCGCCCGGCGAAGCGGAGCCCGAGGCGGCCCCGACCCGCATCCCCGGCACCATCGGCAACCGACCGCCGGAGCAATATCCCTTCGTTCTCGATCCGCTGCTCCAGTAAGAAGATGCATCACTTCGACTATCGCGGCGGCGCGCTCTACGCCGAAGACGTCGCCATGCCTTTGATCGCGGCCGAGGTCGGGACGCCCTTCTACTGCTATTCGGCGGCGACGATCCGCCGGCACTTTCAGGTGTTCTCGCAAGCCTTCGCGGGGCTCGACGCGCTCGTCTGCTACGCCATGAAGGCCAATTCCAACCAGGCCGTGCTGCGCCTTCTCGCCAGGGAAGGCGCTGGCATGGACGTCGTGTCGGGCGGCGAACTCGCCCGCGCGCTCGCGGCCGGCGCGCCCGCCGCGAAGATCACATTTTCGGGCGTCGGCAAGACGGAGGAGGAGATCGGCGCGGCGCTCGCCGCCGGCATTTTCTGCTTCAATGTCGAGTCGGAGCCCGAGCTCGAGGCCATCTCCCGCGTCGCCCGCGCCATCGGCCGGACGGCGCCGGTGTCGCTGCGCGTCAATCCCGACGTCGATGCGCGCACCCACAAGAAGATTTCGACCGGAAAGGCCGAGAACAAATTCGGCGTCCCGCTCTCCTGCGCCCGCGACATCTACGCGCGCGCGGCGAAGCTGCCGGGGATCGGGATCTGCGGCGTCGACATGCATATCGGCTCGCAGCTCACCGACCTCGAGCCTTTCGACGAAGCCTTCACGCTGCTCGCCGAGCTGGTGCGCGACCTGCGCGCCGACGGGCACGACATCTCGCATGTCGATCTCGGCGGCGGCCTCGGCATTCCCTATCACGAAGGCGACGACCCGCAGTCCTACCACCCCGAGCGCTACGCCGAGATCGTGCGCAAGCATTTCGGCGCCCTGGGCTGCAAGCTCGTCTTCGAGCCGGGCCGCCTCATCGTCGGCAACGCCGGCGTGCTGGTCACGCGCGTGATCCATGTGAAGCAAGGCGAGGCCAGAACCTTCGTCATCGTCGACGCCGGGATGAACGATCTCATCCGCCCGACGCTCTACGACGCGCACCACGACATCATCCCGGTGCGCGCGCCGGGGGACCGCGCGGAGATCACGGCCGACGTCGTCGGCCCGGTCTGCGAGACGGGCGACTATCTGGCGCTGGACCGCAACATGCCGGCTGTCGAACCTGGCGAGCTTCTGGCCGTGCTCACGGCGGGCGCCTATGGCGCGGTGCAGGCGGGCACCTACAACACCCGCCCGCTGATCCCGGAGGTTCTGGTCGACGGTCCGCGCTACGCGGTGATCCGCCCGCGCCCGAGCGTTGCGGAACTCATCGCGATGGACCGCGTGCCTGACTGGCTCTAGAGCTGCAGCGGCCCGTTCTTGGCGCAATACTCACGGTACCATTCCACCAGCGCCTTCACGCCTTCCTCGACTGATGTCTGCGGCCGATAGCCCGTCAGCCGCTCCAGCAGATCGGCTGACGCGAAGGTGCGCGGCACGTCGCCCTTCTGCATGGGGAGGTAGTTGCGCACGGCCTTCTTGCCGAGCGTCCTTTCGATCGTGTCGATGAAATCGAGCAATGGCGCCGGCGCGCCGCGGCCGATGTTGACGACGCGGAACGGCGCCTGCGGCGAAACGGAAGGATCGCCCGCGTCCCTTTGCGGGACGCAGTCCATCAGCCGCACGATCGCTTCGACGAGATCGTCCACATAGGTGAAGTCGCGCGACATGTCGCCGTGGTTGTAGATGTCGATCGTCCGCCCGCTTTCGATGGCGTCGACGAACTTCAGCGGCGCCATGTCCGGCCGGCCCCACGGTCCATAGACGGTGAAGAAACGGAACATGGTCGTCGGGGTCGACCACAGATGCGCATAGCTGTGCGCCATGACTTCGCCGGCCTTCTTGCTCGCGGCGTAGAGCGTCATCGGGTGGTCGGTGCGGTCATCTTCATAAAAGGGCACGGTGGGGCTGGCGCCATAGACCGAGCTTGTCGAGGCGATGAGGAGATGGCGCGGCTCGAGCATGCGCGCGATCTCCAGAACATTGAACGTTCCGACGAGATTGGACTCGACATAGGCGCGCGGATTTTCGAGGCTATAGCGCACGCCGGCCTGGGCCGCGAGATGGACGATGACGTCCGGCGCCGCGCGCCCGGCGGCCGCGGTCAGCGCCGGCATGTCCTCCAGCATCGCCGTCGTGTCATGGTAACCATTCGCACGAAGAAGGATCGCGCGCCGCGCCTCCTTCAGGCGCGGGTCGTAATAGGGGGTCATGCCGTCGTAGCCGTCGACCTCATGGCCGAGCGTCAGGAGACGGCGCGCCAGATGGAAGCCGATGAAGCCCGCCGTGCCGGTGACGAAAACGCGCATGATTCCCCTTGTCTGGCTCGAGACGCCGCGCCTTCCTGTGAGAAAGCCCGTCGCCTGTCAACGCGCGGGGCGCACCCGCCCGGCGCCCTCTTGCTTTTCGCCCCGCTTGCGGTATCTTCCAACGTCAAGGAACAAGAGAAAAGCAATGAGCGCCGGCGCCGCCCGCAAGAGCGATGACATCCTCCACCCCCTCCTTCTGCGGATCGTACATTGGATCAACGCCTTCGCCGTGATCGTGATGATTCTCAGCGGCTGGCGCATCTATAACGCCTCGCCGCTTTTCGGCTTCGAGTTTCCGGTCGGATTCACCCTCGGCGGCTGGCTCGCGGGCGCGCTGGCCTGGCATTTCGCGGCCATGTGGCTGCTTGGGCTCAATCTCCTTGCCTACATCCTTTACGGAATCCTGACGGGGCATTTCCGGCGGCGCTTCCTGCCGCTCTGGCCGGGGCCAGTGCTGCAAGACCTCAAGGACGCCTTCGCGGGCCGCGCCGTTCATGCGCCGGGCCGTTATCATGGCGGGCAGCGGGCCGCCTATGTCTTCGCCATCCTCTCCATCATCCTCGCCATTGTCTCGGGCCTCGCGATCTGGAAGCCGGTGCAGCTTCAGGAGTTGACGGCGCTGATGGGCGGGTTCGAAGCCGCGCGGCGGGTGCATTTCTTCGCAATGGGCGCGCTCGTCTTCTTCATCGTCCTGCATGTCGGCTTCGCGGTGGGCGTGAAGGGCGTGCTGAAGCCCATGATCACCGGTCGCCCGGAGCGCGCAGAATGAAACGCCCGAAGATATCGCTCTCCGACTTCCGCCCGCAGATCGAACGCGTCGAGCGTCGGCTCTTTCTCAAGCGGGGCCTGTCTCTGGGCGCGCTGACGATGCTGTCCGGCTGCACGCTGAAGGATGACGACGCCGTCGACCGGCTCCTCTTCGCCATGTCCCGCTTCAACGATCGCGCGCAGGCGGCGCTCTTCGACCCGAACAAGCTGGCGCCGGTCTACGAGGAGGCGGAGGTGACGACGCCGTTCCCCTTCAACGCCTTTTATGAAGAAAAGCTCGCGCCCGTCATCGATGCGGAAAATTACCGTCTGCGGCTTTCCGGCCTCATCGACAACAATGCGCCCTGGACCTTGCGGGAGTTGCGCGCGCTGCCGCAGGCGACGCAGATCACCCGCCATGTCTGCGTCGAAGGCTGGAGCGCCATCGGCAAATGGGGCGGCGTTCCCTTCCGCACTTTTCTCGAGCGCGTCGGCGCGGACATGACGGCGCGCTACGTGGGCTTTCGCTGCGCCGATAATTATTCGACGAGCATCGACATGCCGAGCGCGCTGCATCCGCAAACGCTGCTCGCCTTGGATTTCCCCGGACATGCGGGCGAAACCAAATATGGTTTCCCGGTGAAGATCCGAATTCCAACGAAGCTCGGCTTCAAAAATCCCAAGCATGTCACGGAGATTTTCGTCACCAACGACAATCCCGGCGGCTATTGGGAGGACAAGGGCTACAACTGGTTCAGCGGGTCGTAAGTGAATATAGCAACCATTCCGCGATAATGACGACGCCGCCGCAAAATCATCGCAGCCTCGCCAGGCGCGGGACTCAACATCACCCATCTTCCTTGGCTTCATGACCTCGGGCGGTTCGACGGAACAGTCGGCGCGGGGGGCGTCATGATCCGAGGGGATTACATGATTCAACATCGACCCTGCGTTAACGGCATTCTGGCCGCGGTTCTGTCCGCGAGCATCCTTCCCATCCATGGCGCGCTCGCGAAGGAGAAGACGCCCGCAGCGCATAAGGCGGTCGCCAGCAAGGCGGCGAAGAAAATCGACAAGCAGGACGCGCCGAAGGAAGAGTCTGCGAAGCCCGAAGGCTCGGGAGCCGGCGCGCCGTCGGCGATTCCTCAGTAGTCGACGGCGATGAGATAGAGACCGTGCGGCGGCGCGACCTGTCCGCATCGCGCACGGTCTCGTGACGCGAGCGCCTGCGCCAGATCGTCGGCGCTCCATTTGCCGGAGCCGACATGTTCGAGCGAGCCGGCCATCGACCGCACCTGATTGTGCAGGAAGGAGCGCGCGCAGGTTACGATCTCGATGCGCTCGCCCGCGCGGCGCACGTCCAGCTTCTCGAGCGTGCGGACCGGAGAATTGGCCTGGCATTCGGAGGCGCGGAAAGTGGTGAAATCATAGCGCCCGACAAGCCGCTGCGCCGCTTCGTGCATGGCCTGCGCATCGAGCGGACGCTTGACGTGCCAGGCGCGGCCGAGCGTGACGGTGAGCGGCGCGCGGCGGTTCTCGATGACATAGCGATAATGGCGGCGGATCGCCGAGAAGCGCGCCTCGAAGTCATCGCCGACGGCGCGCACGTCGACCACCGCGACAGGGTCGGGCTTGAGATGCGCGTTGAGCGCGTCGCGCAGCCGGTCAGGACGCCATTCGCGCACAAGATCGACATGGGCGACCTGGCCCAGAGCATGGACGCCGGCGTCGGTGCGCCCGGCGCCGTGGATGACGGCGCGTTCGCCATTGATGGCGAGGACCGCCTCCTCCAGCCGCTGCTGCACCGACATGCCATTGGCCTGCCGCTGCCAGCCGACGAAGGGAGAGCCGTCATATTCGATGGTGAGCGCGTAGCGGGGCATTCAGGGCGCGCCAAGCTGGGCGCGGCCGGGGAATAGACGCCGCCCCCCATCCCTAACCCCTCCCCGCCACTCCGTGGGGGGAGGGGTTAGGGATGGGGGGCGCCTCAATATTGGCGGCGCCGATCGACGCGCCCTCATCATCCCAGCACGGCGCCTTTGGCCATCTTGCGCCCGCGCAGAAAGTCCTCGATCCCCATCTCGCCCTTGCCGGCGCGCTGGACGCGCAGGAGGCGCAGCGCGCCTGCGCCGCAGGCGACGAGCCCGGCGTCGTCGAGGATCGTTCCCGGCGCGCCCTTCCCCGTTTCGACCTGCGTGCGCAGCACTTTCACCCGCTCGAGGCCATGACCGATATCGCCCTCGAAAAAGGCCCCGGGAAAGGGCGTCAACCCGCGAACATGGTCGTGCAGCTCCTGCGCGCTGCGGCGCCAGTCGATCCGCGCCTCGGCCTTGTCAATCTTGGCGGCGTAGCAGGCGCCCTCCTCGCTCTGCGGCGTGAAGCGCAGTTCCCCCTTCACCAGCAGATCGAGCGCGTCCGCCATCAGCGGCGCGCCGAGTTCGGCGAGGCGGTCGTGCAATTCCCCCGCCGTCATGTCCGGACCGATAGGCGTCTTCGCCGTCAGCGCGACGGGGCCGGTGTCGAGGCCCGCGTCCATCTTCATAACCTCGACGCCGCTCTCTTTGTCGCCCGCCATGATGGCGCGCTGGATCGGCGCCGCGCCGCGCCAGCGCGGCAGCAGCGAGCCGTGGAGATTGAGGCAGCCATGTTTCGGGGCGTCGAGGATCGGCTGCGGCAGAAGCAGGCCGTAAGCGGCGACCACGGCGACGTCGGCGCAAAGCGCGCGGAACGCCTCCTGCTCCCCGGCGCTTTTAAGGCTCTTCGGGGTGCGGACGGGCAGCCCCCGGCTCTCGGCGAATTGGTGGACGCTGGATTTTTTCTCGGACATCCCGCGCCCCGCCGGACGCGGGGGCTGGGAATAGACGGCCGCGACCTCATGGCCGCGGTCGCAAAGCTCCTGGAGCAGCGCCGTCGCAAAGTCCGGCGTGCCCATGAAAACGAGGCGCAATCGTCAGGCCCCGGCTTCTTCCGACTGGCGCTCGGCGCGGCGCTGCGCGACGATCTCGTCCATGCGCGCGGCCTTGGCGAATTTCTTCACCACCCGCTCGCGCTTGAGGCGCGAGAGATTGTCGATGAAGAGCCCGCCGTCGAGATGCTCCATCTCGTGCTGCACGACAGTCGCGAGGAGCCCGACCGCTTCGAACTCCACCGTCTCGCCCTTGCGGTCGAGATGGCGCACCCTGACCATCGCCGGGCGCTTCACGTCGTCGAAATAATCCGGCACAGAGAGGCAACCCTCATTGTAGGAAGAGAGCTCCTCCGAGGCCCAGACAATCTCGGGATTGATGAGGAAGAGGGGGTTGCGCTCCTCCTCCGTCTTGCCGATGTCCACGACGACGATGCGTTTGGGCTCACCGACCTGAATCGCGGCGAGCCCGATGCCGGGCGCCTCGTACATGGTCTGCAGCATGTCATCGAGCAGCGTCTGGATTTCGGCGTCGACCTTCTCCACCGGCTTGGAGACCTGTCGCAGCCGGGGATCGGGGAGCGTGATGATGGGCAGCAGAGCCATCGCTGTTTCTTCTCTGGTTCCGTCGCGTTTCGCGAGCCATGAGCCTTGACGCAAAGAGATAGGCGCGAGAGGCGCTTCCGTCAATTGGAGCCGCGCCTTTGCCTTGGGAGCCAAGGCGGCTAACATGCGCGCGCCGGAACACAAGCGTTCGGCGCTTGAAGGGGGGTTATCCATGGCGTTCCTGATATTTCTGGGTTTGGTCGCCGCCGTCGGCTTCTGGCTGGTGGGCGTCTACAACGGGCTTGTCAGCCTGCGGCAGCGCTGCAAGCAGGCGTTTTCGGACATCAGCGTCCAGTTGAAGCAGCGGCACGACCTCATCCCCAATCTCGTCGAGACGGTGAAGGGCTACGCCACCCACGAGAAGACGACGCTCGAAGACGTGATCAAGGCGCGCAACGCCGCCGTCTCCGCCACCGCCCCCGCCGACAAGGGCGCCGCGGAAGGCGCGCTGACCGGCGCGCTCTCCCGCCTTCTCGCCCTCTCCGAGGCCTATCCGGATCTGAAAGCCAACCAGAACTTCCAGCAGCTTCAGGGCGAACTTTCGGACGTCGAGAACAAGATCGCGGCGTCACGGCGTTTCCTGAACAACACCGTCGCCGAATATAACGCGACCCGCGAGGGCTTCCCGGGATTCCTCATCGCCCAGCGCTTCGACTTCAAGCCGGAGGATTATTTCGAGCTGGACGAAGCGGAGCAGAAGGCCGTCGAGGCGCCGCCGAAGGTGCAGTTCTAGAAATCCGAACGCCCCCGTCATTGCGAGGAGCGTAAGCGACGAAGCAATTGAAGGGGCGGCGTCGACGGCGCTGGATCGCTCCGCGGAGCCCGCACTGGCGGCGGCGGTCCGGCGAGCCCTTTTGCAGGAACGCCCATGTTCAAAGCCTACGGCCTCTATTCCCACATCCGCGCCAACCGGCTCCGCTCGGGCTTTCTGCTCGCCGGCTTCGTGGTCCTGCTGCTGGCGCTGATGTTTTCCTTCGCCTTGCTGTTCGAGGCGATGGGAGCGCCGCGGGGCGCGCCCTTCGACTGGATCGCGGCCCGAGCGATCAGCGACCTGAAGGAGGGCTGGCCGATCGGCGTCGCCGGGGCGGGCGTGTGGTTCGTCATCGCTTATCTCTTCCACCAAAGGATGATCGATTTCGCCACCGGCGCGCACAGCATCGACCGCACCGAGGCGCCGCGTCTCTACAATCTCCTCGAAAATCTCTGCATCTCGCGCGGCGTGCCGATCCCGGCGCTGCAGATCATCGACAGCGACGCGCTCAACGCCTACGCCTCGGGCCTGAAAGAAGGGCAATACAAGGTCGCGGTCACGCGCGGCCTGCTGACCGAGCTGACCGATCCGGAGCTAGAGGCCGTGCTCGCCCATGAGCTGACCCACATCCGCAACCGCGACGTCCAGTTGATGGTCATCGCGGTGATCTTCGCCGGCATTTTCGCCTTCGTCTCGGATCTGATTTTCCGCAGCTGGAACTTCCCCTTCGGCTTCTCGCCGCATCGGCCGTCGAGCCGCGAGGACAATCGCCGGGAAGGCGGCGCGGGGCTCGCCATCATCATTGCGCTCGCCATCATCGCGCTGAGCTGGGGCGCCTCCGTGCTGATCCGGTTCGCCCTGTCGCGCTCGCGCGAATATCTGGCCGACGCGGGCGCGGTGGAGCTGACCAAGAACCCCGACGCCATGATCTCGGCGCTGCGCAAGATCGAGGCGCATTCGGTGATCCCGACCATGCCCTCGCGCATGCACGCCTTCTTCATCGAAAGCCCGGCGCGGATTCAGGAATCCGGCTGGTTCTCGACGCATCCGTCCGTCGACGAGCGCATCGCCACGCTGATCGCATACGCCGGCGGGCAGGACGCGGCCATCGCTTATGAAGAGCCCCAGCGCGTCGACGGGCAGGCGATCGATGAGCAGGCGCCCGAATGGGCGCAGGCGCAGCAAGAGAGCGAAGCCTCCTTCCTGCCGCAGGACGGACGCCATCCGCTCGACCCGCCGCAGAAAGGGCCGTGGGGCTGAGATACGCGCTGCTAGCGAGTTCTCCGCCGATCCGATTTTTTAGCCTTTTCTTTTTCTTAGCTGCGAGTTTACCCCGTAACAGACAGCCACACTGGAACTCGGCCGGGGAAGCTCTTTTGAAGCCCAAGATTTTATCGCAACGTCTTCGAAAGGTTGCCAATTACACTTACACTGCTCATCAGCAACCTTAATGTACAAATGTAGCCTTGCATACCACATTTTTAGCACGGGCAAGAACGAGCTTTCAAACATAGGGCCGTCCGCAACTCCGTTTTGATATGCAATAGAGATCGCCTCAAAGTAGTTCAGCAATCTCCTAATTGATTTATGCAATTCATCGTTTTTTTGGATAATTGATATTGCATCGCCTTCACTGATCACGTTTGTTGAAACGAAGCTTCCGTTCCTTTCGAAGGTTGGAAAACACTTATAAATAACATCTGTATAATCTTTCGTGTCCTTTGAAAAACTTTGGGCTAAGTCTGCTACGTACCTTCGCTGCTGCCATTGTAACAGGCTAACAGGTTTACTCACCACAACTTCGTCTGGACGTGTTCGAGACCAACCGAATTGATTTCCCATTAGAGTAAATGGCTCTCCGGCAGCCCATGAACTGAGCATCGCTACAAAAAAACTTACAGCCGTCACTGAGAATGCAACCGCCGTAAAAAGGAATATCCAGCGAGGTATAGTTGTTACCCAATGAGGGGTTTCGTCTGACATGTCGTTCCTCAAGCTAGCCCGAAAGAACTATCTCAACCTTAGCATTAAATCGGCGCGCGCGCGACCTCGGGTCGAAGCAAACATTTTCCGCCAGCACTTTTCGGCACCGTTCGCTAGATCAACGGCATATCTCAGCGACAACTGGCCGGCGCGCCTTGACGAGATTAACTTTCGCTATTGAGAGACGTTCTGAGGAAAGCGATCGCCTTCTCCCGCGACTCCCGCGCTTCGGGAATGAAGGGCATCAATTGCCAGGCGTGGGGCACGTCGGGCCAGAGCTCCAATTCCGCCGCGACCCCGGCCGCCCGCGCGCGCGCGACCAGCCTGACCGAATCGTCGCGAAGCGCCTCGTCTATCCCCGTATGTACGATGAGCGGCGGCATCCCCGCGAGGTCGGCGTAGACAGGCGAGGCCATCGGGTTTTTCGCGCTCGCCCGCCCCAGCGCCGCCCGGGCGCCAGACAGGATCGTGCGGCGCGTGAAGAGCGCGTCCTTCTCTTCATTCTGCCGCAGGGACGGACCGGAAACGGAAAGATCCGTCCAGGGGGAGAACAGCGCGGCGGCGTTCGGGAGCCGCACGCCCTCGTCGCGCGCGCGCAGCATGAGCGAGACGGCGAGCCCGCCGCCGGCGGAATCTCCCGCCAGCACGACCGGCCCCGGCCGCGCCGCGACGAGCGCGCGCCAGGCGGCGAAGACGTCGTCGAGGGCGGCCGGAAAGACATGTTCCGGCGCGAGCCGGTAGGCGGGCGTGAAGACGTCGAAACCCGCGCGGGCGAACTGGCGGGAGACGAAACGGTAGAAGGGCGGCGACCCCAGAAGAAAGGCGCCCCCGTAGAGATAGACAAGCGTCACGCCCGACAGCGCGCCCGCCGCCGGAATCCAGTCGGCCGGAATGTCGGGCGCGAAAGGCGCCGGCAAGGGCGACGAAAAACGCTCCACCAGAGCCTGAAGCCGCCGCAGCTTCGGGATCGTCTCGATGAGCCGCGGCTTGGCGAAACGGCGCAGAAAGGCCGAGGCGCGCCGCGCCGCTGGGCTCCCACTCCCTGTCATCTTGGAGGCGCGGCCGCCGGTGTAGGGGCCGACGGCTTGGCGATCGCCGGTGCAGGCGCGTCTGGCGTCGGCGCTGCCGGCTTTGGGGCGACCGGCCTGGCGGGCGTGGAGACATTGGACAGGAAGTCGAGCGAGGGGTCGTTGAGCCCCGCTTCCTTCGCCTTGTCGCGCCATTCCCGCGCCGCCGTGAGATCGACCTCGACTCCGATCCCTTCGGCGTAGAGATGCGCGAGCCGGTTCTGCGCCACGGCGTTGCCCTTCGCCGCCGCCTTGCGCAGCAGTTCGACCGCGCTCGCCTTGTCGCGCTCCACTCCCGCGCCGTTGAACTGCATGATGGCGTATTCCACCATCGCCGCGGCGAGACCGACGTCGGCGGCGCGCTTGAACCAGCCGGCCGCCTGCTTCTCGTCCCTGGGAACGCCCTTTCCGGTCTTGAAGAGAACGCCGATGGCATAATCGGCGTCCGGGTTTCCCGCAGCGGAGGCCCGCTTGAAATAGGCCATCGCCTTTTCGAAGTCGGGCTCCTTGCCCTCGTTCTCCAGCGCTATCTCGCCCAGGAGGTGCAGCGCCGCCGCATGTTCCTGCGCGCCGGCCTTTTCGAGATAGGCGCGGGCGCGGGCGCGGTCCCTCGGGATGTCGATCCCCTCCAGCGTCGCGACGCCATAGAGATAGGCGGCCTCGGAGTCGCCCGCGTCGGCGCCGCGGCGGAACCAGTCCATCGCGACCTTGGTGTCGCGCTTGACGCCCGAGCCTTCGAGGTAGAGCCGCCCGATGAGGGTGAGCGCGGCGGCGTCCCGGGGATTGGCCTCGACGCGCTTTTTCGCCTCTGCGAGGGCGGCCCTGTAATCGCCGCGCTGATAGGCGCCGAAAGCGAGATCGGACCCAGCGGCGGGCGTCGCCTGCGGCGCGGCGAAGACGGGCGCGGCCAGGGCCAAAGCCAGCAGTGGCGCGGCGAGACGGCGGATCATGCCTGCACTCCCTTCAGGCCTGCAAAAGCCTCCGCGACTGCTGCAGCCGGGCCGCGCGGGTCGGCCCAGACGGCGTCGTCCAGCAGCACGAAATCGGCGCCCGCCTGCGCAAGCGGCGCGACGTCCGCGAGCGTGGCGGCGCGGGCGACGACCGGCGTTGAGAACAGCTCCGCGCACCAGGCGACGCGCTCGATCAGCGCCTCGCGATCTTCATCCGCGAACAGCAGATAATCTGAGCCGAGTTCGCCCGCGACCATGGCGTCGTCGCGCGTCGCGAGATCGCCCGCGCCGACGATATATTTGGGCGAAAGCTTCTTCACGGCTTCGGCCAGCTCCTCGCCGCAGCCCGGAATATGCGCCCCGTCGGCGCCGGCGCGCAGCGCGACATTGGGTTCGCCCGCGACGAGAACGGCGACGCCCTTCTCCTGCGCGGCGGGCGCGAGGGCGCGGACGATGTCCTCCTGCTTGCGCGTGTCGTCTACGGCGAAGCGGATGAGGAGGGACGCCACATCGCCCGCCGAGAGCGCGTCGACGAGGGCCGGCAGGAAGTCGCGCGCCTCGGCGAGCGGCGGGGTGGCGAGATAGAGCTGCGGCGGGTCTTTGGGCGGATCCTGCGTCATTTCTGTCCCTTCAGACATTCAAGCCAGCTCTGCGCCTGCTTGCGCACATTCTCCGGCGCCGTGCCGCCATGACTCGTCCGGCTTTCGACTGATTTTTCCACGCCGAGCACGGCGAAGACATCCTCGGATATACGCGTCTCCACGCTCTGCAGATCGGCGAGCGTGAGGTCTTCGAGGCCCACCCCGCGCCCCTCCGCCAGCGCCACGACGCGGCCCGTCACATGATGCGCCTCGCGGAAGGGCATCCCCAGCTTGCGCACCAGCCAGTCGGCGAGATCGGTCGCGGTGGAGAAGCCCGCGCCCGCGGCGGCTTTGAGCCGCTCGCGGTTCACCTTCATGTCGCGCACCATGCCGGACATGGCGGCGATGCAGAGGGACATGGAATCGAGCGAGTCGAAAGCGCCTTCCTTGTCCTCCTGCATGTCCTTGGAATAGGCGAGCGGCAGGCCCTTCATAACGATCAGCAGCGCCTGCAGCGCGCCGATGATCCGGCCGGACTTGCCGCGCACCAACTCGGCGGCGTCCGGATTGCGCTTTTGCGGCATGATGGAGGAGCCGGTGGTGAATTTGTCCGATAGCGAAATGAAATTGAACTGCGGCGTCGACCACAGCACAATCTCTTCCGCAAAGCGCGACAGATGCGTGGCGCAGATGGCGGCGGCGCCGAGCGTCTCCAGCACGAAGTCGCGGTCGGAAACGCTGTCGAGCGAATTGGCCGTGGGACGGTCGAAGTCCAGCGCCTTCGCCGTCATGTGGCGGTCGATGGGAAAGGACGTGCCGGCGAGCGCCGCCGCCCCGAGCGGGCATTCATTGAGGCGCGAGCGCGCGTCGCGGAAACGTCCCCGGTCGCGGCCGATCATCTCCACGTAAGCGAGAAGATGATGGCCGAACGTGACGGGCTGGGCGCTCTGCAGATGGGTGAAGCCCGGCATGACGCTGGCGGCCTCCTCCATCGCGCGCTCCACCATAGCCAGTTGCAAGTCGGCAAGCTGCGCGTCGAGCGCGTCGATCTCGTCGCGTATATACAGGCGGAAGTCGGTGGCGACCTGATCGTTGCGCGAGCGCGCCGTGTGCAGTCGCCCCGCCGTCGTGCCGATAAGTTCGGCGAGCCGCGACTCGGCGTTCATGTGAATATCTTCGAGCGCGCGCGAGAAGTTGAACGCGCCGCGCTCGATCTCTCCGGCGATCTGCGTCAGGCCTTCGGTGATTTTCGCCGCGTCTTCCGGCGCGACGATGCCCTGCTTGCCGAGCATGGCGATATGGGCGAGAGAGCCGCGGATGTCCTGGGGTCCGAGACGCTTGTCAAAATCGATGGAGACGTTAATGGCCTCCAGAACCGCGTCGGTTGCGCTCTGAAAGCGCCCGCCCCATATCTTGCTCGTCATTTTTTCCCCGGAGCCTGCGCCTGATGAAAATGCCCGCTTTCCCGCGTCGCCCGACGTCTCTCGTCCTTGCAGCGGCCGGCGCCGGGTTTCTATACGCGGGCGGGCCAGGCGTAAAGGAAGCGCGCGCCGAGGACTGCGCCGGCGCCTCCAGGATTGCGGAATCGGTGAAGGACATCGCCAGGGGCGAGGTCGCCGCGATGAACATTTCGAAGAAGCCGGAGAAGCTTCCCGATTTCGCCTTCAACGGCCCCGACGGAAAGCCCGTTTCGCTGTCCGCCTTCAAGGGCAAGACCCTGCTTTTCAACGTCTGGGCGACCTGGTGCGTGCCCTGCCGCGCCGAAATGCCGGAACTCGACAAGTTGCAGGCCGAGCTTGGCTCCGACAGGTTTCAGGTGGTGGTCGTCAACATAGACACCTCGCGGCCCGAGCGGCCGAAGAAGCTCTTTGAAGACACGGGCGTGAAGGCGCTGACCCTCTACACGGACCCCAAGGCCAATGTCTTTTACGAACTGAAGCAGGCCGGCAAGGCGCTGGGCCTGCCCGTGACGATGCTGGTCGATTCCGAGGGCTGTCAGATCGGCCTGATGAACGGCCCGGCGAACTGGCATTCGGCCGACGCCAAGGCGCTGGTGACCAAGGCTCTCGAGGCGGCGGGCCGCTGAGCATGCGCCCTTAACATCCGCGCTGCGGCGCCTATCTCTCTCATCGTCGCCTTGGCCGCCCGGCCGGCGAGGGAGGGTCGTTAGCATGCATGTCACTATCGAACAGGCCGAACAGGCGATCGCCGCCGCGCGCAGAAAGGCGGCGGAGATCAAGACGCAGATGTGCATCGCGGTGGTCGATTCGGGCGGCGTGCTCAAGGCGTTTTATCGAATGGACGACGCCTGGGTCGGCAGCATCGACATTTCCATGAAGAAGGCGAAAACCGCGGTTTTCTTCGGCATGCCGACCGGCGAGATCGGCAAGCTCTCGCAACCGGGCGGGCCGCTCTACGGCATCGAGCATTCGAATGACGGGCTCATCACCTTCCCCGGCGGCCTGCCCATCGTCGACAAGGACGGCGTCATGATCGGCGCCATTGGCGTGAGCGGCTCCTCGGTGGAGAACGACCACGCCGTGGCGCAGGCGGGCGTCGCGACGCTCGGCGTCTGCGACCTGCCGGAACATCCCTGGCGCACCTAGCCCTCACCGATGCCGCTGCTTGCCATGTCCTTTGCCATGCGCAGGGGCGGCGGGCGGGGCCGGTTTCGCCGGCTCCGCAGCCGGGGCGGCGGGCGCCGGAGCGGCGACAGGCTCGACGGCAGGCGGCGCGGCCTCGCTCTTTTGCTGCGCCGGCGCCTCGGTGGCGGCGGGCAGGGTCGATTCGGCAGGCGCCGAGGCCGGCTTCGAGGTGAAGAGCCAGGTGAGGCCCGCGATGACCAGCACCGCCGCGGCGAGGCCAAGGCCGATCGCGCTCGAATCCCTGGCGGCGCCGGACGCGGGAGCTGGAGCGGGGGCGTCGGGGGCAGCCTCGGCGGGGGGAGCCTGCGGGGTTTCCTCCGCTATTCCGACGGACACGGGCTCGGCGGGCGATTCGGCGCGATACTGACTCCAAACCCAGGCGGCGGGCGGCTGCCCGTCAACTTCTTGCGTGTTCGACATTGTCCAAACCCTCCCCGCGGCGCGGTTGCAACGCGCGATCATCATGTTGCAACGCCTTGAGGCGGGTCACAAGCGTCTCGAATGGGGCGCTGGGCTTGGGCCGAAGCGAGGGAATCGGGGAAAAGCTGCGCCTGCGCTGGCGACTTGTCGGAAAAACGCGCTAATTAGAAAAAGCTTCACCCGCCAATCCACAGCGAGCAAGCCAAAGCGAGACAGGCATGACCATCAAAGCAGGCGACAAGATTCCCGACGTGACCGTCACGATCATGGGCAAGAACGGCCCCGAGCCGGTCAAGACGTCCGACTATTTCAAGGGCCGCAAGGTCGCGCTCTTTTCGGTTCCGGGCGCCTTCACGCCGACCTGCCACGCGAAGCATCTGCCGGGCTTTCTGGAGCACTATGACGCGATCAAATCCAAGGGCGTCGAGGCCATTGCGGTGACGGCCGTCAACGACGTCTTCACCCTCGACGCCTGGCTGAAGGAGCGCGGCGCCGCCGGCAAGATCCACGGTCTCGCCGACGGCTCGGCGGTTCTCGCCAAGGCCATGGGCGTCGATCTCGACCTCAATGATTTCGGCCTCGGCGTGCGCGGCAAGCGTTATTCCGCGATCGTCAGGGACGGCGTCGTCGAATGGATCAACATCGAGGAAAACTCGAGCCTCGCGACCGTCTCCAGCGCGGAATCGACGCTCGAAAAGCTCTGAAGGATCAAGGGGTCGGCCGATGCGCCGGCCCTTTTTCAGCCCCTGATTTTGGCGGCCGCCTTGACGCCGCCCAACGCCGCAAGGCGCGCCTTGGCCCGCTCAATGACGCGCTTTTTGTCGCCATCGGACAGCCCGGTCCAGCTGCCGATCTCTTCGCGCGAGCGGCCGCAGCCGACGCAGATGCGGTTCTCGTTCAGCGTGCAGATTTTGTTGCAGGGACTTTGGATCATGCGCGCAATTGGCCGAGCCGGGCGGCTCCTGTCAATGCGCGCGGCGCGGCGCCATAATGGCTCCTTCATGGGAGGCCGCCATGACCCAGCCGCTCGACTCTTTTCTCGCCTCGACGTCGCCCCCGGGCGATCCCGCGCTGCGCGCCCTCTGGCTCGACGCGAGGGGCGACTGGGACGGCGCCCATAAATGCGTCGACGACGCGAGCGACCCGGACGGCATGTGGGTCCATGCCTATCTGCACCGCAAGGAAGGCGACCGCTGGAACGCGCGCTATTGGTACGCCCGGGCCGGGCGACCGCCGCATGAGGGGATTTTGGCGCAGGAATGGCGCGAGATCGCCGCCTTCCTGATTGAAAAAGGGCTGACGTGAGCGGCCCGCACCTGCCCGAAGCTGCGGAATTGCTGCGCAGCAATTTTGGATTTTCAGACTTCCTGCCGGGACAGCGGGAAGTGGTCGAGGCGGTGCTCGCTGGGCGCGACGCCCTCGCCGTCATGCCCACGGGCTCGGGAAAGTCGCTGCTCTATCAGCTCCCGGCCGCCGCCGGGCCGGGGCTCGTCGTCGTCGCCTCGCCGCTCATCGCGCTGATGCGCGACCAGTTGCGGGCGCTGGCCGACAAGGGCTTGCCCGCCGTCGCGCTCAATTCCGCGCAGGACGACGAGGAGGCGATGGCCGCCTTCGACGCGGTCTCCAGCGGCCGGGCGCGCCTGCTCTATGTCGCGCCGGAGCGGCTGGCGCAGGAGGGGACGCAGAATTTGCTGCGCAAAAACCGCATCCGGCTTTTTGCGGTCGACGAAGCCCATTGCGTCTCGCATTGGGGCCACGAGTTCCGCCCGGACTATCGCGGGCTCGGGGCGATCGCCCGAAAACTCGGGGCTCCCGTGCTGGCCGTCACCGCCACCGCGGGACCGCGCACGCGCGCCGATGTCATCGGCAATCTTTTTGCGCGGGAACCCATTGTCTTCGTTCGTTCTTTTGCGCGGCCCAACCTCGCGATCTCGTTCCAGCGCAAGCGTCCCGGCCTGCGGCAGATCCTGGACTTCGTCGGGCGCGGCGGCGAAAGCGGGATCGTCTATTGCAACTCCCGCCGCATGGCGGACGCGCTGGCCGCGAGCCTCGCCCGCATGGGGCTCGACGCCCTGCCCTACCACGCCGGCCTCGACGCCTATACGCGCGGCGCCCATCAGGACGCGTTTTTTGCGCGAAAGGGCGTCGTCATGGTGGCGACCATCGCCTTCGGCATGGGCGTCGACAAGCCGGATGTCCGCTTCATCGTCCATGCCGACATACCGAACTCGATCGAGGGCTATTACCAGGAAATCGGCCGCGCCGGGCGCGACGGGGCGCCGGCGCGAACGCTGGCGCTCTTTGATCCGCGCGAACTCGCCTTGCGCTGGGGCGCGCCCGTCATCGCCGAGGAGGACGAGGCGGCTTTGGGCGCCTACGCGCGGCGCAGGGCCATGGCGCGGCTTTGCGTGACGCCGGGCTGCCGCTTCCAGACCCTCCTTTCGGAGTTCGGCGAGGAAAGCACGCCCTGCGGGCGCTGCGACCATTGCCGTGGCGGGCCGCTCGCCTGGCCGCGGCGCCTGGGCGCGCTGACGCAGGGCTGGCGCGTCGCCGCGACAAGCCGGCTGGCGCATCTCTCGGCCGGCGCGCCCGAGACGGAGGCGACGGAGCCCTCGCCTGCGCAAGAGCCGATCCTGACGGAGGCGCCGCCGGCGCCGCCCGCCCTCACGGTCGCGCAGGCCCGGCTGCTGCGCGCGCTTCAGGCGGAGCGCCTTGCGATTGCGAAGCGCAGGGGCCTCGCCCCGCGGCGGATCGCAAGCGACGAAGCGCTGACGACGCTCGCCCGGGCGCGCCCGGATCGCCTCGACGATCCGGCCTTCGACGAAATCGACGAGGCGGCGGGTTTCCTGCGCGTCATCAGGACGATCCCTGGAGATCCATGACGTTCCCCGCGGCGCTGCGATGCGGTAGAAGCCCACAGCCCTCCGACCAAGGTTGCACGCCCCATGACCGCCGCGCCCCCGAGCCCCCCTGCGGAAATGCGGCAGGTCATGGTTGGGCTCGGCCTCGCCATGCTGCTGTCGGCGCTGGACCAGACCATCGTCGTCACCGCCATGCCGACCATCGGCGCGGACCTCGGCGAGCCGGAGAACCTGCCCTGGATCGTCACGGCCTATCTCATCGCCGCGACGGTGGTGACGCCGCTCTACGGCAAATTCGCCGATGTCTACGGGCGGCGCATCGTGCTGCTCGTGGGGGTGGCGACCTTCATCGCCGGGTCTCTGGCCTGCGCGCTGGCGCCGAGCATCGCCGCGCTCGCCGCGGCGCGATTTCTTCAGGGACTGGGAGGCGGCGGCCTCATCGCCCTCTCCCAGACCGTCGTCGCCGATCTCGTCAGCCCCCGCGAGCGCGGCCGCTATCAGACCTATTTCGCCGCCGTTTTTGTCACCTCCAGCATCGCCGGGCCGGCGCTCGGGGGATTTTTTGCGCAATATGCGCATTGGTCGCTCATCTTCTGGATCAATCTGCCTCTCGGCCTCGCCGCGCTCGTCATCGTCAACAGCCGCCTCAAGCGCCTGCCGGAGCGGCGCCATCCGCACAGCGTCGACTATCTGGGCGCCGGTTTTCTGGTCATGGCCTCGGGCGCGATGGTGCTGGCGCTCGGCTGGGGCGGAACCCGCTACCCCTGGACCTCGGCCCCGATCCTTGGCTTGCTGGGTCTCTCCAGCCTGTTCTGGCTGCTCTTCGCGCGGCGCACGCGCACCGCCGACGAGCCCTTGATCCCAATGCGGATTCTCAGCCTCGGGATCGTGCGCGACGCCGTCGCCTCCAGCTCCTTCGGGCTTGGCGCCTTTGTCGGGCTCTCTGTGGTCATGCCCATCTATTTCGAGGTAGGGGCGGGGCTCTCCGCTCACGACTCGGGGCTCGCGCTCATCCCGCTCATGGTCGCGACCGTCGCCGGCGCGACATTCTCTGGGCGGATGATGGCGGTCGTCCATCATTACAAGCTGATCCCCCTGCTGGGTCTCGGCGCCGGAACGCTGGCCGCGGCCGCCGCCGCCTGGAAGGCGGGCAGCGTCTCCTTCTTCACCCTCAACCTGCTGCTGACGGTCGTGACGCTCGGCGTCGGGACCATGCTGCCAATAGCGACGGTCTGCGTTCAGAACGCCGTGCTGGCCAGGGATCTGGGCACGGCGACGGCGACGACGCAGTTCTTCCGGCAGCTTGGCGCCTCCGTGATCGTCGCGCTTTTCGCCGCACTTGCGCTCGGCGGCGGACGGGCCGAATACATCACCGAGTCGAAGCTCTCACCCGATGACCTCGCACGGCTCGTCGCGAGCTTCCGCCTGGTCTTCGCGGCGCTTGCGGTCTGCATGGCGCTATCTTTCGTCTTCATGGCGCGGATGGAGGAACGGCCCCTGCGGGGCGAAAAGCGGCGCTGATGCGCCTTTGCGCCCTATCTTTTTTGTTGCCGCCCCGCCTTGTGCGCGTGGCATGGAATTTTCTAAGAATGGCGAGGCTCGCTCGAGCCCGTCGCACACCCAATCTGCCGCCCAAGTCTGCAAGGACGCCCCCAAGGACACCCCCATGACATCTGTCGACAGTTTCCAGTCCCGCCAAAAGCTCGTCGTGGGCGACAAGAGCTATGACTATTTCTCGCTGAAGGCGGCGGAGGCGAACGGGCTCGCGGGAGTCTCGAAGCTCCCGTACTCGCTGAAGGTCGTGCTGGAAAACCTGCTGCGCAACGAGGACGGCCGCTGGGTGACGAAGGACACGATCCTCTCCTTCGCCCAATGGCTGACCGAGAAGGGCAAGGGCGAGCGCGAGATCGCCTTTTCCCCGGCCCGGGTGCTGATGCAGGACTTCACCGGCGTTCCGGCCGTCGTCGATCTCGCGGCGATGCGCGACGCCATGGTGGCGCTCGGCGGCAACCCCCAGAAGATCAATCCGCTGGTGCCGGTCGACCTTGTGATCGACCATTCGGTCATCGTCGACGAGTTCGGCACGCCCAGGGCCTTCGAGCAGAATGTCGAACTCGAATATCAGCGCAATGGCGAGCGCTACCGCTTCCTGAAATGGGGCCAGTCGGCCTTCGACAATTTTCGCGTCGTGCCGCCCGGCACCGGCATCTGCCATCAGGTGAACCTCGAATATCTGGCGCAGACCGTCTGGACGCGCAGCGAGGGCGCGAACGGATCGACGGTCGAGGTCGCCTATCCGGATTCGCTCGTCGGCACCGACTCGCACACCACTATGGTCAACGGCCTCGCCGTGCTGGGCTGGGGCGTCGGCGGCATCGAGGCGGAGGCCGCCATGCTCGGCCAGCCGCTTTCCATGCTTGCGCCCGAGGTCATCGGCTTCAAGCTCACCGGCGCGCCGAAGGAAGGCGTCACCGCGACCGACGTGGTGCTGACCGTGACGCAAATGCTGCGCAAAAAGGGCGTGGTCGGCAAATTTGTCGAATTCTTCGGCGACGGCCTCAACCACCTCACCCTCGCCGACCGCGCGACCATCGCGAACATGGCGCCCGAATATGGCGCGACCTGCGGCTTCTTCCCCGTCGACACAGAGACTCTGGCCTATCTCAACACCTCCGGCCGCGCCGCCGAGCGCATCGCGCTGATCGAAGCCTATACGCAGGCGCAGGGCATGTTGCGCACCGCCGCCTCGCCAGACCCGGAATTCACCGACACGCTGTCGCTCGACCTCGCCGACGTCGCGCCCTCGCTCGCGGGGCCGAAGCGCCCCGAGGGTCGCGTGCCGCTCGAGGACGTGGGCAAGGCCTTCGAGACCGCGCTCGCTGGCGAATACAAGAAGGAAGGGGGCCTTGGCCCGCGCTACAAGGTCGAGGGGACGAATTACGACCTCGGCCACGGCGACGTCGTCATCGCGGCGATCACCTCCTGCACCAACACGTCGAACCCGAGCGTGCTGATCGGCGCCGGCCTCCTCGCGCGCAACGCCATCGCCAAGGGGCTGAAGGTGAAGCCCTGGGTGAAGACCTCGCTTGCGCCCGGAAGCCAGGTGGTCGGGCAATATCTCGCCAACTCCGGCCTTCAGAAATCGCTCGACGAACTGGGCTTCAATCTCGTGGGCTTCGGCTGCACGACCTGCATCGGCAATTCCGGCCCGCTGCCGGCGCCGGTCTCGAAGACGATCAACCAGCACGACATCGTCGCGGCCTCGGTGCTCTCGGGCAACCGCAATTTTGAAGGGCGCGTCAACCCTGACGTTCAGGCGAATTATCTGGCTTCGCCCCCCCTCGTCGTCGCCTTCGCGCTCGCGGGCACGGTCGCGATCGACCTCGCCAAGGAGCCGCTCGGCCAGGGCTCCGACGGCAAGCCCGTGTTCCTGCGCGACATCTGGCCCAGGAACGCCGAGATCGACGCCTTCATCCGCGACAATGTCACGCGCCAGCTTTACCGCGAGACCTATGCGAACGTTTTCGCCGGAGACCAGCACTGGCGGGCGGTCGCGGCGCCCGAGAGCGAGACCTACGTCTGGGACGATCACTCGACCTATGTGCGCAACCCGCCCTATTTCGTTGGTCTGACGAAGGAGCCCAAGCCGGTCAGGGACATCGTCGGCGCGCGCGTGCTCGCGCTCTTTGGCGACAAGATCACCACCGACCACATCTCACCGGCTGGCTCCATCAAGGCCGCCTCGCCCGCGGGCAAATGGCTGATGGACAATGGCGTCGCCCCGGCGGACTTCAACCAATACGGCACGCGCCGCGGCAATCACGAAGTGATGATGCGCGGCACCTTCGCCAATATCCGCATCAAGAACCACATGATGAAGGACGCCGACGGCGTCGTGCCCGAGGGCGGACTGACCAAATACTACCCCGGTGGCGAGACGCTCTCGATTTATGACGCCGCCATGCGCTACCAGAAGGACGGCGCGCCGCTCGTCGTCTTCGCGGGGGCGGAATATGGCAATGGCTCGTCGCGCGACTGGGCGGCCAAAGGCACGGCGCTTCTTGGCGTGCGCGCCGTCATCGCGCAGAGCTTCGAGCGGATTCATCGCTCCAATCTCGTCGGCATGGGCGTACTGCCTCTGACTTTCGAGGCCGGAACGAGCTGGGCGACGCTGGGCCTGACAGGCGAAGAAACCGTAGCCATTCGAGGGCTTGAGGCAGGGCTTGCGCCGCGCCAGACGCTTGTCGCGGATATCGCCTTCGCGGGAGGAAAGACGATTTCCACGCCGTTGCTGCTTCGCATCGACACGCTCGACGAGCTGGAATACTTCAAGAACGGCGGCATTTTGGCCTATGTCCTGCGGCAACTTGCCTCGTAAAACAGCGCAGCACCCCCGTTGAGCCTGTTGACGAGCAAAAATTCCTGCGACATCTTCGTGACGCTCGAGCGTGGGAGCTCCCATTCGGCCGTGGTTGGCGGAGTGAGTAGAGGCGCGGCGCAACAAGCAATAAACAAAACGACGATAGAGGAAACCTCAGGATGAAGACGTTCTCCATAGCCACTGCCATTGCTCTCTTCGCGGCGATGACCGTGCCGGCCTTCGCGAGCTGCGACACGCGCAAGGAAGACGATCAGGCCGTTTGCGCGCTCGGCTGCGAAGACAATTATGTTCGCCACAAGCAGGACATGATGGCCGACCACGCCCAGCTTAAGGCCGACAAGAAGGCCTGCGACGCCAAGTGCGGCTGCCCGGAGAATTCGAAGGATCTCTAAGGGCGCCTTCGCTCTCGGCGCGAGCCGCAGGACAGGACAGGACAGGGCGCGCAGTTTGCGCGCCCTTTTCTTTTGGCGCCAGGGTTGATCCTTTGAGCGGCGCCATGCGAAGAAAAAGGCGCCGCGCGAAAACACCCCTGAATTCACGTTGCGCATATCGCCGCAGGTATACGCCCGCCGCCTCCTTTCGGGCGGGGAAAGCGGCATATTTCGAGCGCGCGAATTGACAGAGCGTAATTCTTCACGCATCGTCCCGCCGCTTTGCGCGTTATGAGGGGCCGTTACTGAATGGGCGGGAGGCTACTACGCCTGCGCAAGCAAGAAACCCCAAAATCGAAGAAGAGGAAACGCAGAGATGAATAAATTCGCCTTCGTTGCGGCGGCTGCCATGATTGCCGGCATGATGACCCCTGCTTTCGCCGGTTGCGACACCCGCAATGCCGACGAGGACAAGCAGGCGGCGGCCGCCGAAAAGTGCGAAGACGCCTTCCTCCGCCGCCAGAACGACAACGGCGTGCAGGACACGAGGTCGACGGTCTACGAGGAATTCTATGCCTGCAACGCCAAGGCTGGCTGCTCGGAACTCGACAAGCGCCATCCGATGAAGTAATCGCGGCGGCCTCTCTTCCTCGAAAAGGAGAGGATTTGCAAATTCACGGGCGCGCAGTCCATGCGCGCCCATAATTTTTGGCTTACTGCGAATAGACGGCGCCGTCCGGACCTTTCCAGCCCTTGGGGTCTTCGTAGAAGCGATATTCCTCTTCGAAGGTCACCGTTTCCCCCGGCGCGACATATTGCTTGCCTTTCGGATCGGCGCTCCTCGGCGCCGTGACGTAATGCTTGCTCGGCGAGCAGCCTTCCTTGAACGTTCCGGCGTCGTCGGGCTTGCACTCGAGATTGGCGCCTTCCGGGAAGGCGACCTTGGCGCTGAAAAAGATTTCATAGCCCTTCTCGCCCGTGGCGTGCATCTCGAGCTTCTCGGCCATCGTCTGCTTGAATTCGAGAATCCTGGCCGGCTTGTCGAAGCGCTGCTTGAGAAGATTCTCCAGAATTTTCTTGGCCTGCTCCTCTGTCGGGTCCGGACAGCCGAGCCAGCAAATGGCCTGCGCCGGTCCCGCGGTCAGGGGCGCGGCGACGAGCGCAAGGGCGAAAAGTTTCAGATAAGCGCCTCGCATGACGATTCCTCTATTGTTGCGCCACGTGAGCGGCGATTGGCGCGCAGTGTAAATCGCTTTGTGCGAAAAGTCGTCAACGCCCCGCATCGGGGGTTTCGATCCCGCCCCAACTGTCCTTCACCTGCTCGAAATGGACCGCGGGGTCATAGCGCGCTTCCCCAAGATGCAGCGCCTGCGTCGAGAGCCGCCCCATTGCGGCGAGCACGGCGTAGGATGCGACGACGCGTTCGCGCTGGGCGAAGATCAGGCCGATGCGGGCGTTCAGCAATTCCTGCTGCGCATTCAGGATGTCGAGCGTCGTGCGCTGGCCGGCCTTGGCCTCTTCGCGCACGCCGTAGAGCGCGCGTTCGGCGGCGGCGATCTGGGTCTGCGCCGCGGCGATCTGGATTTTGGCGGCTTGCAGCGCGCCCCAATTGGCGCGCACCAGGGCGAGAAGATCGGCGCGGGCGACATCGACGTCGAGGCGCCGCTGGCCGGCGAGCTCTTTTGCCTCCCGCGTTTGCGAGGAGGTGATCCCGCCATCGTAAAGCGGCACGTTGAGTCGCCCGCCGATCGACGCGCCGATGTTGCGATTGTAGATGCCGGAGATGTCGGTCTGCGTGAAGACGTTGCCGACGATCGAGAGCTTCGGCATGAAATCCGACTCGATGACCTTGATGTCGATGTCGGCGGCGTCGGCGTCATGCAGCGCGGCGAGAATGACGGGATGCTCGGCCTGCGCGACGCGCTCGGCCTCCTCGCGCGTCTTCGGCAACAGGCGATCGACAGGATTGCCGGGCGAAAGCTTTTTCGGGTCCACGCCGATGGTCTGGCGATAGGCGCCGATGCTGGCTTCGAGGTTTGCGCGCGCCTGCCCGATGAGCGACTGGCCGGCGGCGAGGCGGGCCTCCGCCTGCGCAACGTCGGTCAGGGTGATCTGGCCATAGTTGTAGCGTTCTTTGGTCTGGCGCAGTTGCTCGGCGAGAACGGCGACGTTGTTCTCCTGCAATTTCAGCGCGGCGGTGTCGCGCAGGACGTTCATATAGGCGGAAACGGCGGCGAACAGGACGCGCTGCTCCGTGAGGCGCAACCGTTCGCGGCCCGCAAAGACGCCCGATTCCGCGGCGCGTGTGGCGTTCTGCGATTTGAAGCCGTCGAAGACCGGCTGTTCGATCGCGAAACTGGCGGACCGCGGGACGCTGCCGCCAGACTGTATGCTCTTGGTGTTGGCGGTCGCCGTGGGATCGTTGAGGTCGATGTCGAGCTGCCGCTGGACGTTGCGGTTCTGCTGCGCGCCGAGGAAGGCGCCGGCGCTTGCGCGCGGCCGCATGGTAGAGAGCGCCTGCGGGACTTTTTCGTCGAGCGCCCGCAGGCCCGCGCGGGAAGAGTTGAGCACCGGGCTGGCGCCATAGGCGCGCAGCAATGCGCCATTCAGCGTCTCCGCATGCGCGGGCGACGAGAGAGCGCAAAGCGCGAGGAGCAGGGCGCTGCGCTCTTTCCTCACGCCGCCTCCCTTGCACGCGCAGCGGCGAGAGACGCCTGATCCTCTCCGAAAAAGGCGTAGAGCGCGGGCAGCACGACGAGCGTCAAAAGCGTGGCGCTGATGAGGCCGCCGATGACGACGGTCGCGATGGGCCGCTGCACTTCCGCGCCCGTGGATGTCGCAAGCGCCATCGGCACGAAACCCAGAGAGGCGACAAGCGCCGTCATGATGACGGGGCGCAGACGCGTCATGGCGCCTTTGAAGATCGCCTCGCGCTCCGCCATGCCGCTCACCATGAGCTGATGGATATAGGTGCGCATGACGAGGCCGTTGAGCACGGCGACGCCGGACAGCGCGATGAAGCCGACAGCCGCCGAGACCGACATCGGCATGCCGCGCAGCCACAGCGCCAGCACGCCGCCCGAGAGAGCGAGCGGCACGGCGGTGAAGACGAGCAGCGCGTCGCGCGCCGAGCCGAGGGCCGAATAGAGCAGAAGAAAGATCACGAAAAAGCAAACCGGCACGACAATCATCAGCCGCGCGCGCGCCGCCGCGAGATTTTCGAACTGCCCGCCCCATTCGATCCAGTAGCCGGGCGGAATCTGCACCTTGGCGTCGACTTTGGCGCGCGCTTCGGTCACGACGGAAGCAATGTCGCGCCCCCGCACATTGGCGCTGACGACAACACGACGCTTGCCGTTCTCGCGCGAGATCTGGTTCTGGCCGTCGACTGTCGAAAAGCTCGCAACCTGTTTCAGCTGCACCGTGGGGGCGTGGCCCTGCGCGTCCGGCGGCAAAGAGACGGGTATGGTCTCCAGCGCGCCGGCGTCTTCGCGCAGATTGTCGCGCAGCCGCACGAAAATCGGGAAGCGACGGTCGCCTTCGAAAATCATGCCAGCAGGCTCGCCGCCGATCGCCGCGCCAATCGTATCCTGCACGGCGCCGAGGCTGATGCCGTAGCGGGCGATGGCGTTCTTGTCGACCTTGATGTCCAGCACGGGCAGCCCCGTAACCTGCTCGACCTTGACATCGGCCGCGCCGGGCGTCGCGCGCAGGATCGCGGCGATGTGATTGGCGGCCTTCAGCATGGCGTCGAAATCTTCGCCGAAGACCTTCACGGCGATGTCGCCGCGCACGCCGGCAAGCAGTTCGTTGAAGCGCAGCTGGATCGGCTGCGAGAATTCATAGGCGTTGCCGGGGAGCTGCTCGATCTTCGCGTCGATGTCTTCGATCAGCCTGTCCTTGGGAAGATGTGGATCTGGCCACTTCTCTTCCGGCTTCAGCATGATGAATGTGTCGGTGAGATTGGGCGGCATCGGGTCCGTCGCGACCTCCGCCGTGCCGGTCTTGGAGAAGACGTAATCCACCTGCGGCAAGGCGCGTATCGCATTCTCGATGTCGAGCTGCATTGCCGTGGACTGCGTCAGCGACGTGCTCGGGATGCGGTTCGCCTGCATGGCGAGATTCTTCTCGTCGAGCTTGGGGATGAACTCCTGCCCGAGGCTCATGTAGAGAAGCACGGCGAAGACGAAGGAGCCCGCCCCGATCATCATCACCCGCACGGGCGCGTTCATGGCGAAACGCAGGAGGGGTTCGTAGACGCGTTTCAGCCAGCTCACGATCCTGTTTTCATGCTCCTCCTCGCCCCCGGAAACGAAGAGCGCGATCATCGCCGGGAAGAAGGTGAGCGAGAGGACAAACTCCGACAGCAGCGCGATGATCACGGTCATCGCCATCGGATGGAACATCTTTCCCTCGACGCCCGAAAAGCTCAGGATCGGCAGATAGACGAGGATGATGATGGCCTGGCCGTAGACAGTCGGCCGCCGCATCTCGACAGCGGCGTCGATGACCGTCTGATGCCGCTCGGCGGCGGTGAGCGGACGGCCGGCGATCTGCCGCCTCTCGGAAAGGCGGCGCAGGCTGTTCTCCGCGACGATGATGGCGCCGTCGGCGATGAGTCCGAAGTCGAGAGCGCCGAGGCTCATGAGATTGGCGCTGATCTTGCCGACATACATGCCGATGGCCAGAAACAGCATCGTCACGGGGATGACCGTCGCCGTCACCAGCGCCGCGCGAAAATTGCCGAGCATGACGAAGAGCACGAGGATGACGAGCGCGGCGCCTTCCGCAAGGTTTTTCGCGACGGTCTTGATCGTCGCCTCGACAAGCAGCGTGCGGTTGAGGATCGTCTTCACCTCGACGCCCGGCGGCAGCGATTTGACGATGGTCTTCATGCGCTCGTCGACGGCGGCGGAGACGGTGCGACTGTTGGCGCCGATGAGCATCAGGGCGGTGCCGATGACGACCTCCTCGCCATTCATGCTGGCGCTGCCGGTGCGCAGCTCCTTGCCGATCGCGACGCTGGCGATCTCGCGCACGCGCACGGGCACGCCGTTTCGCGTCGTGGCGACGACGGCGCCAATGTCGTCCACGGTCTCGAGGCGGCCGCCGCTGCGCACGACGAGGCCCTCGCCGTTGCGCTCCACATAGCCGGCGCCGCGGCTGACGTTGTTTTTCTGGATCGTCTGCGCGAGATCCCCGAACGAAAG
Organism: Methylocystis sp.; assembly: GCA_002929055.1. Classification (GTDB taxonomy): domain Bacteria; phylum Pseudomonadota; class Alphaproteobacteria; order Rhizobiales; family Beijerinckiaceae; genus Methylocystis. Next base: position 192,010 of record PERY01000001.1, on the reverse strand, counting down.
ACCCAGCGACATCAGCTTCGCCGGGTCGGGCTGCACATGATACTGGCGCACGAAGCCGCCCAGCGAATCGACGCCCGCCACGCCCGGAACGGTGCGCAGCTGCGGGCGGATGATCCAGTCCTGCACTGTGCGCAGATAGGAGTCCTTCTCCACCGCCGTACGCAGTTCTGCGCCTTCCGGCGTGAGATAGGCGCCGCCCTTCTGCCAGCCGGGCTCGCCGGCTTTCGCGAGCGCGTGGGGCTCCCTGTAGCGCACCGTCCACATGTAGATCTCGGACAGGCCCGTCGCGATGGGGCCGACGCGCAATTCGATCGAGGGCGGAAAATCCTCGCGCGCCTGCCCGATCCGCTCGTTCACCTGCTGGCGAGCGAAATATATGTCGACGCCGTCGGCGAAAACCGCGGTCACCTGTGCGAAGCCATTGCGGGAGAGCGAGCGCGTATAGTCGAGGCCGGGAATGCCGGCGAGGGCGTTCTCGATAGGATAGGTGACCTGCTTCTCCATCTCGAAGGCGGAAAGGGCGGGCGCGCGGGCGTTGATCTGCACCTGATTGTTGGTGATGTCCGGAACGGCGTCGATCGGCAGATGCGCGAGCGCCCATACGCCGAACGCGCCGACGAGCGCGACCAGCAGCACGACCAGCCAGCGGCTATGGACCGAAAAGGCGATGATCCGCTGCATCATGATCTTTGAGCCGTCACTCCTCGGGGATTTCGCTTTTTCCCGCCTCGGCCTTCAGCACGAAGCTGTTTTCCACCGCTATCGTTTCGCCGGGCGCGAGGCCCTTTACGATCTCCACAAAACCCTCGTCGCCGTCTCCCAATTCGACAGCGCGCTTCCTGAAGCCGTCCTTCACACGCACGAACACAGTTGGCTCGTTGTGGATGAGTTGAACGGCCCCGCGCGGGACCAGAACCTTCACGGGACTTTGCTCGAGCGTGATTTCCGCATTGAGCACGCCGCCGGGATGCAGAAGCTGATCAGGGTTCGCAAACATGGCGACGACATGGCCGGTGCGAGTCTCGGGCGTGAGGACCGCGTTGATCATGCGCACGACGCCCTCGAGAGTGCGGCCCTGCGGCGTCTTGAGGAAAACCGGCTGTCCGCGGCGCACGCTGGCGAGGCTGGCGATCGGCACGGCGAGCTCGACTTCGACCTCGGAAAGATCGGCGAGCACATAGATCTGGCTCTCAGCCGTCACCGGCTGCCCGAGATTAACCAGACGCTCGATGATCCGTCCCTTGATCGGCGCGCGCAGCTCCTTTTCGCGCAGGCGCGAAATCGGCTGATTCGCCAGCGCGGCGATCTCGCTTTCGGAGAGATCGAGCGCGGCAAGCTTGCCACGCGAAAGATCGAGACGCAGCCTGGCCTCGGTGAAAGTCGCCTTGGCCTTCAGAAACAGTTGCTCTGCGGTGATCTTCTTTTCGAAGAGTCCCTTCTCGCGCGTGAAGAGCTTGGATTGCAGATCGAAATTGGCGAGCGCAGCGAGATATTCGCTCTTGGCGTCGGCGACCTCCCGCGAATCGATGACCGCAACCGTCTCGTTCTTCGCGACCTCGTCGCCGAGCTTCTTGCGCATTTCCGCGACGACGCCGGAGACTTTGGAGGCGACGCGGGCGAGATGGTCGGGGTCGGGCTTGACTGACGCCGGCACGGTGATCTGGCGCTTGAGAACGCCGCCGCCGGCGACGAGTGTCCCGATCTTCGAGGCCTCGATCTGCTCGGGCGAGAGTTTGACGAGGCCGTCCACTTCGGCGGGGACGCTGGACTCTCCGCCGGCGTCGGCGGGCGCCGCAGGTCCGCGCAGCTTCCCGAAGAGACCGGGCAGCGCGGCGCCGACGGCGAGGCTCACGACGATCGCGAGGAGGAGGGACGCTCTGCCAGACATTTCGTGCGGTCGCTCTCCCCGGCGCTTCGGGCCAATGTCCCTAGCGATGTCCCTTGCACGGTTAACATCCGGTCAGGTCCGGCGCCATGCGCAGCCGCGCCGCGGCGGCGCTTATCCCCATGCGCTGAAAGGGATTGGGCCCTTGTAAAGCGGGGCGGCAAGCGCGTCCATGTCATTCCAGCGCGCGGGATGCGGCAAAAGGCCCCTCGAATCAAAAAGAAAACCCGGCCACAAGGGCCGGGCTCTCCAATTCCGCAATGAAGCGAAACGCTTAGTATTTCGCGAGCACCGGCGCCGACGGGGCGAACGGGTTGAAATGCCAGTTCACGCCAGCGCGGACGGTGTGGAAGCGGGTGCTGACCACGTCCTCCGCTGCGAAGTTCGGGCCGTTGACGGGAGCGGTGAAGACGCCCAGGAACGGAACGCGCGACGAGCCGAGGTCGGTGTAAAGATACTCGACCTTGAGCGACCAGGACGGGAAGGCCATCGGGGTGTATTCGACGCCGCCGCCAGCGGTCCAGCCCGTCTGCGTATTGTCGAAGATGCCGCCGCCGGAGACGGCGCCGCCCGCCGTGAAGACGTCAACCATGCTGACCGTGCGGTTCACGGCGCCATAGGCGAAGCCGCCCGTGCCGTAGACCATGAGATTGGGCCAGGACGGCATGGTCACGCCGACACGGCCGCGAACCGTGCCCCACCAATCGACGCGATGCGAGGCGTTGACCGACGCGAAGTGGGGGCCGAAAGGAACGGCCGAAAGGGCGGCGCCGACAGCGCCCGTGCCGCCCGAACGGATGTCGGCGGCCTGAACGTCAGCCTCGAGGCCGATGACGAACCAGGGCGAGAACTGATAGTTGTAGCCGATCTGGCCGCCGCCGGTCACGCCGTTGAGATTGTTGGGGACGTTCCAGAGGCCGCCCGCAGGAAGACCGCCGCCGACGGCCGGTGAGATGTAAGCCCAGCCGCCGTTCGAGATGGTGCCGTCGCCGAAGCCGTAGCCGACGTTCACACCGCCATAGAGGCCGGTCCAGCTGAACACGGGCGGCGGCGGGATATAGGCCGGCGGGGCCTTGCGCGTCGGAAGGTCGGCGGCGAGCGCCGAACCGGCGACGAGAGCCAGCGCAATGCCGGCGGCGACAGGAAACTTGGTCATCTATAAGACCCCCTCTTAAGTCTTCGATCACTTGCGGCGCCATCGCGAGAGCGACACCCCCGCCGTCCCGAACAGACTTACGGCGCAACCTCGAACACGGTCAACGAAAAGGCGTTCTGATTAAGCGTTGTGCGGTGCGTTTGGTCGGGCGCGTGACAATTCAGCAACAGAAATCCGGGGGATGGGCCTATTTTTCACCCCGATCCCGCCGCAGCCGCGCCCAATAATCGAGCCGCCTGGCCAGTTCGCGCTCGAATCCGCGCTCGACGGGCCGGTAGAGCGTCTGGCGGCCGAGTTGCTCGGGCCAATAGTTCTGCCCGGAGAAGGCGTCTAGCGAATCATGGTCATATTCGTAGCCCTCGCCGTAGCCTTCCTCGCGCATCATCTTGGTCGGCGCATTGAGGATGATCCTGGGCGGCATGAGCGAGCCCTTCTCCTGTGCGAGCCGGCGCGCCTTCTTGTAGGCGACGTAACTGGCGTTGGATTTGGGCGCGGTGGCGACATAGACCAGCGCCTGCGCGATGGCGAGCTCGCCTTCGGGGCTTCCCAGAAAGTCGTACGCGTCTTTGGCGGCGTTGGCGACGACGAGCGCCTGCGGATCGGCGAGGCCGATGTCCTCCACCGCCATGCGCACGATGCGCCGCGCGAGAAAGAGCGGGTCTTCTCCGGCGTCCAGCATGCGCGCGAAGTAATAGAGCGCGGCGTCGGGATCTGAGCCGCGCACGCATTTGTGCAATGCGCTGATGAGATTGTAGTGGCCCTCCTGCGCCTTGTCGTAGATCGGCGCGCGCCGCTGCACGATCTCGGCAAGACCCGCCCTGTCGAAAGTTTCGTCCTCGCGCGCCGCGCGCCAGATTTCTTCGGCGAGCGTCAGCGCGGCGCGGCCGTCGCCGTCCGCCATGGCGACGAGCGCCTCGCGCGCATCCTGATCGAGCGGCAGCGTCTTGCCTTCCGTCTCCTCGGCGCGCGCGAGAAGCTTCTCGATCGCCGCCGCATCGAGCGACTTGAAGGTCATGACGCGCGCGCGGGAGAGAAGCGCGGCGTTGAGTTCGAAAGACGGATTCTCCGTCGTCGCGCCGATCAGCGTGACAGTGCCGTCCTCCATCACCGGCAGGAAACTATCCTGCTGCGCGCGGTTGAAGCGATGTATCTCGTCGACGAAAAGCAGCGTGCCCTGCCCCGCCGCGCGGCGCGCGCGCGCCGCCTCGAACGTCCTCTTGAGATCGGCGACGCCCGAGAAGATCGCGGAGATCTGCACGAAGGCGAGCTTCGTTTCATGCGCGAGCAATCGCGCGACCGTGGTCTTGCCTGTGCCGGGAGGCCCCCAGAAGATCAGCGAACCGAGCGAACCTGCGCGAATGAGGCGCGTCAGCGCGCCGTCGGGACCAAGGAGATGATCCTGTCCCGCAACCTCGTCGAGACGCTTCGGACGCAAGCGATCCGCCAGCGGCCGCGGCGCGCTGTCGTCGAGATGAGCGGCTTCGAAGAGGTCAGACATCGGCTTCGTTCGAGAGACACGACGAGACTGTCGCAATTAGAGTTGTTTACCACCTCGACGCAACCGCGACCAACGATTAACCTGCCAGGCGTTGATGATTCGGCGCTCTATATTGCAGCTTCGCCGTGACTGCGCCGCTTCAGCGTTATGTTCCCGGCGTTCAGCTCAACCATAGAAACGGAACACAAAAAATGCGGACCATAGCTTTCGTCACGCAAAAGGGCGGCGCCGGCAAGAGCACGCTTGCGAGCAGCGTCGCGGTAGCGGCGCGCGCTTCGGGGGAGCGCGTCTTCATCATCGATCTCGATCCGTTGCAGACGCTCGTCAAATGGGCGGGCGCACGGGAAGCCGCCGACATCGGCGTCGAGCACGTGCCGCCGGCGAAACTCTCCAAGGCGCTCGCCGCGCTCGAGAAAAAGGGCGTCACGCTCGTCGTGATCGACGCGCCCGGCCAGGGCGGCGAACATGCGGCGGCGGCGATGCGCGTCTCCGATCTGTGCGTCATTCCCGCACGCCCCAACGCCTTCGACCTCTGGGCGAGCGAAACGACGCGCGCGCAGGTCAAGGAGGTCGGCTGCGACTACGCCTTCCTGCTCAACCAATGCCCGCCCTCGCAGCAGAATGCGCGCGTCGAGTTTGGCGCGAAGTCGCTGCAGGCGATGGGCGGATTGCTCGCGCCGCTCGTTTCGGCGCGCGTCGATTATCAGGAGGCTGCCCGGCTTGGCCTCGGGGTCAGCGAGTATAATCCCGACGGCGTCGCGGCGCAGGAGATGCGCGAGCTGTGGGGCTCCATCAAGCGCCGCCTGAAGAAGGCCGCGCAGGACTCCAAGCCAGCGGCCAAAGCGCCTGCGAAACCCGCAGCGAAAAAGAAAGCCGCCTGAGCATAGCCGTCACAGGACCGCGCCGATGGAGCGCTCATGCGCTCCATTTTTCTGCTCAGTCGCCAAAGCGGTCCGCCCAGTCGAGCGCGGCCAGGGTCCGCTCCGGATTCTTCAGTTTGGCGATGCGTTTGAGCTCCTTGTCGCGGAAGGGATTACCCGCGATGCGCAGCCCCATGATCTCGCTTTTCGCGGCGTCCGCCAGTCCTTGCAATCCAGCCAGCGCGCGCGGCAGAGACTGAAGCTTGCAACCTTCAAGATTCAGGCTCCTCAGATTCGACAGCCGGCCGATTTCGGGCGGCAGAGCCGAAAGTGCATTTCCCGCGAAAGACAATTGCCGCAGATTTTTGAGCCCGAAGGCCTCGGGCGGAATTTCCTTGCGAAAGGCATTGTCCATCGACAAGGCCGTCAAATTGGGCAAGGCCGCCAGAAAGCCCTCTGGCACGTCCAGCCATTCGGTCATGTCGAGCGTCAGCATCTGGAGAGTTTCAACTGGCTTCGGCGGCACGCCGAGACGCGTCATCGGCGTTCGGCCGAGATAGAGATCTTTCAGGCCGGGGAGAGCGAAAAGAGCGGCCTGCGCTTCGCGCAGCGGATTTGCGAACAGCGACAGGGATTCGAGCGAAAGGTTCTCCAGAAGTTCGACCGGGACGCTTTCGAGACGATTCGAATCGAGGAAGAGAAAAGAAAGCCCGATCGCCTCCGACAGCTCCTGCGGCAGCCGCCGCAGCCCCAATCCGCTCAAATCGAGAGTATCGGGCGTCGGACGCGAAAGGAGGTAGTCGACTTGCCCGTCACCGCTCCAGCCCTCGAAGCTCGACGGATCGGGATAGCCCTGCGACCGCCAGGCGATACGGTCGCGCGCAAGATGCCAGCCCTCTTCCTCCGAGACGCTTTCGGGGCGAGCCCAGGGCGGAATGCGAACCACGTCAGGATATCTCGATGATCTTCGCGCTGTGATGGACGACCTCGGCCTTGTCGCCGACGGACTTGCCCATGAGCGCCACGCCCAGCGGCGCGACATAGGGGATGAGCCCCTTCGCCGGGTCGCCCTCGTCTTCGCCGACGAGGCGGAACGTGCGGCGCTCGCCGCCTTCCAGCTCCACGACGACGCGGTGGCCGAAGCGGACATGCGAATGGTCCGCGATGGGACGGATCACTTCCGCGCTGGCGCGGCGCGCGGTCCAGTAGCGAAGATCGCGCTGCGCGAGGGCGAGCGCGTGATTGTCGCCGGCGGCCGTCGCCTTTTCGATTTCGCCATGAAGACGCGTCAGCGCATCGTCGATTTGCTGGAGACCCTCAGTCGTGACGAGATTGCGGTGCGGGCTGACGGGGCGGTCCGGCAGATCCTCGCGCGGATTGTCGTCGTCCTGTTCCTTGGTGAAAGCCGAACTCATGAGTCCTACCTCTAACGCCGCTTCTCGGGTGAAAAAGCAAACGGCCCTTGAGGGGCCGAACATAGTCATTAGAGCCGCGCATCGTCTCGATGTCGAGCGCGCACGCGGGGATGCGACAATTCGCTCGCGCGCAGCCACGCCGCCGTCAGGGCATTTCGATGACGACGCGCCCGCGTATCTTGCCCGTGACGATGGCGCGCGAGCGCTCGAGCGCCTGATCGAAGGGTATGACCTCGCACATGGCGTCGATCATCTCCGGGTCAAGGTCCGTTGCGATGCGCGCCCAGGCGTCGCGGCGCAGGGCGAGCCGCGGCCGCACGCTCTCCACGCCGAGCAGCGCCACGCCGCGCAGGATGAAGGGCGCGACGCTCGCGGGCAGGTCCATGCCGCCGACATTGCCGCAAGCGGCGACGGCGCCGTCGAACTGCGTTTGTGAGAGGATGTTGGCGAGCGTCACGCCGCCCACCGTGTCGATCCCGGCGGCGAAGCGTTGCGTCTGCAGGGCCTTGCCCGGCGCTGAAAAATCCTCCCGCGCGAGGATTTCGGCCGCGCCGATCGCGCGCAGATAGTCCGCCTCCCGGGCGCTTCCCGTGATCGCGGCGACGCGCCAGCCGGCCTTGGCGAGAAGGGCGACCGCGAAGGAGCCGACGCCGCCCGACGCGCCGCTCACAACCGCGAGGCCCGCCGCCGGCGAAAGCCCATGCGCCTCGAGGGCGAGCACGCAGAAGATGGCGGTCAATCCCGCTGTGCCCACCGTCATCGCACGCGCCGGGCTGAGCGCGTCCGGCAGTTTCACCAGCCAGTCGCCGGAAAGCCGCGCCCGCTGCGCAAAGCCCCCGTAATGGGCTTCGCCGACCCCGCAACCGGTGGCGACGACGATGTCCCCCGGGGCGAACTCCGCCCGCTCCGACCGGGTCACCCGCCCGGCGAGATCGACGCCTGGAATCATCGGGAAGCGGCGCACGACCGGCCCCTTGCCAGTAATAGCGAGGCCGTCCTTGTAGTTGATCGCCGAAAACAGGACGTCGACCTCGACGTCGCCCGCCATCAAATCGCCGTCAGTCATGTCGACGTAATCAGTGGAATAGTTTTCGGAACTCTTCTCGATTCGGATAGCGCGGAATGAAGTCACGGTCGCTCCGGTTTTGCTGAATTTGGCCGTGCGAGGCAGGCGGAGAAAGGATACAGCCGGGGAGCTTCCGGGAAAAGCGGTTTGAACAAAGGATCATTTGTGTCAAATCCTGCGCAAAGCAAAACAGGCAAGATAAATTCTTGCTGTATTCACCCGCCTAGGGTAATCTATTGGAAATCATCGCCTGTTTCACGAAACAACTCGAACAAAGGTTTTTGTGCGAGCTATTTCGGAGCGGCGACGCTCCGCAAACCACAAAGTTTTTCCGGGTCCCACATAAGGCAATAGGCGCCCCATGAACGCAACGAACAACATCGAGCTCGCCGCTGACATCGTCTCCGCATATGTCAGTAACAATTCAGTTCCCGCGGCAGAGCTGCCGGCGCTGATCAGCGAAGTTTACAATGCCCTGCTGCGTGTTGGATCCAACGTTGCTCCGGCTCCCGCGGAGCCGCCCAAGCCGGCCATCGCCGTGAAGCGCTCGGTCACCAACGATTTCATCATCTGCCTCGAAGACGGCAAGAAATTCAAATCGCTGAAGCGCCATCTGCGCACGCAATACGGCCTTTCTCCCGAGGAATATCGCGAGAAGTGGGGCCTGCCGGCCGACTATCCGATGGTCGCCCCCAATTACGCCAAGGCACGCTCCAACCTCGCCAAGCAGATGGGCCTTGGCCAGCAGCGCCGCCGCCGCGTGAAGTAACGCGCGAAGTCAACGGCGCCCGGCGCAGGCACAAAAAAACCCGCGGTTCGCTCCGCGGGTTTTTTGTTGGGCGCGAGGACCGCGCCGGTAACGCGCGGCCCGGTAAATTATACTTCGTCGTCGCTCTCAATGTCGCCGTCGATGAGGCCGGAGACGTCGTCGTCATCGCCCTCCTCCTCTTCGAGGAACGTGTCGTCGTCGGCCGCATCGTCGATCTCGACGTCTTCGTCGACGTCGATCGTCTCCGCGGCGTTCTCGCTCTCCTCAACCTCGTCGAGCGACACTGTGTCGACGCTTTCCTTCTCGACTTCGGTATCCTCTTCCTCGACGCGGGCGGGGGCGCGCGACAGCGCCGCGACCTGGAAGATCGCGCCGCATTTCGGGCAGGTGATCGGGCTCTTGTTAAAGTCGTAGAATTTCGTCGCGCAGGACTGGCACTGGCGTTTGGAGCCGAATTCGGGTTTGGCCACGGTTGATTGATCCTTGCGAAAGAAGCAGCGTGGGAACGCCCGCCTGAGTGATGACCGTCGGGCGCCCGGGTTAGTTGGCTCCGCCGCCGCTGTCAAATGGATAGTTGCGGGCGGCCAAACCGGCCGTTTCGGCCATTGCAAACCGACGCGCGGATTGGCATAGAAAAAGGGCCGCGGGTGTAGCTCAATGGTAGAGCAGCAGCCTTCCAAGCTGAATACGAGGGTTCGATTCCCTTCACCCGCTCCATTCCCTGAAGTTTCACGGAGGCGATCATGAAGACCGATTTCGACGCCCTCGCCTGCTTTCGAGCGCACCTCTAAACGCCGAAAAGGCTTCAATTCCGAAACACATGTGAAGCGCGGCCCCAGAATCGTCCACGGCGACAAGGAGCTCGTGGAGAAACTCGGCCGCGCCGATCCTTGCCCCTGCGGCTCGGGAAAAAGCTTTCAGGCGCTGCTGCCTCAAGAGCGGCCGCTATGACGGGACCGAGCGGAACCATTACTTTCAGGGATTGAAAGACTTGCCGCCGCGCCGCGGAGGGGGCGGGCTCTAGCGCCCGCCCTTCTCCTTCATGGCGGCGAGCAGCGCCTCGCCGAGCCCGCCCGGCCCATTGCCCCCCGGCTTGCCGCCGCGCGGCGCGGGCGAGGATTGCGGAGGGCGCGGGCGGTTCTGGTCGCGGCCCTGCCCGCCCGCTTGAGCACCTCTGGCCTGCTGGCCGGGGACGTCGTCGAGGCGCATGGTGAGCGAGATGCGCTTGCGGGGCGCGTCGACCTCCATGACCTTCACGCGCACGATGTCGCCGGGCTTGACGACGCTGCGGGGGTCTTTGACGAAATCCCTGGACAGGGCGGAGATATGCACCAGCCCGTCCTGATGCACGCCAATGTCGACGAAGGCGCCGAAGGCCGCCACATTGGTCACGACGCCCTCCAGCGTCATGCCGGGCTGCAGATCGGTCAGCTTTTCCACGCCATCCTGGAATGTCGCCGTCTTGAAGGCCGGGCGCGGGTCACGGCCGGGCTTCTCGAGTTCGGCGAGCACGTCCGTGACGGTCGGAACGCCGAAGGTCGAATCGGCGAATTGGGCCGGCTTCAGCTTGCGCAGCTCCGTCACATTGCCGATCAGCGACCGGATGTCGGTCCTGGCCGCTTCCAGAATGCGTCGCACGAGCGGATAGGCTTCCGGGTGGACGCCGGAGCGGTCGAGTGGATCGTCGCCGTCGATGATGCGCAGGAAGCCCGCGCTCTGCTCGAAGGCCTTGGGGCCGAGGCGCGGCACCTCCTTCAGCTTCGCACGCGTTCGGAAGGGACCATTGGCGTCTCGATGCGCGACGATATTGCCCGCGAGCGTTTCGCCCAGGCCCGAGACGCGCGCCAGCAGCGGCGCTGACGCCGTGTTCACATCGACGCCGACCTTGTTGACGCAATCCTCGACCACGGCGTCGAGGGCCCGCGACAGCTTCATCTCCGAGAGGTCGTGCTGATACTGCCCGACGCCGATGGCTTTGGGTTCGATCTTCACAAGTTCGGCGAGGGGATCCTGCAGCCGGCGCGCGATGGAGGCCGCCCCGCGCAGCGACACATCGAGATCCGGCAGTTCCTTCGAGGCGTATTCGGACGCCGAATAGACCGAGGCGCCCGCTTCCGAAACGACGATCTTGGTCAGCTTCAGCTCGGGATGGCGCGACATGAGTTCGCCGGCGAGCTTGTCGGTCTCGCGCGAGGCCGTGCCATTGCCGATGGCGACGAGCTCGATCCTGTGCTGGCGCGCAAGGCTCGCCAGCGTGGCGATGGACTCGTCCCAGCGCCGCTGCGGCTCGTGCGGATAGATCGCCTGCGTCGCGACGATCTTGCCGGTGGCGTCGATCACCGCGACCTTCACACCCGTGCGAAAACCCGGATCGAGGCCCAGCGTCGCGCGCGCGCCGGCGGGCGCCGCAAGCAGAAGGTCGCGCAGATTTTCGGCGAAGACGCGAATCGCTTCCTCTTCGGCGAATTTCCAGAGGCGCGAACGGGCGTCGACGGCAAGGTGAAGTTCAATCTTGGTGCGCCAGGCCCAGCGCGCCGTCTCCAGCAGCCATTTGTCTCCCGGACGTCCGCGATCCTCGATCTGATAGCGCCGCGCGATTCGGCTCTCATAGCCGCCGGCGCCGGGCTCGGCCTCCGGCGCCATTTCGAGCTCCAGCATCTCCTCCTTCTCGCCGCGAAAGAGCGCGAGAATGCGATGCGAGGGGAGTTTCGAAAGCGGCTGGAAGAATTCGAAGTAATCCGAATATTTCGCCGCCGCGGCTTCCTTGCCCTCGCGCGGCTTCGATTTCAGAATCGCCTGCGACCAATGCGCCTCGCGCAGCGCGCCGATGAGGTCGGCGTCTTCCGCAAAGCGCTCCACGAGAATGGCGCGCGCGCCGTCGAGCGCGGCTTCCACGGTCGCAATGTTTCTGTCAGCGTCGACGAAGCCCCCGGCCTGCGTCTTCGGGTCGTTCTGCGGCGAAGACAGGAGCGCGTCGGCGAGCGGCGCGAGGCCGGCCTCTATGGCGATCTGCGCCTTGGTGCGGCGCCTGGGCTTGAAGGGGAGATAGATGTCTTCGAGGCGGGCCTTGTTGTCGGCCTCCATGATGACGCGCTTCAACGCGTCGTCCAGCTTGCCCTGGCTCTCGATCGATTCGAGAATCGCCTTGCGGCGCTCTTCCAGCTCGCGCAGATAGCGCAGCCGCTCGTCGAGCTTGCGAAGCTGGATGTCGTCCAGTTCGCCCGTCGCTTCCTTGCGATAGCGGGCGATGAAGGGAACGGTCGAACCGCCGTCGAGAAGGCCGATCGCGGCCTCCACCTGCCAGGGTTTCGCCGCAAGTTCGCCGCTCAGCCGCTCGACGATGGATGTCATTCAAAAAGCCTCGTTCCGACAAGGGAGCGAGGCTTTTAGCCAGGGCCGGGCGCGTAAGTCAAAGACCGGTCGCGCCGCCGCGCCCGTCACGCACAGATCATTTCATGTGGTCTTGCAGGAAGGGATGGTCCGGCCAGCATTTTCGATCCTCGAGCGTGAGCGCATTCGCGCCCTGAGTCGACATCAGCCAGCCGGGAATCTTCTCCACCCGCGCCCAGTAATTCGTCGGCAACACGGAAGGATCGCCCTTGTGCCAGCCCGTCAGCATGTTGCAGTCGCTGATGGCGAAGGTCTGACGCAACGCCTGCTTGATTTCGAGGAGCGGCGTCGCCACGGACAGAATCACGATGACGGATATTGCGGTGGGAAAAGCGCTGTCGTCGCGCGGCGTCAACACCGCGATCCGCGCAAAGGCGTAGGCGAGCAGGAAGAGCGGCGGGATCGAAACGCGCATGACGAAGTCGTTGGAGACGCCGACGCTGTAGAAAGGGATGACGAGAAGGAGAGCCAGAGAGAGCGCGAGAATGCGTCGGTCTTCGGGCTGAACCTTGTTCCAGGCGTAGAGAACGATCGCAGCCTGCGGTATCTCGACCGCGAGGAAGAGGACGAAGCGCAGCCAATAGCCCTCTCGCAGGAGTAGAAGCTCGTTCGGCACGGCGCCCGCGTCCGTCGTCAGATAGAGCGCGATGGGCAGGAAGCAGAGTCCGATCGCCGCCGCCGCGAAAATGCCGGGCGCGAAAATGCGCTTGGGCAGCATCTCCAGCGCGAAAAGCGCAACGAAGGGCGCTGCGCCCATCATGGCCAGCGGCGACCACATGAGCAGCGCGGCGAAGGAGACCATCACGGTGGAAAGGTCGACTTCCCTGCGGACATAGAGCAGCGAGAGAAGCCCGAACCACCAGCCGGGCGCCATATGGTTCGGCACCCAGAACAACTGCGTGATATGGGCCGAATACTGGAGCCGGATCGTCGAATAGTATTCGCCCCACCACTCGATATGGGTGAAGGGCATGAAGGGGCGGCCATTCGACATTTCCACCGCTTCGGCAAAAAGGATGGGGACAATGTCGAGTCCGCTGAAGGCGATGAGAAGCAGCAGAAAGGGCGTCTTGCGCACATTCGCCACTTGCGCGGTGAAATAGGCGATGGTTCCCAGGATGAGCGCGTTCTGCGCCAGCAGCGCCATATGCGCGGCATAAAGACCCCAGAGGCGGCCGACGACAGCGGGAATCATATACATGCCGAGCGGCGCGCGCAGCAGATAGTCCTGCCCCTCGTAGCGATAGAGGACTGTAAGTCCGTTGCGGACGAGGTCCGAGAGCACCGCGTCGCGGATGAGCCAGTCGGTCGTCGCATAGAAGATATGTCCCTCGCCGCCCAGCATGCAGAGAGCGACGCCAAGCGAGAGGGAGATCGCGAGCAGCGCGAAGTCGATCGGCGCCGACAGCAACGCGCTCCGCTGCCGCGGACGCCACAGTATGGCGGCCGCGCCGGCGCAGCCTGCAAGAATCACCGCGGCCACAGCCGGGCGCAGCGCCGCCGCGAAAATGGCGTTGGGCAGGATGAAGACGAGCGCGGCGAGAAAAAAGAGGTGGAAGTTGGAGAGCGCGCGCGTTGCCGCGAACGTAGCGGGGCTCTCTTTGGTCAGGGGCGCCGAGGCCTCCAGAGAGCCGGCGTCCGCGATCTGCGACTTCATCATTTTGGCGCTTCCTGCTGGAAATTGATCCGTTCGCGCTCGAACACCACCGGCTTGCGTCGCACCTGCGCGTAGATTGCGAGCACATATTCGGCGAGCACGCCGATGCTGAAGAGCTGCACGCCGCCAAAGAAGAAGACGGCCGTGATGAGCGTCATGATGCCCGGCTGCGCAAACGTCTGATAGAAGATGATGCCCAGCACGAGATTGATGAAGGCGTAAACGAGCGCCAGCGCCGCGATGACGAAGCCGCCAAAGAGCACGAGCCGAAGCGGCGCGCCGGTATTGGTCACGAGCCCGTTCATCCCCTGGTCGATGAGGCTGTGCATGTTGTTGGTCGTGACGCCGCGGCGCCGCTCCACCCATTTATAGGGCACGCCCACCGATCTGAATCCGCATTCGAATGTCATCATGCGCATGAACGGATAGGAATCCTCGATCTGGCGCATGGCCTCGACGACCTTGCGGTCGACAAGCTGGAAATCGCCGACCCCGCGCGGCAGCGAGAGTTCGGACAGCGACGTCAGCACCCGGTAGTAAAGCTGGCGCAGCGTCCGCATCGTCGTGTTTTCTTCGCGAATCTTGCGGATGCCGTAGACGACCTCATTGCCCTGCGCCCAGAGCGCGACGAATTGCGGGATGAGGTCCGGCGGATCCTGCATGTCGGCCGGAAAGAAGAGCAGCACCGCGTCGCCCGTCGCCGCCATCACGCCGTTATAGTTGGAGCGCATGGCGCCGAAGTTGCGTGCGTTGAGGATGACTTTGACGTCTTTGTCTTCCGCCGCGATCTCGCGGAGGATCTCGACCGTGCGATCCTTCGATGCGTTGTCGCAGAAGACATGCTCGCGCCGGTAATCCTTCAGCTCGCTTTCGAACAGCGTCTTGATCGCCGCATGACACTCGCGGACGTTCAGCTCCTCATTGTAGCAGGGCGTGACGATCGAGATGGTTTTCATTTCTGTCAGGCTTCCCGCGCGACATTGAAGACGAGCGTGCGATTGAGGAGATAGGAGAGCGCGACGCAGGGCGCGAGCAGCAGCGCCTGCGCAGCCGCCGGCGCGACGCCAAGCGCGACGACCCATTCGAGCAGCGCGGCGTTGACGACGAAGACCACGACGTAGACGCAGGCGAAACGCCATAGAAGAGTGGAGTCTGCGCTGGCAAAGACGACCCGGCCCGTCGTGAAGAAATTGAAGACGACGCCGATGAGCGTCGCCAGGGCGAGCGCCGGCGTCGGCGCCAGCCCTGCGCCAAGCAGCAGATAGAAGACGCCGTAACCAAAGAGCGTGTTGCCGACCCCGACGACGAGGAAGCGCGCAAAGCGCAGGCGCCAAAGGCGCATGCGGAGCGTGTGCAGCCGTGCGAGGATCGCGCCCATCGTCAGCAGTCGGCGAGGATCGCGTTGACGGGGGGATGGCGTGCAGGATCGAGGAAGACGTAATTCGTCTCGCGCGTGTCATCGGTCACGCGCTCGATCTTCGTGAGCGCGCCGTCGCTGACGCCGTAACAGAGGTAACCCATCGCCGCAAAGAGATCGAGCACGTCATTGGGATGATAGCCGAAGGCCGCCGACCATTTGCGCAGCAGTTCGATGACCACCGCGGGACGGAAGCGGTCGATGGATTTCAGGCCGCCCTTCAGCACGCGCAGCTCCGCGCCCTCAACGTCGCATTTGAGGAAGTCGAGGCGATCGACGGCGTTGTCGTCGACGAACTGGTCGAGCGTGGTGAACTGGCAGGAGACTCGGCGGCTGCCTTCGCCGGGATGCAGCTCGTTGAGCGAAGCGGCGGGCGAACCCGATGTCGCCGGCACGAACATGTCGAAGGCGCCGGGGGCGTCGGTGAGGCCGTCGCGCACGGGCGTGACGCGATTGCCCGAGACATTGCGCGAAATATTCACGAGCAGGCGCTCATGCGTCGCCGGCACGGGCTCGAAGGCGTAGACGCGCGCCTGCGGCTCCTGCTGCGCAATGTGCAGGCTGTACCAGCCGATGTTGGCGCCGATGTCGAAAACGATCTCCGCTCCACGCGCGAGGCGAGAAATGAGCGCAAGTTCGAAAGTCTCGTAGCCGCCTTGCGACAGGATGACGTTGGGCGCCTCGCGCAGGGCGTCGGGATCAAGCGCAAAGGACAATCCATTTTGAAGCGTCGCAGAAAGTCCCGAAGGCTCGATGACAAGCGCTGCGATCTGCGTGTCGGCGAGCGCCGGCGCATGTTCGGCGATGACGCGATGGCGCTCGGCGAAGCGCCTCCAGAGTTCGAGGCGATCGAGTTCGCCGCGCTCGAAAGCGTCGCGGCATTCGAGCGGCGTATTGGGCGCGGCGGGACGCGCCGTGGCGAAAATGGTCATGCGCTTGCTCCAAGGCTGCGCGTCTCAAAGACGTCGGAATAGATTTCGATGGTGCGGCGGAAGCCCTCTTCGACGCCCGTCTGCGGACGCCAGCCTAGCTTTTCGAGTCGCGCGGTGTCCGGCGCGGAACGCGCGACGGCGCTTGCGATATAGCCCTTCTGCGGCGGGGCGAAGCGGGCCGAGAGGCCTTTCTCGGGATAGAGGCCAGCGAGCATCGTCGCGAGATCGCGGATGGAGACGACCGCGCGAGAATTTCCGACATTGTATGCGCGGCTCTTCTCGCCCTTCAGCAACAGGGTGAAGAAGGCGCGCGTCGCGTCGGGCAGGTAGCAGAAGGCGCGCTCGGCGGAGCCGTCGCTGCTCAGAACGATGTCGCGACCTTCGACAATGTCGCGCACGAAGTCTGCGAAGACGCGGCCGTCGTCGAGCCGCATGCCGGGACCATATGTATGAAACGGACGCGCGATAACGCAGTCGATGTCGTGCTGCGCGCCATAGCCGATGCAGAGCGTCTCGCCCATGCGCTTCGACTCGGCGTAGCAGGCCCGCAGCGTCGCCGGGTCCAGCGCACCGAAATCGGATTCGCCGATGGGCTCGCGGCGGCTGTTGAAGGCGCCGTAGACCTCGGAACTCGAAAGATAGAGAAAGCGCGAGGCGCCCTTGCGGCGCGCGAGCTCGAGAAGATTATGCGTGCCCACGATATTGGGCAGCGCCGTGCCGACAGGATCGACGCCATAGAAGCGCGGGCTCGCCTGACTGGCGGCGTGGACGATCATGTCGACCGGGCCGTCAACGTCGAAGGGCTGCGAGACGTCGGCGAGCTTGATGGACAGCGCGGGATGGCCGAGATGGGCGGCGAAGCGGCGCAGCGCATTCTCGCGCGAACGAACGAGAGCGATCACCTTGAGACACGGCGCGCTGCGCAATGCGAGCGCAAGCAGCGTCTCCACCATCGCGGCTGGAAGAAAGCCGTTGGCGCCCGCGACGAGAATGGTCTGTCCGTCGAGATCGCCCCAGGGGAGATCGGCGGACAAGACTTGCGCGATGTCCTCGCGCCAGAGCGGATGGCGCGAAAGCGCCGCGCCGTCGGGGATCGCCTCGACCATCGTCACACCGCCGCTTTCATCGCCGTCGGGCGGCAGAAGTCGTCGATTACGTCGAGCATGTAGTCGATGTGATCCTGCGAAAGATCGGGATAGACGCCGATCCAGAAGGTGCGGTCGACGACGATGTCGGCGTTTTTGAGCGCGCCCGAAACGCGGAAATTGCGGCCCTTCATGTAAGGCTGGCGCACGAGATTGCCGCCGAAGAGGAGGCGCGTGCCGATCTTCCTGGCGTTGAGATGAATGACCAGCTCGTCGCGGGTGAAGGGCGCGTCGTGACGCAGCGTGACGGGAAAGCCGAACCAGGAGGGCTGTGTTCCCGCCGTCGCCTCGGGCAGGATGAAGAGATGCCCGAGCCGCTCGAGGCCTGCCTTCAGCGTATCGAAGTTGCGGTTGCGCGCGCCCACGAAATCGCCGAGGTGATCGAGCTGCGCGAGGCCCACGGCCGCCTGCATGTCGGTGATCTTCAGATTGAAGCCGAGATGCGAATAGACATATTTGTGATCATAACCCTTGGGCAGATCGCCCAGGCGCCAGCCGAAACGCTTGTTGCAGCTGTTGTCCTTGCCGGGCTCGCAATAGCAGTCGCGGCCCCAGTCGCGGAAGGACTCCATCGCTTTCGCGATGTGATGGTTGTTGGTGAAGACCGCGCCGCCTTCGCCCATCGTGATGTGGTGCGCGGGATAGAACGAGAGCGTGCCGATGTCGCCAAATGTGCCGACATGCTTGCCGTCGACCGTAGCGCCGAGCGCGTCGCAGCAGTCCTCGATGAGCCAGAGACTGTGACGGTCGCACAGCTCGCGGATGGCGCGCACGTCAAAGGGATTGCCGAGCGTATGCGCGACCATGATCGCTTTCGTCTTCGGCGTGATGGCGGCCTCTACCGCCGCGATGTCTATATTGTAGGTAGGGATGTCGACATCGACGAAGACGGGGACCATGCCCCACAGCAGAATTGGGTTGACCGTCGTCGGAAAGCCGGTCGCGCAGGTGATGACTTCGTCGCCCGGCTGAAGCGCGCGGTGGCGCAGCGTGTGCGAGGTCAGCGCCGAGAAGGCGACGAGATTGGCCGAGGAGCCGGAGTTGACGGTCAGCGCTTTCTTGACGCCGATATAGGCGGCGAGGCGCTCCTCGAACTGCGCGTTGAAGCGGCCGGTCGTCAGCCAGAAATCCAGCGCGGAGTCGACGAGCGCCTGCATGTCGCGCGCGTCATACACGCGGCCCGAGACAGGCACGGGCGATTCGCCTGGCGTGAAGCTTTTCGGCGGATTGGCGACGCGATGATATTGACCCACGAGTTCGAGGATCTGCGCGCGCAATTCGTCAGCCTGCGACGTTGCGTCTTTCGTCATGTTCGTTGTCCTTCGTGGAGTCGGTAAAGGGCGAGGTGAGACGCACGCGCTGGCCGAGATAGCGGTCGACCTGTTTCATGGTCGTCTCCAGCATGTCGGCCTTGTCGACGAAAGCGCGATACCAATGCGCCGTCCATTGCGTCGTCTGTTCGAAGTCGAGAAGCGGCGACCATTGCAGCGTCTCGCGCGCCTTGGCGGTGTCGAGGCGCAGGAGGCGCGCTTCATGCGGATGATCGTCGCCGTCCTTCTCCCACCGGGCGTCCAGTCCCCAGGCGGAGATGAAATGCGCGAGAAGCTGCTCGACGCTCTGCTCGGAGGAAGGGCCGGGGCCGAAGTTGAAGCCGCCGTCGAACTCCGCAGCGCGCGCGGGCGCGGCGCTCATCGCCTTTTCGATGAGCAGCAGATAGCCGGCGAGCGGCTCCAGCACATGCTGCCAGGGGCGCACGGCCCTGGGGCTGCGCACTTTCAGCGGGCGCCTGGCGACGAAGGCGCGCAGCGCGTCGGGCAAAATGCGGTCCGTCGCGAAATCGCCGCCGCCGATGACATTGCCGGCGCGGGCGGAGACGATGCGCACATTCTCCTTGGCGCGAAAGAAGCTGTCGCGATAGGCGCTGGTGGCGAGTTCGGCGCAGGCCTTGCTGTTGGAATAGGGATCATGGCCGCCGAGGGCGTCGGTCTCGCGATAGCCCCACACCCAGTCGCGATTCTCGTAGCATTTGTCCGTGGTGACGATGAGCACGAGACGCACGCTGCCGACGCGCCGCGCGGCCTCGAGCACATTCACCGTGCCCATGACGTTGGTGGCGTAGGTGCCGACCGGATCGGCGTAGGATTCGCGCACGAGCGGCTGCGCCGCCATATGAATGACGATCTCGGGCGAGACCGCCTCCATGGCGGTCGCGAGCGTGCCGAGATCGCGCACGTCGCCGCGCATGTCGTCGATGAACTCGCCGACATTGGCGAGTGTGAAGAGATTGGGACGCGTCGGCGGCTCGAGCGCATAGCCCGTGGCGCGCGCGTTGAGGCGCGAGAGCATGAGCGCGAGCCACGAGCCCTTGAAGCCGGTGTGGCCGGTGACGAAAACGCGCTTGCCGAGCCAGAATGCCGATGAAATCACCAGATTTTCCACTTCGCCTGGCCGGAGTTCCACTGTTCTTCGAGGTAGAGCTTGTCGCGCAGCGTATCCATCGGACGCCAGAAGCCGTCGTGCTGGAAGGCGCGCAGCTCGTCATGTTCGGCGAGCCAGTTCACCGGCGCGTGCTCCCAGACGCTCGAATCGCCCTCGATGAGATCGCCGACCTTGGGAGAGAGAAAGAAGAAGCCGCCATTGACGAAGGCGCTTTCCGCCACGGGCTTTTCCGCAAATGTCGTGACGCGGTCGCCATCGAGCGTCATGGCGCCGAAGCGCATCTCGGGCCGCACGGCGGCGACTGTCGCCATCTTGCCATGCGCGCGATGAAAGGCGAGTTCGGCGGTGAGATCGATGTCGGCGACGCCGTCGCCATAGGTCAATGCGAAGACGTCGTCGTCCTTCACATAGTCGATGACGCGCTTCACGCGGCCACCGGTCATCGTCGTGTCGCCCGTGTCGACGAGCGTGACGCGCCAGGGCTCCGCGTTGCGGCGATGCACCTCCATCTGCTGCGTGCGCATGTCGAAGGTGACGTCCGACATGTGCAGGAAGTAGTTGGAGAAGAATTCCTTGATGAAGTAGCCCTTGTATCCAAGGCACAGCACGAATTCGTTGAAACCGTGCGCGGAATAGATCTTCATGATGTGCCACAGGATCGGCCGGCCGCCGATCTCGACCATGGGCTTGGGGCGCACGGACGTCTCTTCCGCGAGACGCGTGCCAAGGCCGCCGGTCAGCACCACTACTTTCATGTCTCGCCGTCGATCGCTCTTGGCCGGTGTGATCCCGGAGGCTTGTGAGCGGCGCATCGCTTGGACCGAACGACGCGCGCCGCGTTCGTTGCGACTATGCCTTCCAAATGGTTAACGCTTGACTTATCGGGACGAGGAATCCGGCCGGCGCAATGCGATTGGCGGACGTTGTCGGCGGTTCAAGTCGGCCTGGCCCGTCGCCGCGTTAAGAATTGACCGGCGCAGACCTCCCCCCATCCGCAAAGCGCGAGGCTCGCAGGGCTTGGGGCCGGGCGCATGGTTGCGACGTCGCCCGTCCCAATTTCGCACGCGCCTTCATCAATTCAGCAGGCTGGCGAACAGGGGCGCGCTCGGCTCGCCAACTCGGGGCGGCGCGCAGACCCAGATCGGGTAGCGGCCGCGCAGGCGTGCGCAATATCTATGCGAACAGTCGGCAAACCTGGACGGGAAAGCGATTCGTGCGGGCTCCGTTCCCGCTTGATCCCTTTGGTTAACGCACTTGGCGCGCGGCGACCGATGTGAGGCGTTGACAAGAGAGCTTCGGCGAGTCCGTCCGCCGCTGGCGCGATGGTCTCACCGGCAGGAACAGAATCGCAAGAGTTAGGGGCGAGAGACTTCACGAGCCCTATATGCTGTCGGAACAGAGCGTGATTCAGGGCGAGTCAGCGATTCGGCCGCGATTCGTTCGCAGGCTGTTCGAAGCGTAAAGTCGCGCCCGCTCGAAAGTTCCGATATGACACGGCGGCGCGCCGCCGCCCGGGCGCCAAAAGAAGCCAAGAGAACAAGGCCGACAAAAATCGCCATGACGCCCCCGACCGGGAATCGCGCCGCCTTCCGCACCGACGGAGTGGCCGCCGTGCTCGGCCCCACCAACACCGGCAAGACGCATCACGCCATCGAGCGGATGCTTTCTTTCCCGACCGGCCTCATCGGCCTGCCGCTGAGGCTTCTGGCGCGGGAGGTTTACAACCGGGTCGTCGCCAAGGTCGGGACCGAGGCCGTCGCGCTGATCACGGGCGAAGAAAAGATCAAGCCGCGCGCGCCGGCCTATTGGATTTCGACCGTCGAAGCCATGCCCCGCGACATTGCGGTCGATTTCGTCGCAATCGACGAGATTCAGCTCGCCGCCGATCTCGACCGCGGCCATATCTTCACGGACCGCCTGCTGCGCTGGCGCGGGCGGCAGGAGACCCTCCTGATCGGCGCCGGAACCATGGAGCCGCTCGTCTCCGAGCTGTTTCCCCGCGCGCAGATATTCTCCCGGCCGCGCCTGTCCCGGCTGACCTTCGCCGGCGACAAGAAAATCTCGCGCCTGCCGCCCCGGAGCGCTATCGTCGCCTTCTCGGCCGAAGAGGTCTACGCCATCGCCGAATGGATCAAGCGGCAGCGCGGCGGCGCGGCTGTGGTGCTCGGCGCGCTCTCGCCGCGCACCCGCAACGCGCAGGTCGAGCTCTTCCAGTCGGGCGACGTCGACTACATCGTCGCGACCGACGCGATCGGCATGGGGCTGAATCTGGACGTGGATTACGTCGCCTTCGCCTCGGACCGGAAATTCGACGGCTGGCGGTACCGGCGGCTGACGCCGGCCGAGTTCGGCCAGATCGCCGGGCGGGCGGGCCGTCATATGAGCGACGGCGCCTTTGGCGCGACGGGCCGCTGCCCGCCTTTCGAGGAAGAGCTGATCGAAGCGCTGGAGGATCACCGCTTCGAGCCCGTTTCGCTTCTCCAGTGGCGCAACAGCGACCTCGATTTCTCGTCGATCAAGGCCCTGGCCCATTCGCTCGACAAAACACCGGACCATCGACGTTTCACGCGCGCGCCCATCGCCGTGGACCAGCTCGCTTTCGAGGCGGCGAGCCGCGACGAAACGGCGCAAAGGAACGCCAAGACCCCGGCGGACGTCGCCCGGCTCTGGGAAGCCTGCCAGATTCCCGATTACCGCAAGACGTCTCCGGCGGCCCACGCCGATCTGGCGCTCTCGGTTTTCGGCTTCATCGCCCGGCGCGGAAAGATCCCGGGCGACTGGATGGCCAAGCAGATCTCGGCGTTTGACAGGGTCGACGGGGACATAGACACCCTTTCGAACCGCCTCGCCCAGGTCCGCACGGTGAGCTTTATTGCGAATCGTTCCGGATGGCTGGACGACGCCGAGCATTGGCAGAGCGTCGCGCGTCGGGTAGAGGACAGCCTGTCCGACGCGTTGCACTGCCGTTTGACGCAACGTTTCGTCGATCGCCGCACCAGCCTGCTGATGCGCCGACTAAGAGAGAACGCGATGCTCGAAGCCGAAATCAACGCCGCCGGCGACGTCCTGGTCGAAGGTCAGCATGTCGGGAGCCTTCAGGGCTTTCGCTTCACGCCTGATCCGGGCGCCGCAGGCGAAGCCGCCAGGGCCCTGAACGCAGCCGCCCAGAAGGCGCTCGCCGGGGAATTCGAGGCGCGGGCGACGCGTGTCTTCGACGCGGTCGACGACGCCTTCGTCCTCGGCAATGACGGCGTGATCCGCTGGCTGGGCGAACCTGTCGCCAAGATCGCGGCCGGCGCCGGCATATTGACGCCAACGACCCGGGTGCTCGCCGACGAGCAATTGACCGGCGCCGCTCTGGAAAAGGTTCAGAACCGCCTCAACCTCTGGCTCGCCCAGCATGTGAAGAAACTGCTGGGGCCGCTGGAGCAACTTGAAAAGGGCGAGGGACTCGAGGGGGTGACGCGCGGCGTCGCCTTCCAGCTCTCTGAGGAACTGGGCGTTCTCGACCGCGCCCGCGTCGCCAAGGACGTGAAGGCCTTCTCGCAGGAAGACCGCGGCGCGCTGCGCAAGCTCGGCGTGCGCTTTGGCGCCTATCACATCTATCTGCCGCTGCTGCTGAAGCCCGCGCCGCGCACGCTGGCGTCGCTGCTCTGGGCGCTGCATCACGGCGGGCTCGACAATGTGAAGGGGCTCGAGGAAGTCCCGCATCTGGCCGCCTCGGGCCGGACCTCTTTCGCCGCCGATCCGTCGATCCACAAGGGATTCTATCGCGCCGCCGGCTTCCGCGTCTGCGGCGAGCGCGTGGTGCGCGTCGACATTCTGGAGCGTCTCGCGGACCTCATCCGTCCGGCCATCGCCTACAAACCCGGCGTCACGGCCGGCGACCCGCCCGCGGGCGCCGCCGACGGCGAGAGTTTCGTCGTCACCGTGGCGATGACCTCGCTGACCGGCTGCTCGGGAGAGGCTTTCTCCTCGATCCTGAAGTCGCTCGGCTACGCCGCCACGCAGCGCCCGGGTCCGGCGATCACCGTTGCACTGATTCCCGCGGCCTCGACCGAACCGATCACGCCCAAGCCCGCTGGCGAGAGCGCGCCCGAAGCGCCGGCAGAGAACGTCGCGGAGGCCGCGGCCGTGGAGCCCACGGCTGTCACGGAAGCCGCCGCTGAAGCGGTGGCGGCGGTCGCCGAAGCCATCGCCGCCGATGCGGCCCCAACTCAGGACGCGGCCGGGGAAGATACAGCGTCAGAAGAAGAAGCGGCCGCCGAAGCAGCCCCTGCGCTGATCGACGTCTGGGCCCCGCAGCGCCATTCCCACGCGGGCGGCCCGCGCCGCCATCAGGGGGGCCCGGCGCGTGGACCCCGCGAAGGCTCAGAAGGCGACCGCCGCCCGCCCCGGCGCGACCGCCAGCGTCCCGCCGAAGGCGCCGCCGCCGCGGAGGGCGGCGCTCACGCGGCGGGCGAGGCTCGCTCCGACAAGCCGCGCTCCGACAAGCCGCGTTTCGAGAAGCCGCGCTTCGACAAATCCCGCTTCGAGCGGACCGCGCCGCGCGACGACGACCGGCGCAACCGCCGGCTAGGCGGCCCGGGCTTCGCCGCGCCGGAGAAGCGCGAGCGCCAGCCCGATCCCGACTCGCCCTTCGCGAAGCTCGCGGCGCTCAAGGCCGAGCTGGAGAAAAAGGGCAAGGGCTGAGGGCGTTTAACTTGGCTGCGGCTGCGCTTTGCCCCATTCTCGCCAAGAAGCGGGCCGAATGACAGCCGTGCGCGCGTGACGCCAAATTGACGAACGACTCTTGTAAGAGTTCCTTGAACGCGCCGAAAAAAGCCTGATCTGGCGTGATTTCTTTTCGCTCGCCCGGTTCGCAAACGGTAGATGCGTCGGGGCTGGAGGGGACCAATGAAGAAGATCCTGCCCGTCATCATGTGCGGCGGCTCGGGCACGCGGGTTTGGCCGGAGTCGCGGGAAACCCTGCCCAAGCAGTTCATTCCGCTCGTCGGCGAGCGCTCGACGTTCCAGACGACAATGGCCATGCTGGCGGACCCCGCCTTCGAGAAGCCGCTCGTCATCTCCAACATCGACTATCGCTTCCTCATCGCCGACCAGTTGCGCGAAATCGGCGCGCAGGCCGACATCGTTCTTGAGCCCTCGCGCCGTGACTCCGGCCCCGCAGTCGCCGTCGCCGCCGGCCTCGCCGCGCGCCGCGCGCCCGATACGGTCGTCGTGGTGCTCGCGGCCGACCATGTGGTGCGCAACCGCGCCGGCCTTGTGGAGCTGTGCAAGAAGGCCAGCGCCGCCGCTGCGGAGGGCTACATCGTCACGCTCGGCGTCAAGCCCGACAGCCCGGCCACCGGCTATGGCTATCTGCGTCCCGGTGCGCCGCTACACGACGGCGGCGAAGTGCTGAAGCTCGACGCCTTCGTCGAGAAGCCCGACCGCGAGACGGCGCAAACCTATCTCGACGCCGGCTATTTCTGGAACAGCGGCAACTTCATTTTCCGAGCCGATGTGATGCAGGCCGAAATCGGGCAGTTCGAGCCCTTCATCTTCGAAGCGGCGGAGGCCGCGATCGAGGGCGCGACCACCGATCTCGGCTTCCTCGTCCTGAATGCGGAAGCCTTCGCCCGCGCGCCCAAGAAGTCGATCGACTACGCCGTGATGGAAAAGACCGACAAGGCGGCTTTGATCCCCGCCGATATCGGCTGGTCGGACGTCGGCACCTGGCGCGCCGTTTGGGAGCTGTCGGAGCGCGACGGGCAGGGCAATTCCGTGCGCGGCCAGGGCGTCGTGATGGACTCAAAGAACGTCCATGTGCGCTCCGAGGACATGCTGACCACGGTGGTGGGCGTCGACGACGTCATCGTCGTGACGACGCAGGACGCTGTTCTGGTGCTCAACCACGAGCATGGCGACAAGGTCAAACAGCTCGTCGACGAACTCAAGACGCAGAACCGCCGCGAGGCGGGCGCCCACAAACGCATCTTCCGTCCCTGGGGCTATTACCAGTCGATCGACGAGGGCCAGCGCTATCAGGTGAAGCGCATCGTCGTGAAGCCGGGCGAGCGCCTGTCGCTGCAAAAGCATTTTCACCGCGCCGAACACTGGATCGTGGTGCGCGGCACGGCGGAGGTCGGCCGCGACGAGGAAATTCATCTTGTCCACGAGAACGAGTCGATCTATCTGCCCATCGGCAGCAAGCACCGCCTCACCAACCCCGGCAAGATCGACCTGGAGCTGATCGAGGTGCAGACCGGCTCATACCTCGGCGAAGACGACATCGTCCGCTTCGAGGATGTGTATAATAGGGGGTGACGCTTTCACCTTCTCCCGCTTGCGGGAGAAGGTGTCGCCGCGAAGCGGTGACAAATGAGGGCCCTCACCCGACCCCTGCTGACGCAGGGGCCACCCTCTCCCGCAGGCGGGAGAGGGAAATTGCCGGCCCTTTGGAATCGACCTTGCCCACCCTCGTCAAAATCTGCGGCCTCTCCACCCCCGAGACGCTTCTCGCGGCCATCGCAGCCAGCGCCGACATGGCGGGCTTCGTGTTCTTTGAAAAGAGCCCCCGCCATATCGACCTCGAAACGGCCCGCACGCTCGGGACGATGGCGAAGGGACGCATCCACAAGGTGGCGCTGACCGTCGACGCCGACGACGCCGCGCTGGACGCCATCGCCGCCGACCTCGTTCCCGACCTCATGCAGCTTCACGGCAAGGAAAGCCCCGCGCGCGTCGGCGCGGTCAAGGCGCGCTTCGGCCTGCCCGTCATCAAGGCCATCGGCGTGGCGACCGCCGCGGACGTGGAAGCCGCCAGGGCCTATGAGGGCGTCGCCGACATTCTGCTCTTCGACGCCAAGCCCGCCCCGGGCGCGGCGGTTCCCGGCGGCGCGGGCGTCGTCTTCGACTGGGATTTGCTGCGCAACATAAGCGCCGCGAACTGGATGCTTTCGGGCGGCCTCGACCCCGAAAATGTCGCCGAGGCGCTGCGCCGCACCGGCGCGCCGGCGGTGGACGTGTCGTCGGGCGTCGAGCGTGAGCGGGGCGTGAAGGACGCGGCGAGGATCAGGGCCTTCATCTCGGCCGCGCACTCGCTTTCATAGCGGCGCGCGACAGTTTAAGACGAAAGCCAGACCTCGCGCCGCAGCAGCCGGCGCCCCGCGACATGAGGAACGCCCCGTGACCAAGCCGCTTCCCAATTCCTTCCGCGCCGGGCCGGACGAAAACGGCCGCTTCGGCATTTTCGGCGGACGCTTCGTCGCCGAGACGCTGATGCCGCTCGTGCTCGATCTAGAGCAGGCCTATTCGGACGCCAGGAACAACCCCGCCTTTCACGAGGAGCTCAAGAGCCTCCACAAGCATTATGTAGGTCGGCCCTCGCCGCTCTATTTCGCCGAGCGCATCACCGAGCATGTGCGCGCGACGGCGGGCGAGGGCGCGAATGGCGAAAGGCTGGGCGCCAAGGTCTATTTCAAGCGCGACGAGCTCAATCACACCGGCGCGCACAAGATCAACAATGTGCTGGGGCAAATTCTGCTCGCGCGGCGCATGGGCAAGAAGCGCATCATCGCCGAGACGGGCGCGGGCCAGCACGGCGTCGCGACCGCCACCGCCTGCGCGCGCTTCGGCCTGCAATGCATCGTCTATATGGGCGCGGTCGACGTCGAGCGGCAGAAGCCCAACGTCTTCCGCATGAAGATGCTGGGCGCGGAGGTGATCCCGGTGCAGAGCGGCGCGCGCACGCTGAAGGACGCGATGAACGAGGCGCTGCGCGACTGGGTGACGAACGTCGCCGACACGTTCTACTGCATCGGCACCGCCGCCGGACCGCATCCCTACCCTGCTATGGTGCGCGACTTCCAGTCGATCATCGGCAATGAGACGAAAGCGCAGATGCAGGAGATGGAAGGGCGCCTGCCCGATTCGCTCGTCGCCTGCATCGGCGGCGGCTCCAACGCCATCGGCCTGTTCCACCCCTTCCTCGATGATTCGACGGTGGAGATTTACGGCGTCGAGGCGGCGGGTCACGGCGTCGATGTGCCGAACGGCCACGCCGCCTCGCTCAATGGCGGCAAGCCCGGCGTCCTGCACGGCAACCGCACCTATCTCCTGATGGACGACGACGGCCAGATTCTCGAAGGTCATTCGATTTCGGCGGGCCTCGACTATCCCGGCATCGGCCCGGAGCACTCGTGGCTGCACGAGTCGGGCCGCGTGAAATATATCAGCGCGACCGACAAGGAGGCCCTCGCCGCCTTCCAGCTCTGCTCCAAGCTCGAGGGCATCATCCCGGCGCTGGAGCCGTCGCACGCGCTGGCCAAGGTCTTCGAACTCGCGGCGGAAAAGCCGCAGGATCATCTGATGGTGATGAACATGTGCGGCCGCGGCGACAAGGACATCTTCACGGTCGCGGAGCATCTCGGCGGGATGTGAGTTCCCTCCGACGTCATTGCGAGGAGCGTGAGCGACGAAGCAATACAGAGCGCCGCGTGTGACTCTGGATCGCTTCGCTGCGCTCGCGATGACGGCTTACTCCCGCCCTTTCCCCACGCAGCGCCCGGCGATCTCCCGCAGCCTTTTCCCCCGCTCCGCCTCATCCGTCACGCCAACGAGCGCCTTGCTGCGGATCGCCTCTTGGGCGGTGCAGACGCAGGCGTCGTGGCAATAGGCTTTCTCGCCTCCGTCGGCGCGGCAGCTCGCCGTGCAGTCGAGAATGAAGGCGGTCGCATCCTCGGGCGGCGGCGCGATTATCACGAGCCCCGTAAAGAGCGCGAACAGCGCGGGTTGATGCGCGAGATAGATCAGCAGGCTGTGGCGGCCGAGGAAGGGGAGCGCGCCGCCCAACTTTGAGGGAGCCGCGGAGCGTGCGCCCTCGACCTTTGCGAGAGGCAAGGCGCGCGCCGCCGCGACGCCCAGCAGCATCGCCCCGGCCCAGGGAAAGAGCGGGCGCCAGTCCTGCGTCAGCGGCTCATGCGTCGAAAGCCCGACCCATTGCAGCCAATCCGAATTGAAGACGGGCGCAGTGAAAACATGCGGCGCGGCCAGGAAGACGACGCCGGCGGCGAGCGCGGCCGGCCACGGCAGCAAGAGAAACGGAACCGACAGCAGGCTCGCGGCCGCGATGCAATGCAGGATGCCGAAGAAGACGAAGGCGGTCGGAAAGACGATATAGGTGCCGGCGCTCACGAGAGCCGCCGCGCCCGCGACGATGGCGAATCGCCGCCAGAAGGCGCGCCAGTCGATCCCCTCGCGATGCGCGAGCACAAGCGACACGCCAGCGATGAAAAGGAAAGAAAAGGCGATGGCGTGGCCGAACGCCTTCACCGGCGCGGACCACGGTATGGACGCGGCAATATAGCCGAAGTGCCCCAGATCCCAGATCAGATGAAAGACGACCATCGCCACGACCGCGAGGCCGCGCGCGACATCGAGCGCCCGGATGCGGCGCCCGCTCATTTCGCCGTCACGCCCTGGAACTTGCTGAAGACCATATCGGGCGCGGAGAGATTGTGCCTCGAGGGCAGATGCCGGCCGACCCAGACTTCCGTCGCGCTGGCGCCGGGGAAGTCGATGACGCGGGCCTCGTCCCAGCCCTTGCCGCGCTTGGAGCGCCAAGCCACCATCGCCGCGTCGCTCATCGTCTCCATTGCGTACATGGAGCGCAGCGCCGCGAAGGGCCGCCCGCCCGGCATGGCGTCGCTGTAATCGACGTCGAGCGTGATGCGCTCCTGATCCACGCTCTTGACCACGACCCGCGCCTCGCCGCCGCGCTTGAACTTGAGCACGAAGGTGCGGCTGTCCGGCTCGAAGACGATTTCCTGAAGATCGACGATGGGGCGTTCCTGCGTTTCCACCGGGCCGACGAGGAAGGAGGAGCCATAGGCGGTCCAGCGCATGTCCTCGAATGGCAGCGGGCGCGCGCGCCAATAGCCGTCCGGCGGATAGATCACCATGATCTCCTCGGCGCGCTCGCGATACCACATCCACACCTGGATGAGATGGAAGCCGTTCTCGACCGTCTCGCCGACGCGAATCGGCACGTCCCCCGGCCGCCAGAAGGAGGGAAATGTGTAGCCGGTCATCCAGAATTCCGGCGTCTCCCAGAAGGTGCGCCGGCGCGCCTGCGCCACGAATTTGGGATCGTGCGAGAGATCGCAGCTCGACCAGTCGGGCGCCCAGCGGTCGGAGACGATGGTGTTGATATAGGAAGGATGCACAGCCTGAATCTGCAGGCCGCGCAGGCGCGGCGAGGTGAAGTCGAGCTCGATATTGTCTTTCTCGGCGCAGAGCTCGGGAACGGACTTGTTCTCGACGCGCACCTGCAGTTCGTCGGCGAGCTCCTGCGGGCTCGGCTGCGCGAAGACCGGCGCGGCGGCCAGCGTCCCGGCCCCGATCAGAAGTCGGCGGCGATCGAACATTGTCGGCAATTCGGTTTCTTTCCCTTGGGTTCCGCAGCGGCGGCTAGTCGGCCGCTTCTATTCCACGGGTCTCAAGGCGAAAACAAGGAGAGGCGTTCCGGGGAGGGTCTTGCGCTCCAGCCACGCGGGAGCTTCGCCCCGCGCCAGCATGGCCGCGAGCCCGTTCGGCGCGCCCTTCACCAGCGGCGAGACGGGCTTGCCGCGCGGGCACCAGACCACGATCCCCGCCCCGGCGCGGCGCAGGATCGCCTCGGCCTGTTCGGGCGTGGCGCGGAAGGCGTCGGCGACGACGCGGTTGCCGTGGTTGTCGCGATGATAGGGCGCCCCGAACACGCTATGCGGGGTATGCGCGAGGATATGGCTGCCGAGATCGAAGGAGGCCGCGACGCGGGCCGGCGGCAATTCGGCCAGCGGCGCGAGCACGTCGGGCGCGAGGCATGCGCGCTCGGCGCCGGCGTCGGGATCGTCCCTGGCGGGCAGCGCGAGGGCGAGGCCGACCGGCGAAACGACCGCCGCAATCATCGCCGCGAGGGCGACGCGGACGAGGTCGCTCACCTCGAGGCGCGCGACGAGGGCGACGACGCCCGCGGCGAGCGGAACCATGGCGAGCGGCGTGACCGAGGTGAACACGCGGATCTGCCACATGCCGGCGACGAAGCCGATGGCGATGGAGGCGGACATGAGAAGCCAGCGGCGGCGGGCGACGCCCGCGCTGCGCCAGGCGAAGCCAATCGCGGCGAGAAGGCCGATGAGCACCGGCGCGGCGGTGGCGACGACCATGCTCGGCGCCGTGGGCCAGAGCGCGAGCAGCGGCTTCGCCTCCACGACCTGAGAGAGCCACAGATCGCGCACCACGGGGTCAAGCCCGCCAAGCGGATCGCCGATGCATTTTGGCGCGAGGACAAGAACGCTCGCGAGCGTCGCGGCGCCTGCGCCCGCAACGCCGACAGCGCGCGCGCGGATCGTCGCGAGGCGCGGTGCGGCGAGCGCGAGCGCCATGAGCGACAGCGCCCCCGCGCACATGGCGGCGAGATGCACGAAGGAAAAGGCGTCGCAGGCGGAGCCGAAGGAGAGCGCTTGCGGCACCGTCGCGGCGTAGAGAAGCGGGAAGGACGCCAGCGCACCCGTCGCAAACCAGCGCAGTTGCGCGCGCGCGGCCGCGCCGTCGAGGATGAAGACAAGCGGCAGCGCGCCCGCCATGACGGCGAAGAAGGGCAGGTTCTCGAGGCTGATCGAGAATGAGAGCGCCATCAGCGCGGCGGCGAAAGCAAGGCGCGAGGCGCGGCGCGGATCGAGCCCCTGCAGGAAGAAGCCGAGCGCGAGCGCGAGCGCGACGATCTGCGGCGCGTGATGATCGATTCGGCCGGGCGCGAACTGGATGAAGACGGCGCCTGAGAGCGCGGTGAGCCAGATGGCGGCGAGACGCGCGCCCGCGCCGGACATGATGCGCGCCAGCCAGCCCGTGATCGCCAGCAGCGCGGCGAGCAAGGCGAAAGGGAAGACGAGCCGCGTCGCGCGCTCGGCATATTCCGGCGAAAGGAATTTCGAGAAGAAGATGTCGAGGACCGCAAGGGGAGCGTCCACCACCCGCGACCAGTGCATGGGCGTGCCGTCCGGCGGATCGAGGCGATGGGCGGTGAGGTCGAACCAGCTCTGTCCCGCGAGGAGATCGCGCAACTGCACGGCCCGCATCGCGTCGTCGGAATCGAAAAAGGCCGCGGTGCGCCACACGATCAGCGCGCGCGGGAATGATAAAACAACCGCGACCAGGAGCGAGAAGGCGAGCGTGAGGAAAAGCGCGCCGCGCGCGCTCAAGGGCCTCGTGCGCATCATGGCGCCCGGCGCGGCGAGGTCGCTCATCCGCCGTTCTTCTCCGAAAAGAGCAGCGCGCGGCGCGCCGTGAAATTGAAGAGGAACACGAGGCCCGCGGTCGGAATCTTCGCATAGCCCACGTCGATCCCGGCGTAATCGACGAAAAGATGCATCAGCCCCTCGGTGATCGCGAGACCCGCCACGCCCGTGAGCAGGAAGCCCACGATCTCGGCGCGCGCGCCGAGCCGGCGCCTGTTGCGAAAGACGAAGCGCACGCTCAATGCGTAGACGAGCGCGAGGCCGGAAAGAAAGCCGATGGCGGCGGCGGCGAGATGATTGAAGCCGAGGCCCTTGTAGAGGAGCATCAGCACCGAGAAGTCGAGCGCCAGCGCGGCGGCGCTGGCGAAACCGTATTTCATCAGATCGGCGAGGAGACGCCGCGCTTTGGCGGCGGGCTGCGGCGCGCGTGCGAGAAACGCCTCGACGACGCTCATGCCGCGGCGACCTTGCGCGGGACGAGCCGCTCGCTGGTCAGCGCCTCGACGGCGCCCTCGACTCCGGCCTCCGAATATTCGGCGTCCTCATTCACCTGCCAGACGTCGAAGACTTCTTCGCCGCGAATGATGTTGAGCGCGCTGAGCATGCCCGTCATCATCGCATGGTCCTGGTTGTTGTATTTGTGCATGCCGTTGCGGCCGATGCAGTGGAGCGTCGGGAAACGCGCCGCGATCTCGCGGCGGATGGTCTCGACATTCTGCGCATAGGCCTCGTCATAGACCGGATAGGCCTTGGCCTGGCGCACGACCGTGGCGTCGAAGACGTCATCCGGGTTCATCAATCCGATCTGCCCGATCTCGCGCTTGGCGAGTTCGATCAGTTCCCCGTCCGGCGCCGACCACAGGCCGTCGCCCTCGAAGCAGAAATATTCGAGGCCGAGGCAGGTGGAGACGCCGTCGGCGATCATCTCCGGCGACCAGCTCTTGAAGTTCTGCACGCGGCCGACCTTCACCGATGGATCGTGGATGTAGACCCAATTGTCGGGAAGCTCGTCCTGCGGACGGCCGATGAGCACCACGGTGAGGAAGTCGCGATATTTGAGGTCGCGGGCGTTGAAGAGGCTGAGCGGCCGCGGCTCGATGGCGTCGACAAGGTCGCGCATCGGCGCTGAGGACATGACGTTGCGCGCGCGGAACGTCTCGCTTTCGCCCTGCGCATTCGTCGCGCGCACGGTCCAGAGCTTCGTCGTGTCGTCGTAATGCAGGCCGTCGACGCTGCGGCCCATAAGGAGACGGCCGCCCATCTCCTGCATCTTGCGCGCGCAGGCTTCCCACATCATGCCGGGACCGCGGCGCGGATAGCGGAAGGATTCGATCAGCGTCTTGGCGCCATTGGCGCCGGCGTCGCCCTTGCGCAGGCCGAGCGAGCGGCGCAGACCGTCGATGATGGCCGCGCCCAGAGACAGGCCCTTGATGCGCTGCGCGGCCCAGTCGGCCGAGATTTCGTCGCAGCCCATGCCCCACACTTTTTCAGTGTAGGTCTTGAAGAAGATGCCGAAGAGCCGTTCGCCGAACTGGTTGCGCACCCATTCATGGAAGGTGCGCGCATCCTTGACCGGGAAAGCCTTGGCGTAGGCGAAAGAGGCCATGCACAGGGCGCTCTCGAACACGCCGAGGTTTTTCAGCGCCTCGAAGGCTTTCAGCGGATAAGCGTAGAACTTGCCGCGGTAATAGATGCGCGACAGGCGCGGCCGCTCCAGAAAGTCGTCCGGCAGGATCTCGTTCCACAGATCGACGATCTCCTTGGACTTCGAGAAGAAGCGGTGACCGCCGATGTCGAAGAGGAAGCCCTTGTAGTTGGCCGTGCGCGAGATGCCGCCGACATAGGCGGGATCCTGCTCGAGCACCAGAACCTCGCGTTCGTGCTTGGCGAGGGTGTAGCCCGCCGTGAGGCCCGCCGGACCCGCGCCGATGATAACCGTTTCGATGATGTCGCCCATGCCGGCCCTGAGACGGTCCCGCGCGACTGACGGCGGGCCCCTGACGTGAGCGGCCCCACAATGGCTCCGCTTGGTAAGCATTGTGGCGGAGAGCCGTTAACAGCCGCTTACGTTAATCGCCGGGCGAGGTCACTGTCCCTAGGCCCCCGGGGGCGCGTCAAGCTCTTGTTTTAAATGCATGACGCGTCTTTCGCAGGGCCTTCGCGCGATCAGAAATCGGCGAAGGGGTGATACTGCCAGCTGCGGACCGTTCCGACGCGATGCGAATGACGGACAGGGGCGTAGGCCATTGCGCTGGAGCGGTGGCTGTGACGCAGGCTGGCGTAATGGGCCGGGTTGCGGTGATGCGCCTTCGCGTAGCGGGCGCCGCGGGCAGGGGACGCGCCGGTGATCGAGATGCTGCCGCCTTCGGCCTGCACGATGTCGTAGAGGCGCTTGGCGTTGCCCGGCGCGAGGCGCACGCAGCCATGCGAGGCCGGGCTGCCCAGCGCGCCGGTGGCGTAGGTGCCGTGGATCGCATAGCCGCCGCGGAAGAAGATGGAGTAGGGCATCGGCGACATGTGGTATTTGCGCGAATAATGCATGCGCTCCATGCCGGTCGGGGCGTAGGAGCCGCGCGGCGTCGAATAGCCGGCGCGGGCGGTCGACACCGGCCAGCTGTAGCTGCCCGAATTGGAATCGACATGCATGGTCTGGGTCGACAGATCGATATGAATATTTGCGGTGGCGTTAGCGAGCCCGAAGGAAGCGAAGAGGGACGCCAGCACCAAAAAGACAAGTTTGAAACGCAGCATGATCCGAACTCCGACAGGACGCTTACTGCGAAGATAGTGGCGCAACTGCATCTGCGCGGCAACGTAAATGATTCGGTAAGGTTGACCGGCAAGGATTATGAAAGGACCGGGGCCCTCGCCCGCAACGAACACGATGGTGACCCGAGAATGCGCGCATCGAGACTAGCCGCAGCCCTGCTCGCCGCAGCCCTGTTCGCACTCGCCGTCGCGGGCGAATCGGGCGCCCAGGACAAGGGCACGCTCGACCCCAAGCCTTTGCCGCCGCTGGCCAATCCGTCCGATCCCGGAACGCCGGCCAAGGAGCTTTTCGGCCGCGCGCGCGAGGGCGCGCCGCTCGACCCCGATCCGATCGGCTTCTATTCGCGCGGCTGTCTCGCCGGCGGCGAGCAGCTTCCGGTCAACGGGCCGCACTGGCAGGTCATGCGGCTCTCGCGCAACCGCAACTGGGGCCATCCGGCGCTGGTGAGGTTTCTGGAGAGCTTCTCTGGCAGGGCCGCCTCCGCAGCGGGATGGCCGGGGCTTCTCGTCGGCGACATGTCGCAGCCGCGCGGCGGCCCCATGCTGACCGGCCACGCCTCGCACCAGATCGGACTCGACGCGGATATCTGGTTAACGCCCATGCCGGGTCGTGAACTGACCCGCGCCGAGCGCGAGGAGATGTCGGCGACGGACGTCGTGCGCGAAGACCTTCTCGACGTTAAGGCGGACGTCTGGAGCGAGGGGCATCTCGCGGTCATCCGCACGGCGGCGCAGGATCCCAAGGTGCAGCGCATCTTCGTCAACGCCGCGATCAAGCGGGCCATGTGCAGGGCCGCCGAGGGCCAGCCCTGGATGCGCAAGGTGCGTCCGATGTGGGGGCACAATTACCACTTCCACATTCGGCTCTTCTGCCCGGACGGCTCGAGCTGCAAGGATCAGGATCCGACGCCCGCGGGCGACGGCTGCGACCAGTCTCTCGCCTGGTGGTTCACCGACGAGGCGCTCCACCCCAGGAAGTCGAACAAGGTCTGGCCGCCCATGTCGATGGCGGCGCTGCCCGGGGCCTGCAAGGAAGTGCTGCGGGCGAAATGAGTTTCGAAGGCGGGCTGTTTTGCGGCAGGCGTCCCCTGTCGATTTCCCGAGCGAAGTCGGGAAGCGCGAATTCAGAAAAAGAAGCCCGCCAGAGAGCAAACGCCCGCGCCGACCAAACTCGCCACGCCAACGCCGATACAAAGGCGATTCGACGCCTTTTCGAGGTAGGCCGCCAATATTGCGCCAAAGACGCCTGCCGAGAACAAGTCCGAGAGCCCCTTGATGTGGGCCGCCATCCCCTCGAGCCGGTAGGGCCCGCCCAGCCTCAGCGAGCCTTCATAGGCTCCCGTGATGAACGTCGCGAGTCCGCGCGCCGCGAAGATGAAAGCGATCACCGCCAGCAATGCTGAAAAGATGCGGCTCGGCTGCTTATTCGGATCGTCCATGACTTTGCATAGTGGAAAAAGCACTGGCGCGCACACCCTTCACGTCGAATTAGCCAGCGCGAATCTTTCCTCGAGATCTTGTCGCGTATCGCCCTGCGATCACGCCGCGCCCGTCCCCACCGGGCAGGAGACGCCCGTGCCAGAGAGGCCGCAATAGCCGCCCGGATTTTTGGCCAGATATTGCTGGTGATACGCTTCCGCATAAAAGAAGGGAGGGGCCAGTTTGATTTCTGTCGTGATCGCCCCGAGGCGCGCCTCAGTCAATACGCGTTGGTACGCTGCGCGCGACGCCTCGGCGGCCGCAAGTTGCTCCGGCGTGGGGACATAGATCGCCGAGCGATATTGCGTCCCGACATCATTGCCCTGCCGCATGCCCTGCGTCGGGTCGTGACTCTCCCAAAAGAGCTTGAGCAGCGTTTCGAAGGACGTCACGGCCGGATGATAGACAACCAGGACGACCTCGGCGTGGCTGGTGCGGCCACTGCACACATCCTCATAGGTCGCGTTTCTGGTCGTCCCGCCGGCATAGCCGACCGCCGTCGTGTAGACGCCCTCGCCCGCCTGCCAGAATTTGCGCTCCGCGCCCCAGAAGCACCCCATGCCGAACAGCGCCTGTTCGGTCCCCAGCGGAAAGGGCGGATCGAGGGGATGGCCGTTGACGAAATGGCGCGCGCCGTGGGGAACGGGCGTCTCGCGATCCGGGATGGGGCCGAGACGGCCCGCGATTTGATCGAAGATGGACATGGGACAAAGATAAGGCGTCGCTCAGCGGCGCCAATAGCGATTCGCCGCTTCCTGTTTGTGGCTGAAGATAATGAGCAGCGCGCCGAGCCCGCCGAAGGCGACGCTGACGGGGACGATCATCAGCGTGAGCAGCACAGGATCCCAAAGAAGCGCCGAGCGCGCCTCGACCGCAGACTGAAGCGATCCGTAAAGCACTGGCAGCGCATCGGAAAGCCCCTTTCGCATCGTCGTGACCAGAAGCCGCCCCCCGGCGATCGAACGCGTGCCGTCCACGATGAGGGCGATAAACCCTCCCGCGAGCAGAATCAGTCCCAGGAAGCGGGTGAGAAGGCGAAGCATTCGGTTGAAGCATAGGGCGCCCGCGCCGCCTCTGTCCACGGTTCGCCCACCGGAGAGGCGCCTTTGGGGAAGCATTAACCTTAATGGGTTCTGATTGCTCTCCAGGGCCGGGAAGCCTCCCTCGCAAGAAAGGGTTTCCGGCCGGGTTCACCGGGACGGACCGTCCCGCCGGGATCTCAAATGCGCAATCGTGACCAGTCCTTCCGTTATGTCGACGCGTCCGGCGATTATGTCGTCCAGGTGTCGCGCGGCCACAAAAGCCGCAAATTCAATATTTCGCCCGGCGGTCTCGTCGCCGGCGCTTCGCTGCTCGGCCTTGTCGCGGCGGCGACGATCGGCGCGGCCGGCTATCTGATGTTCCGCGACGAACTGCTCGCCGGCCTTCTCGATCGCGAGACGCAGATGCAATACGCCTATGAGGACCGGATCGCGGCCCTTCGGCTGCGCCTCGATCAGCTCGCGAGCCGCCAGTTCATCGATCAGGACGGCGTCGAGGGGAAGGTCCAGACTCTCGTATTGCGCCAGGCGCAGCTCGAAACGCGCGCGGCGGTCGTCGCGCAGCTCGTCGAGCGCACCATTTCCCGGGACGCGGGCGTCACAATGGTTTCGCCGGCGTCGCGGCAGGACTCCCCCGCAATGAGCGCGGCGAGAGCCGGCCTGCCGCTGGCCAAGGCGCCAAGCGCCGGAGCAGGCGCCGTGCAGAACGCCGCCAAGGGCGCGCTTGAGCCGGCGCCGCTCGCCGCTGGCGGAAAGCCGCAGCCCGAGGGGCTGGATTTGCGGCTCGGCGGCGAGTCGAAGCCGCTTCCGCTCGCGCCGCCGAATGTTGCGCCCAAGCGCGGCGAGCTCGTGCCGATCGACACATCCTTCATGCCGGGCGCCGCTCCAGCCGCCTCGCTCGCCCACGCCGCCGATCCCGACGCGCCGATGCCGACGCGGCTCGAAACCCTCGCGCTCTCTCTCGACCGCATCGAGCGCGATCAGGCCCGGCGCCTCTCCGGCATCGTGCAGCCGGCCATGGAGGCGGCGACACGGCTGCGGCGCGCCTTCGACATCGCCGGGCTCTCCGTGGACCGTTACCTGGCTAGAACCGTCAAACGCAAGGAGGTCGCCGCCGCCGTCGGCGGTCCCTTCCTCGCCGCGCCCACGAAAGGGACGGACGGGCTCTTCGAGCGCGACCTCGCCGTCGCGCAGACGGCGGTCGCGACGCTCGATGGCCTGCGCCGGGCGCTGCCCCAGACGCCGTTGCGCAAGCCGCTCTCGGGCGATCTGCAGATGACCTCGACCTTCGGCTATCGCACCGACCCCTTCTTCGGGCGGCCGGCCCTCCACAGCGGCGTCGATCTGCGTGAGGACTACGGCGCGCCGGTGCGGGCGACCGCGGCCGGCGTCGTCAGCGTCGCCGGCCCGCAGGGCGGCTATGGCAATCTCGTGGAGATCGACCACGGCGGCGGCATGTCGACCCGCTACGGCCATCTTTCTGCGATCAATGTCGCGCCGGGCCAACAGGTTGGCCCGGGCGCCGTAGTGGGGCGGGTGGGCTCCACCGGACGATCGACCGGCCCGCATCTCCATTATGAAGTGCGCATCGACGGCGAGGCCGTCGATCCCTCCCGCTTTCTGAAAGCGGCCTCGGCGCTGGGCGGGATCGTCCAGTAAGTACAGGTGTTGACAAGCGGGCCGGCGGATGGGAGGCTCGCGGAATGGCGACGACAAAGGTTTTCAGATCCGGGAATAGTCTGGCCGTCCGCCTGCCGCGCGACATCGCCTTCGCGGAAGGAACCGAAGTGATCGTGACGCGCGACGGCGAGAGCCTGATCGTCGCCCCCGCGCGCCTCGACATGGCGGGCCTCGTCGCCGGCCTCGGGCTCCCGCCGTCGCCGCCCGCCCTGGAGCGCGCCGAATTGAAACCGCCCAGACGGAACTGGACGGCCGGCGAATGACTCCCCGCTACCTTCTCGACGCCAACACGCTTTTCGCCGCGGCGAGCGGCGAGGCCGCCACACTCTCCCGACTTTCGCGTCTCTCGATCCGGGACGTCGCCGTCTCCGCCATCGTCTATGGGGAACTGCTGGCCGCCGCCGCGGCTCAGGGCAGGAATGCGCGGCTTTCGGAGAATCTGGCGCTCATCGCGCTAAACCTCGACATATTGCCCTTCGACCGCAAGGCGGCCGACGCCTATGGCGCGCTGCTGCGCAAAGTGGAGCCCAAGCGTCGCCGCGCGCTCGATCGCATGGTCGCGGCGCAGGCGATCGCCGAGGGACGCGCGCTGGTGACCATGACCCCCGAGGAAGTATCGGACATCCCCGGACTGAAGCTCGAGGTTTGGAGATAGGCGCGCGCAGGCGCAGCGCGCCCTTCGCCTCGAGCGCAGCGCGCCCTTTGCCTGGCGCCGTCAATTTGGTAAAGGGCGCGGCAGCCGGTTTCTCGCGTCAGGTCACGAACATGGACAAGTTCAATACGCTTACGGGGGTCGCAGCGCCGCTGCCGATCATGAACGTCGACACGGACATGATCATACCCAAGCAATATTTGAAGACGATTCAGCGCACGGGTCTTGGCAAGGGACTCTTCTCCGAAATGCGTTATCGCGAGGACGGCTCGGAAAATCCGGACTTCGTGCTCAACCTGCCCGCCTATCGCGGCGCGAAAATTCTGGTCGCCGGCGACAATTTCGGTTGCGGCTCCTCTCGCGAGCATGCGCCCTGGGCGCTGCTGGACTACGGCCTGCGCTGCGTCATCTCCACGAGCTTCGCGGATATTTTCTACAACAACTGCTTCAAGAACGGCATTCTGCCGATCAAGGTCACGCAGGCCGAGCTCGACAAGCTGATGGACGACGCGCAGCGCGGCGCCAACGCCACGCTCACGATCGACCTGGAGCGCCAGGAGATTCGCGGGCCCGACGGCGGCGTCGTGACCTTCGAGATCGACCCGTTCCGCAAGCACTGTCTGCTGAATGGCCTCGACGACATCGGCCTCACAATGCAGAAGGCCGACAGGATCGACGCTTACGAGAAGTCGGCGGCCGCGTCGCGTCCCTGGGCCTGAGGGGTGCGCTTATAGCCACTGGCCCGCGAGTTGGTTAAGGACGGGGATGGCGTCTGGCGGGAAGAGCGGACGCCGGCGCCACGACCCGGCAAGGTTTTCTCTTCTCTGTTGCGACGGACGCACCTTGAGCTTTTTGGCCGCCCTTTCGACGCGTTTCCGCGCCGCCGCTCAGTCCCTGTCCGGGACGCTCGGCGCGGCGCAGGCGCGGCTGAAGGGAAAGTGGCCGGGGGATTGGTCTCGCAAGGCGGATGACCTCGTCGAAGCGAGCCTCGACGACGAGGGCGCCCAAAGTTTAGGCGCCTCGCAGGACATTCCCGCCTGGGCGCAGGCCAGAGCCGCCGACGACGACGCGGCCTATTCCGCCGGCTCCTATCTCCGGGAGCCCGGCTTCGACGGGCAGGGCCTGCTTTCGGTCCATAATCTCGCCAAATCCTACAAGGCCCGGCGCGTCGTCGAGGATGTGAGCCTCCATGTGGCCCGCGGCGAGGCGGTCGGCCTGCTCGGCCCCAATGGCGCCGGCAAGACCACGGTCTTCTACATGATCACCGGGCTGGTGAAGCCCGACAGGGGCGTCATCTCGCTCGACGGCTATGACGTCACGCCGCTGCCCATGTATCGCCGCGCGCGGCTCGGCATCGGCTATCTGCCGCAGGAGGCCTCGGTGTTCCGCGGGCTCTCGGTCGAGGACAATATCCGCGCCGTGCTGGAGATCACCCAGCCGGACGAGAAGAAGCGCAGCGACGAGCTCGAGGGGCTGCTCGAGGAGTTCCGCCTCACCCGCATGCGCCACACGCCCGCTGTGGCGCTTTCGGGCGGCGAACGGCGGCGATGCGAAATCGCCCGCGCCCTCGCCGGCCATCCCTCCTTCATGCTGCTGGACGAGCCTTTCGCCGGCATCGACCCCATTGCGGTGGGCGGCATCCAGGATCTCGTTCGCCACCTCAAGGCGCGCGGCATTGGCGTGCTCATCACGGACCACAGCGTGCGCGAAACGCTGGGGCTCACCGACCGCGCCTACATCATCTACAACGGCCATGTCCTCACAGAGGGCCCGCCGGAAGAAATCGTCGCGAATCCAGACGTCCGCCGGATTTATCTCGGCGAAGACTTCCGCATGTAATCTGCCTGACCCGGGCCAATTGCGGAGAGTCTGTGCGCGCCAAAGCTCAAGTAAAATTCCGAAGCTTTTGCCAGAGGACAAGCCAACTACGGCTTCGCGCCTGCAAAATATTTGTGCTGCCAAGCTTTCATTGATAACCAAAAAACATTCTACTGAACATAGTTTGCTTCATGGATTCGGGGCGGGTCATGATAGACGACTACCAGGACACTGTAAGCTTTGCTGAACTTATCGCCAAGCTAAAAGAAAAAGAATTTGAATTACAGAGGCTCGTCAGGATTCAAAGCAAGCTTCGCAGCAACGGGAGAAAAGAGCTCCTGGCGCTGTCTGTGCTTTTGGCGGGCCAGTCGAGACGCACGCTTCAACCTGGCCTTTGCCGCAAATGCATGGTCAGCGTCGCGGGCGCCGATGGATTGCATGACGCGGTGCGCACCGCGGAGTGCCCGCCGGTCAGCATCGCTGATTATATCGCGACGCTTTCCGCGGCGCTGATGACGCCCTTCGACAGCCGCATCCGGCTGATCCTCGACGTCGACCCTGATCTTTCGCTCGATGAGGAGCGCACGCAATGGATCGGCCTGCTCTTCTCCGAGGCGGCTTCCAACGCCCTGAAGCACGCCTTTCCCGGCCTCACGGGCGGCGTCATCGCGGTCGGACTGCATGGGGACGGCGACCGCCTGAAACTCACTGTGTCGGATAATGGCGCGGGCTTCGACCCGCGTCCGAACGGCGAACCGAGGCAGGGACTGGAGTTCATGCAATGCGCCGCGCACCGGCTCGCAGGCGAACTCGATGTGACAAGCTCGCGCATGGGCACGACTATCTCTCTGATTTGCCCGCCTGGGCGCCGGATGAGTGAGAGCTGATTAACCCTTGGGCGTTTCAGCGCAGGGGGCGCCGACTATTTGGCCCTGCCGAGCTAGCTGAGCCATGCTATAAGCAAGAAACAGGCCGATCGACCGGCCTCGGTGCTAAGCGTGCGAGTGGGCGCAGATGGCGATTTCGACCAAGCTCATGATGCGCCAGGGTCAGGCGCTGGTGATGACGCCGCAGCTGCTGCAGGCGATCAAGCTGTTGCAGTTCTCGAATCTCGAGCTGTCAGCGTTTCTCAACGACGAGCTGGAGCGCAATCCGCTCCTCGAGGCTCAGGAGGGCGAGGCTCACGGGGACCGCGAGCCCGCGAATGATTTCGAAGGCGAGGGAGCTGAACCCTTTGGCGGGGAGCCGCAGGAAGGGGATTGGGCGCGCGAGTCCCTCGCCGTCGACTCGGCCACGCTGTCCGCCGACCTCGGCGCCGATATGAGCAACGCTTTCGAGCCGGAAGGCCCCGCCGTCGCGCGTGAGGCCCCGCGCGAGGCGCTGGAGGGGGCGGGCCTCTCGGCGACCTCCTGGAGCGGCTCGGCCGGTGGCGGCGGCGAGGATGGCGAGG
This sequence comes from Methylocystis sp., assembly GCA_002929055.1. Classification (GTDB taxonomy): domain Bacteria; phylum Pseudomonadota; class Alphaproteobacteria; order Rhizobiales; family Beijerinckiaceae; genus Methylocystis. The sequence continues at coordinate 149,233 of PERY01000001.1, read as the reverse complement.
CGCCCAACCTCGAAGCCTATGTCGCCGCGCGCCCCAGCCTGCACGAACATCTGGCCGGGCAGCTGGCGCTCGCCTGCCCCGATCTGCGCCGGCGGCTCATTGGCCAGGCGATCATCGATGGGATCGACGAGACGGGCTATCTGCGGGAGAGCCTCGACGACATAGCGAGCCGCCTCGAGGCCGATCCGTCCGAGACGCTGAAAATTCTGGAGACGATCCAGACCTTCGACCCCTCCGGCGTCGGCGCGCGCGATCTCGCCGAATGCCTCGCCATCCAGCTGAAGGAGCGGGACCGTTTCGATCCGGCGATGGAGGCCTTCGTCGCCAACCTGCCGCTCGTCGCCAAGCGCGATCTCGCGCAGCTCGCCAGGCTCTGCGGGGTCGACGCGGAGGACATCTCCGACATGGCCGCCGAACTGCGCCGGCTGGACCCCAAGCCCGGACGCGCCTTTGGCGACGCGCCCATCCAGCCGATCGTCGCCGACGTGATCGTGCGGGCGGCCGCCGACGGCTCCTGGCATATCGAGCTGAATTCGGAGGCGCTGCCGCGCATCCTCGTCAACCACAGCTACGCGGCCCGGGTGAACGCCCACGCCCGCGACGCCGACAAGACCTTCATCTCGACCTGTCTGCAGAACGCCAACTGGCTGACCAAGAGCCTCGAGCAGCGCAGCCGGACCATCCTGAAGGTGGCGTCCGAGATCGTGCGGCTGCAGGACGCTTTCCTCGCCCGGGGCGTGGAGCATCTTCGTCCGCTCAATCTGCGGACGATCGCCGACGCGATCGGCATGCACGAATCGACGGTCTCGCGCGTCACGTCGAACAAATACATGATGACCCCGCGCGGCATTTTCGAGCTGAAATACTTCTTTTCGGCCTCGATCGCGACGACGAGCGGGGGCGAGGCGCATTCGGCCGAATCGGTCCGCTTCCGCATCAAGCAGATGATCGACCGCGAAAGCGCCGACGACGTGCTTTCCGACGACGCCATCGTCGCGAGGCTCAAGGCCATCGACATAGACATCGCCCGCCGCACCGTCGCCAAATATCGGGACAGCCTGCGTATTCCTTCTTCTGTCGACCGCCGGCGCGCCAAGGTGGCGATGGCGCGCGAACTGGCGCAGCAGCACGCGCACTGAGGCGGCCGCCTGAGGAAAGCCGCCCCTTGCCGGCCCCTGTCCTCGCGGAGCCCATTGACTTCGCGCCCGGAGGCTTCTAACGCTTCGCCGAATTTTGTGGCGCCGCGGCCGGGTTGGAACCGCCCGCCGCCAAGCCGGGCCGCTCGAGAGCGACCTTCACAGTGAGCGGCACATTCCGCAAGCGTCGCCGGGCCGTCGGGTGAAGACGCTTCAAGTCTCGTCCGCGAAGGCCCCGCGTTCGCCGGAAAAAGGCAGGAAGACAAATGTCCCTGAGAGTTTCGGGCAAAAACATCAACATCGGCGAAGCGCTGCGCACACATATCACGCAGCGGCTGGAGCAGGCCGCTGCGAAATATTTCGACGGGGGCGTCAGCGGGCATGTGACGATCGCGCCGGAAGGCTCGGGCTACCGCGCCGACTGCAGCCTGCACCTCACCTCCGGCATCGTGCTCCAGTCGGACGGCCGCGGGCAGGAGCCCTATGCGACCTTCGATCAGGCGGCCGAGCGGCTGGAAAAGCGTCTGCGCCGCTACAAGGAGCGGCTGAAGAGCCATCATGATGGGCACGGCCATGACGCCGCGCCGGAAATCATGCCCTATCAGGTGCTGGAAGCGCCCGACCAGGAGAGCGAGGCGCCGGTCGAGTTCAGCCCCGCCGTGGTCGCCGAACTGACGACCAAGCTGCGTCGTCTCTCGGTCTCCGCCGCTGTTCTCGACCTCGACCTGACGGGGGCGCCGGTCGTGGTCTTCCGTCACGCAAATACCGGCCGCGTCAATATTGTCTATCGGCGCGGCGACAACAATATCGGTTGGATCGACACGCCCGCAGCGGAATAAGAGGGGGCGGGCCGATTCAATCGACAAAGCAAATCGCCGCCGCGGGTCACAATCGCGGCGTCCTCGGCATGTATCTTGCGATTTTGCTCCGCTGGCGCTCATAGCCGGCCTTAGAGCGGGTTCACCAAACGCTTGAACGGATAGGGCGTCGCATGCGGCTCACGGATCTTGTCACGCCGGAAGCGGTCATCGCCACATTGAAGGCGACGACCAAGAAGCAGCTGCTCCAGGAGCTGAGCGACCGGGCCGCAAGGCTGTCCGGCCTGTCATCGCGCGAGATTTTCGACGCCTTGCTGCACCGTGAGCGTCTCGGCTCGACGGGAATCGGCGAAGGCATCGCCATTCCGCATGGCAAGCTCGCGAAGGTCAAATCGATTTTCGGGATTTTCGCCCGGCTCGAACGGCCGGTGGATTTCGAGGCGCTCGACGGCGCGCCCGTGGATCTGGTGTTTCTTCTGATCGCGCCTGAGTCTTCGGGCGCCGATCATCTCAAGGCGCTTGCCTGCGCGGCGCGGATGCTGCGCGACCCTGGACTGGTCGCCACCATCCGCGCCACGCGAGACCATGACGCGCTTTACTCTTTAATCGCGCAGCGTTCCAAGCCCCACGCTGCGTAAATGATGGGCTGTCGGCTTAAGCCGACGCCCGCTTCTGTCCGCCGCCGTGAGAGGCGTGACCGCCCTTACGGCCTGCTTCCGACGCGAGAGTATGGTCGCGCGAGAAGCTGCGTTTCGCCGGATTGACGCTCTGACCGCCCTTGCGTCCGGCGCGCGCCGCAAGTTCGGGATTCTGCGAGAAACTGCGCTTTTCGTCTGGAACGCTCTGCCCGCCTTTCCGCGCAATCGCGCGCTGCTTTTCCGGATCCATCGAGGCGAAGCCCCGATTAGACTTCTTCACAACTTCCTGCATGGTCGCCTCTCTTGCCCCCAGCGCCCACGCGTATAACTTGCCTAATTAGCCAAGGTTTCTGCAATTGCGGAATATACGTAGCAAAGCTTGTAAACGGCAATATCCTTATCCGTGATTGTACTTATTTTCCAGTTTCGTCACGGTCTGAGGCTCGTTTGGGGCTCTCTTCGGCGCGACTTGCGGTTGAAAAAGAGCGCCTGGCTGATCACGGCCTTCAAACTTTCGACGCTGAAAGGCTTCGCGATCAGAAAAGCGGGCTCCGGCGGTTCGCCCTTGAGGAAGCGCTCCGGATAGGCCGTCACGAAGATGACCGGCGTCGACATGGAGCCGAGGATTTCGTTGACAGCTTCGAGCCCCGAACTGCCGTCCGCGAGCTGGATGTCGGCGAGGATCAGACCCGGCTCGGCGTCGCCGATCGAGGCGATCGCCTCCCGGTGGGTGCGCGCCATGCCGACGACGCGATGCCCCAATTCCTCCACGATGCTGCGCAGATCATGGGCGATGAGCGGCTCGTCCTCGATGATGAGGACATCCGTGGCGATCTGTTCGGCGATCTCGGAATTGGCGAGTTCGACGAGGGCCTCGGCTTCCGCTTCCGAGACATCGAGGGTCTCGGCCACCTGTTCGAGGTCGAAGCCCTCGAGAGCGCTGAGCAGAAAGGCGATCCTCGGTTTGAGCGAGATGGCGTCGAGATTGCGGCGCTCGTCCCCGTCGGCATGCGCGGCGCCGACGGGATCGGTATGGGCGTTGATCGGCGCCGCAGACCAGATCTGCAGGAAAAGGCGATAGAGCGAAATACGGTGATCGTCGTGCGCGCGCAGCCGCGAGGGGTCCGCCACCATGGCTTCGAGCGTGGCGAGCACATAGGCGTCGCCACCCTCGCGGGTTCCGACCAAGGCGCGGGCGAAACGTCGCAGATAGGGGAGGTGAGCAGAAATGTCTCGTGAAACCGACATGTTATGCCACTCCAACGCCGACCGGGACCAAAACTTAAGCGAAGGCGAGACCAGTGCGTCGAAACGACTCGCACTTTTTAAGGAACCAATCCCAGAGCGCGGCGTTTTGCCTTCCGTGCAGTGCACTATATCGCGCGGCGTTGCGTCCGCCACATGAATCGTTGAATCGTAATCTGGGGGCTTCATGGTAAAAAGCGATCGGGAAAATGCCGTCGCGCGCGCGCAGTCTGCGGAGGATAAGCGCAGCGCAGAGGGACGTCATTTTTCCGGGACTCTCCCTCGGAGCATGGAGGCCTTCGCCGCCGGGCTAGGCGCAAGCGTCGGGTCTCCGCGGCGGACGAATGGCCGGGATGTTCTCGATCCGAAGGACCTCTGCCCCCCGCAAGGGACGAAAAAGAAGATGCGCGGACTCGATTTTGGAGATGCAATCGGCAAAGAGCTTCAAAACCTCTATGACGATCTGGTGGCTCAGCCGGTCCCCGACCGCTTCCTCAATCTTCTGAACCAGCTGGAAAAGAATGTGGTATCGTCGGGCGTTTCGAGCAGAGCGCCCGGGGAGAGAGAGTGAGCGCAGAGGGACCCAGTCTCAGCAGCGGACAAAATCTGAAGACCGATCTGCTTGCGGCGATCCCGAGCCTGCGCGCCTTCGCTGTGTCGATTTGCGGAAATCCCGACCGCGCCGACGACCTCGTGCAGGAAACACTCGTCAAGGCGTGGGGGAGTCTCGACTCCTTCTCGGAAGGCACCAACCTCACGGCCTGGCTCTTCACCATACTGCGCAACATCTACTACAGCGAATTCCGCAAACGCCGACGCGAGGCGCCGGACCCTGACGGCGCCATTGCCGCTCGGCTCATCGCGCCGGAGTCGCAGCATGCGCACATGGACTTCCTCGACTTCCGCGAAGCGCTTCAGAAACTGCCGCTGGACCAGCGCGAGGCGCTGATCCTCGTCGCCGCGCAGGGCATGTCCTATGAGGAAGCCGCGGAAATCTGCGGATGCGCGCCCGGCACGATGAAGAGCCGCGTCAACCGCGCGCGAAACCGCCTCACCGAACTGATGGGCGGCGTCCCCGGCCCCGGCGAGCCTCGGGAATCACGCGCCAGCGCGGCGCTGTCGCCCGTCAGCCGGGACTGAACGCCGAGATTGAACGGGAATGGGAAATGCCGCATAGGGAGCCCATCCGCCCCTTCAGCGAGCGAGCCCCATGACCGACGACAGCCGCATCGAACGCGATTCATTTGGCGACATCGCCGTGCCCAACTGGGCCTATTGGGGCGCGCAGACCCAGCGCTCGCGCGAGAACTTCCCCATCGGCGGCGACCGCATGCCGATCGAGATCATTCATGCGCTGGCGCGCATCAAGCTCGCCGCCGCCCGGGCCAATGCGAAGAAGGGCCTGCTGAGCGCGCAAGTGGCGGACGCCATCGCGGACGCCGCGCAGGAAGTCATCGACGGCAAGCTCGACGACCATTTCCCGCTCGTCGTCTGGCAGACCGGCTCCGGCACGCAGACCAACATGAACGTCAACGAGGTGATCGCGAACCGGGCCAATGAAACGCTCGGCGCGCCGCGCGGCTCGAAGACGCCCGTGCACCCCAACGATCATGTCAATCTCGGGCAGTCGTCCAACGACAGTTTCCCCACCGCGATCCATGTGGCGGGCGCCCTCGCTATTTCCGGCAGGCTGCTGCCGGCCGTCGAACGTCTGCACGCAGCGTTCGAGCGCAAGTCCTCGCAATTCTCCCACATCGTCAAGATCGGCCGCACCCATCTTCAGGACGCGACGCCGGTGACCCTCGGCCAGGAATTTTCGGGCTACGCCGCGCAGGCGAAATACGCCGCGGCGCGCATCCGGGCCTCGCTCCCTGATCTCTTCGCGCTGGCGCAGGGCGGCACGGCGGTCGGCACGGGCGTCAACACCTTCAAGGGCTTCGGCGAGGAGGTGGCGGCGCATATTGCGCAGCAAACCGGCCTGCCCTTCGTCACGGCGCCCAATAAGTTCGAGGCGCTCGCCGCGCATGACGCGGTCGTCTTCTCGCATGGCGCGCTCAATTCGCTCGCGGCGGGCCTCTACAAGATCGCCTGCGACATCCGCCTCCTGGGCTCCGGCCCGCGGGCGGGTTTCGCCGAACTGAAACTCCCCGAGAACGAGCCCGGCTCCTCCATCATGCCGGGCAAGGTGAATCCGACGCAGGTCGAATCGCTGACGATGGTGTGCACGCGCGTCTTCGGCAACAACGCCACGATCACCTTCGCCGCCTCGCAGGGCCATCTCGAACTCAATGTGCTCAAGCCCGTCGTCGGCTTCGCGCTGCTCGAATCGACCATTCTGCTTGCCGACGGGATCAACAGCTTCGTCGCGCGCTGCGTCGATGGCATCGAGGCGGACGAAGCCAACATCCGTCGCTTCCTCGAGCGCTCTCTGATGCTCGTCACTGCGCTCGCGCCGACGATCGGCTATGACGCCGCCTCCAAGATCGCCCGCGCCGCGCACAAGAACGGCACGAGCCTGAAGGAGGAGGCGCTCGCTTCGGGCAAGGTGACGGAAGCGGAATTCGACGAGATCGTTCGGCCGGAAAACATGCTCGAGCCCAACGACTGAGCCGGGGACGGGCGGGAGAAATGCGCTGGGGATCCACTCTTCCCGCCCTCCGGCGTCGGCCTCGCGAGCGAAGGACGCCTTTGTGAGGCGAATCCCGGCCCTTTCGCCCTGCGGCCGCGCACAAGCCCTATTGCCGCCACAAATGTGATAAGGAGTTCTGATCAACCTCTGATAGGCGTTCTTCCCTCTCAACCGGCGCTCATTGAATGCATCCTTCCATGCGGATTGTTCGCGGCTGCCTCGGCGCCCTCTTCATCCTGGGCGTCGCCGCCTGCGCGGGTCGACCGCACAATGTGCTCATTCCCACGCACACCGTCGCGCCTGGCACGAGCACCGTGGATTTGATGGTCGCGACGACGCGCGCACCCGACGCGTCGCAGCCCGGCGAGATGTTTTCGGGCGAGCGCGGCGGTAGCTTTTCCTTCGCGGACATCACCGTCTCGATCCCGCCGGACGCCAACCGCAAGGTGGGCGAGGTCCAGTGGCCACAGAACGAGACGCCGGACCCGACGCGCGAATTCACCACCGTCGACGCGCGGATACTCAGCCGAGAACAGGCGCTCGCGGAGTTCAACAAGCGGATCGTCAAGACGCCCAACCGGCAGGTGCTCGTCTTCGTCCACGGCTTCAACACGCGCTTCGCGGAAGCCGTCTATCGCTTCGCGCAGATTTCTCATGACTCGGACGCCAGCGTCGTGCCGGTGCTGTTCACATGGCCTTCGCGCGGCAAGCTTCTCGCCTATGGCTACGACCACGAGAGCGCGAGCTTCTCGCGCGATGCGCTGGAAACGCTGCTCCAGGCGCTGGCGCGCAATCCCAATGTAGGCGAGATTTCGATCCTCGCGCATTCCATGGGCAATTGGGTGACGCTCGAAGCGCTTCGCCAGATGGCGATTCGCAACCGCGGCCTCGCGCCCAAGATCAAGAACATCATGCTCGCCGCGCCGGATGTCGACTTCGACGTCTTCAAGCGGCAGATTCTGGAGATGGGCGTGAAGCCCTCTCTCTTCACGATCTTCGTGTCGCGTGACGACGAGGCGCTCGCCGTCTCGAAGCGCGTCTGGGGCGACAAGCCGCGACTTGGCGCCGTCAATCCGCAGGCCGAGCCCTATCGCGACGTCCTCGACCGGGACCACATCAATGTCGTCGACCTCACCGATATTTCTTCGGGCGGCGGCGATTCGCTGGGCCACACCAAATTCGCGGAGGCGCCGGCAGTCGTCCGCTCGATCGGCGCTCGCCTCGCCACCGGCCAGACGCTCAGCGATGGCCAGGCGGGCGTCGGCTCGAAGCTCGGGCTCGTCGCCGTCGGCGCCGGCTCTGCAGTGGGCGCCGCCGCGGGCGTGGCCGTCGCCGCGCCCTTCGCCATCGTCGACCCGCGCACGCGCGAAAGCCTCAGCGAGCATTTCGAGGCCGTCGGCGACCATGCGGGCGACGCCTTGGAGAGCAGCGGGCGCGTCGTCCGCCCTTAAGCATAATCCACATATTAGTTTTTAGGGGCTGTGGCGGCGACGCCACAGCCGAGGGAGCAGACTTCGTCTAACGTGATCGCGACCAATTCACGGGATTCGGGGTTTCAAATGGGCGCTCTTCGACACAGGCTTCTCGCCGCCACCGCACTGACTGTGATTCTCACGGCGAGCGCGCAGTCGGCGGATCTCGTCACGAAGGCGCCGCCGCCGCCCGTTCTCGCGCGCCGCCCCGCCGTCGATGGCGTCAACGGCAAGATCGAAGGCTTCGGCGGCTGGGCCGACTGGCGCAACAACTGGACGCGCAGGAGCAACTTCTCGGGCGGCGCCCTCTTGTCCGTCTCGGCGCCGCTCGGCGAGAGCTTCGGCGTCCAGGTCGATGCGCTCGCCGCCAGCCATCGCGGCGCGTTCGTGGGCGGCGGCGGCGGCCATCTTTTCTGGCGCGACCCGGGCCTGGGCCTCGTCGGCGCCTATGGAACGGTCGTGCGCAACAACTGGCTGAACGACACGCGCTTCCGCGTCGGCGGCGAGGGCGCGCTCTATTACGGCCGCTTCACGGTGTCGGGCATAGCCGGCTACGAGGAAGGCTCCTTCACGACCTTCGCCAATCCGGTCTTCCTCGCGCCCAATGCGGTCGGCTTCAACTGGCTGCCGAACCGCGGCCGCTTCTTCGACATGGTCGACATCAGCTATTACGTCACGGACAACATCAAGCTGTCGGTCGGCCACCGGCTGATCGGCGGCCGCAACGCCGCCGCCCTGGGCGGCGAGGCGCTGGTCTGGAATCTCGGCAACGCCGCGCTCGCGGGCTTCGTCGAGGGCCGCATCGGCGAGAACGACTACAAGGGCGTCTGGGCCGGTTTCCGGCTATACTTCGGTCAGCATGAGAAGTCGCTCATCGCGCGCCACCGCGAGGACGATCCGCCGAACTGGCTGAAGGACGACATGTTCGGCGCCGGGAATGGGCAGCGCACGGGCGGCTTCGCCGTCCCGGTTATCGGCGCCCCGCCGCCCCCGCCGCAGGAATGCCCGCCCTGCGGTCCGTGCTATCCTCAGGGGTCCTGAGGGCGTCGCGGCTGGCGACGCTATCCTAAAGGAGCCGGCGCGGCATGCCTCGCGTTCTTCTCGCGTGGGAGGGCGGCGCCGGACGCGGCCATGTCGTCACGCTGCGCTCCGTGGCGGCGGCGCTGGGCGCGCCCGAACATATCGACGCGGCGCTCTACCGCATGGAGCATGCGGGCGAGATCGAGGATGTCTGCGGGACGGTCTTCCGCGGCGCCGGGCTTCGCTATGACGGCGAAGGGCGCCGCGCGCGCGGCGTGAAGACCGCGAGCTGGGGCGAGTTTCTCGGCGATCTCGGCTTTCGCGACCCCGACTTTCTGAAGACCCAGATCGGCTGGTGGCGCGAAACCATCCTCGCGCGCCGATGCGGCCTCGTCGTCGGAGACTACGCCCCCTGCGCGCTTCTCGCCGCGCGCAGCCTCGGCGTGAAAGCGGTCGGCGTTGGCGCCGGCTATGGCCTGCCGCCGCCGGGCCTCGACATCTTCCCCGTGCTGATCGAGGACTATTCCGAGCGGCTCTATGACGAAAGCGAGATGACCGGCGCCGTCAACGCCGCCCTCGCTCATTACGGCGCGCCGCCCGTGTCCCGCTTCTCGGACATCTACGCTTATGACGATCAGCTGGTGCGCAGCCTGCCGCAGCTCGATCCCTATCCGCAAGCGCGCACGGCCCCCTATCTTCCCCCGGTCGCCGACGCGCCGCAGCGGCTCTATTCGGAAGGCGACGAAATCTTCGCCTATTTCTCGACGAGCGAACTCGACGACCCACTCCTTCTCGACGCCTTTCTGTCCCTCGACGCGCCGCGGCGCGTCTTCGCCCCCGGCGCAGGGGCGCAGGCGCGTGAGAAGCTGGCGCGCGCGCCCGGGGTGACGCTTGAGGCCCGCCCGGTCCCGGTCGAGGAGATCGCGCGGCGCTCGCGCATGATCGTTCATTCCTCCCAGAATGGCATTCTTGCGCTCGGGCTCGCCTGCGGCCTGTCGCAGGCGGCCGCCCCCCAGCATCTCGAGCAGGAATTCAACGCCCGCAAAGCCGAGTCCCTCGGCGTGTTGCGCCGCCTGCCGCGCCGGGCGGCGGAAGCCTCGGTTCTAGGCGACGTCCTGATGGACGCATACGAGTCGCAGGAGATGCGGCGCGCGGCGCAGGCTGTCGCACAGACTGTGCGGCCGGTTTTCGAGGTCGACGTGTCACAGGCGATCCGCACGCGGCTCGATGCTGTCATGCGCGCCTTCGGGCCTTGACGACGCGCGCGCCCGTCCGATCTTCCCGCGTTCGGGAAGGAGGCCCCGGATGGGCGAACCAGCGGATCATGTCCAGACACGCCTCCTTGCGATCGTCGCCGCGCTCGGAGTCCTTTTCGCCTTGCGTGAGACTTACGCGGTCACCATGCCGCTCGCGGCGGCCGCCGTCGTCATCGCGGCCATTTGGCCGGCCAAGCCCTGGCTGCATCGCTTCCTCCCGGAAGCGGCGAGCAACCTCGGCGCCGCGCTGCTGCTTCTTGCGGCCCTCGCCGCTTTCGCCGGGGCCGTCTCCTTCGCCCTGGCGCAGGTCGTTCAGGCCTTCGCGCGCCAGTCGGACCGGCTCGAGCAGCTATATCGGCAGGCGGCTGCATGGGTGGAAAGCTGGGGCGGCACGATCGGCGGCGCGGGCGGCTACTCGAGGCTCATGGACATGGGCCAGCAGGCGCTCTCCAACGCATATACGCTGATCGTCTATCTGGGCTTCGTCGCGCTGCTGGTCATCTTCGGCCTGCCGGAAGCCTCGGCGTTGCGGGACAAGGTCGGCGGCGCTTTCGGGCGGGAGGGCGCCCGCGAGGTCGTCGCCGCCGCGGACGAGACCGCCGGGAAGATTCGCCAGTATATCTGGGTCACAACATTGACCAGCCTGATCACCGGGGTCGCAAGCCTGCTGTGGTCATGGCTTGTCGGGCTGGATCTCGCCCTGGTCTGGGGGCTGCTCAATTTCCTGCTCAACTACATTCCGGTCGTGGGCAACTTCATTGGCATCGTCCCGCCGGCGCTCTACGCCCTTCTCCAGTTCGGCGGCTGGACGATACCGCTTGTGGTCTTCGCCGGCTTTTCCGTCATCCAGATCGCCGTGAGCAACTTCGTCGCGCCGACGCTGCAGGGGCGGAGCCTTGCGCTGTCGCCCATGGCCGTGCTCCTTGCACTCTCCATCTGGAGTTGGGTCTGGGGCCTCGCCGGAGCGCTGATCGCCGTGCCGCTGACTTCGGCGCTCGTCGTGATATGCCGCCGCATACCGCGCCTGAACTGGGTCGCGGCGCTTGTCTCCAGCGGAGACGCTTCGACAGGGAAAGAGGAAGCCGCATGAGCGCATTCGCCCGAATCACGCAAGAACGGCCGCGCCCGGCGATCGCCGCGGCGCTTTCCGCCGGACCGATCCTGCTCGCCGGGATGCTGGGCAACGTCGCCACAATCCCCAATATCGCGCCCTGGTACGAGAGTCTGGCCAAGCCGCCGCTGAACCCGCCGAACTGGGTGTTCGGCCCAGCCTGGACGTTCCTTTACCTCTTGATGGGCGTAGCTTTCTATCGTGTGCTGCGGCTCGATCCGGCGACGCCGGACCGCTCACGCGCCATTCAGCTGTTCGCAGTCCAGCTCGTCTTCAACTGCGGCTGGTCCTTCGCCTTCTTCGGAGCGAACAGCCCGGCGCTGGGCCTCGCGGTCATCCTGCCGCTGGAGGCGCTGATCTTTGCGACGATCTGGGCCTTCTCGCGCGTCGACCGCGTCGCGGCGTGGCTGCTCGTTCCCTACGCCATGTGGGTCGCCTTCGCGACTTATCTCAACGTCGGGATATGGATGCTGAACTAGAAGGGCGCCTGTTTCGCCGCCGCCACATAGGCGTCGGCGTCCTCTTTCAGCAGCAGCCGCTCCTTGACCAGCTTGTCGGCGACGACGCGCATGGTGCCCACGAAATATGTGCGGGAGCCGTAGCGTTCGCCGAGCGAAAGCCGGGGGTCGCCCGTCTTTTCCCGGTCCGCCCTGTTCGAGGCGAAGGGGATGGCCGAGCCCGCGAGACAGGGCGGGCCGTTCTTGTCTTTTTGCGTAGCAAAGCCGGTGAAGGTTCCGATCGGCAGGGCCTGATCCGGCAGGCGCAGTCCCGCCGTCTCATTGCCGTCGACGTCGATGGCGGGAACAGGGCGAGGATCAGCCGGCGGCGCGGGCAGTCCCGGAACTTTGGGCCAGACGATCGCCTTCGCAGAAACGAGGCCGGTTTCATTCACGCGAGGCGCGCGCGAGGCCGGGGGCTTCGTTCCCTTCGTCCAGTCGTCGAGAACGGCGAGAAGGGCGCGCAGCGCGGGCGCGGCGGCGCGGGGGTTGATCGGGCGCGCGCAATTCGCCTCTCCGCTCTGCGCCGTCCCCGCGATGAAGAAACGGCGCCGGTTGGCGCCCTCCGCGGCCTCAGCCCCGATCGCGGCGAGGCCCGGCCGCCAATAGGCTTCGGAGCCGAAGGTCTCGATGACTTTGGGCCCGCGCGGGTCGATAGGAGCCGCGAAGGGCTCCGCGCGATGGATCAGAACGCCGTCGAAGAGCGCGCCGGCATCGAGCAGCGCCGCTCCCGCCTCGCCCGCGCCGCGCGCCAGCACGCGCTTGGCGCCCGTTGTCTGGCGCAGGCGCGGCAGTAGATCGCGCAGCGCCGGGGCGCGGGCCGCCGCCGGCAGTCTGCGGAGATCGATCGTCGCGACCGTCATGCCGCGCGACGCCGCCGTCGCGGAAAGATCGTCCGACTGCGCGAGATCGACGAGAAGCGCGCCGCCCGGCGCAGGGGTTTTTGTGCGCAGCAATTTCGTGTCGAAAAGGTAATCCTTGCCGTCGATCCTGACGGTCGCCTTCGCAATCGAGGGCGTTTCCTCATAGCTGAGCAGCTCGGCGCGGGCTGACGTTGAGAGCAGGATTGCTGCGCATAAAATGAGCCGCATTGTCGCCCTCTACAGCTTCGACATGAAATGCGCGAAGGCGAGCGAGCCCTCCGGCCAGGGGCCGTGGCCGCTGTCGACGTTGATATGGCCCGCCGCGCCCGCGTCGATGAATTTCGCGCCGATGTCTTCGGCTAGCCCGCGCGTAAACAGCAGATCGGCGTAGGGGTCGTCGTTGCTGCCCACGAGCGCCGCGGGGAAGGGAAGCGGCGTGCGGGGGATCGGCAGAAAGGCCGCATCCACCGCCGGCATCTCCCGTATCACCTGTTCGGAAGGCGGCGCGACGAGGAAGGCGCCGGCGATCCTGTCCCCTGATTGCTGCGCAGCATGGAGCGCAGCAATGACCCCCAGCGAGTGCGCCACAAGCACCGCCGGGCGGGTCGCGGCCCGCAGCTCGCGGAGAATCGCTTGCTCCCAGTCCGCGCGGGTGGGCTTCTCCCAGTCGCGCTGTTCCACGCGTCTTGCCGTCGAGAGTTTCTTCTCCCAGCGGCTCTGCCAATGCTCCGGGCCGGAGCCCAGATAGCCCGGAATGATCAGAATTTCGGCCTGCGCGACGCGCATCAGGCGACCGATTTGAGAAAGGCGCCCTCGAGCGCGTCCCGGATGAGATTGCGCGCGTTCGCGACCCCATAAAGCGCCACGAAGGAGCCGAAGCGCGGGCCCTTCTTCTCGCCGAGCAGCACCTCATACAGCATGTTGAAGAAGTCGTTGGAGACGCCCGGCCGCTCCGGCGTCGCGCCCTTGGCGGCGAAGTCCTGATAGCGCGGCGCGGCGCGGCCGACGTCGTAGAGCGCCGCCTGTATTTCTTCGGCGCTCGCCCCCTCGGGCAGCGCGCCGAGCGTTGCGTCGATCCTGGCGAGCACCTGGCGCTCGACCTCGTCCGCGGCGCGATACTGCTTCGCCGGCTTCACGAAATCCCGGAAATAGGCGACGGCGTAGCCCACGAGCTTGTCGAGGCGCGGATTGTTTTCCGGGCTTGCCGTGGGCGCATAGCGCTTGAGGAAGCCCCAGAGCACGGACGGGTCTTCGGCGTTGGCGACGGCCGCGAGATTGAGCAGCATGGAGAAGGAGACGCTCGTCCCCTTGGCGTCGCCGCCATGTTCGAGCGTCTCGGGCGGCGGCGGGTCTCCGGCGTGAATGTGCCACACCGGATTGCCGAGCCGGTTCTTCCAGTCCTGCCGCCGATAGGCGTCGAGGAAATTCAGATAGTCGTCGACATTGCGGGGAATGACGTCGAAATGCAGACGCTTTGCGGCGGTCGGCTTCTGGAACATGAACTGGGCGAGCGACTCTGGGCTGGCGTAGGTCAGCCATTCCTCGATCGTCAGGCCATTGCCCTTGGACTTCGAAATCTTCTGGCCCTTCTCGTCGAGGAAGAGTTCGTAGTTGAAGCCTTCCGGCGGCTTGCCGCCGAGGGCGCGTACGATCGCGCCCGAGAGCTTGACCGAATCGATGAGATCCTTGCCGGCCATTTCATAATCGACGCCCAGCGCATACCAGCGCATCGCCCAGTCGGGCTTCCATTGCAGCTTGCAGTGGCCGCCGGTGACCGGCGTCGTGTATTTTTCGCCCGTGTCGGGGTCGGTCCAGGAGATCGTGCCGGCCTCGGCGTCGTAGCCGGTGAGCGCCACCTGCATCACGAGGCCGGTCCGCGGATGGACGGGCAGGAAGGGGGAGTAGGTCGCCGCGCGCTCCTCGCGAAAGCTCGGCAGCATGATCTTCATCACCGCATCGTAATGGGCGAGCATGTGCTTGAGCGCCGCGTCGAAGCGCCCGCTCTTGTAATATTCCGTCGAGGAGGCGAATTCATAGTCGAAGCCGAAGGCGTCGAGAAAGGCGCGCAGGCGGGCGTTGTTATGGGCGCCGAAACTGTCATGCGTGCCGAAAGGGTCCGGCACCTGTGTGAGCGGCTTGCCCAGATGCGCCGCGACCAGCTCCTTATTGGGGATGTTGTCGGGAACCTTGCGCAAACCGTCCATGTCGTCGGAAAAGGCGAGAAGCCGCGTCGCGATCTTGCCTTCCGTCAGCACCTCGAAGGCGCGGCGCACCATGCTGGTGCGCGCGACCTCGCCGAAGGTGCCGATATGCGGCAGGCCCGAGGGGCCGTAGCCGGTTTCGAAGAGCACATCTTTCTGGCCGCTCGCCTCGATACGCTTGACGATCTTCTTCGCCTCCTCGAAGGGCCAGGCGGGCGAGACGCGGGCGGCGTCGAGAAGTTCGGGCGAAAGATTGAGCGGAGCGGACATGTGGGTGAGCGCGACCATCATATGTGGGGAAGCGCGGCACAGTAGGGAGCGGCGCAAAGAGCGTCAACGCCGCCGAGGGGCGCCAAGCCCGCAGGAAACAAGAAAAACGGCCCCCGGGAAAAACAAAAGGCGGAGGCTCTCTTTCGAGCAGCCTTCGCCTTGAAGTCGGCCTTTGACCTTACGATCGGGGAACGCTGCGCCTTGGCGTCAGTTCGCGCAAGTTACGCTACGCATGTACCGGACTCGGCCACGCTCGTCTGTGCTTGGTTTCAGAACGAGCGTGCAATCTTCGTCCTCTGCGCCATAGGCGCGTCCCACCCGGATCGCCGGTCCACGCGCGAGCGGACGCAACCCATCGTCGTTGAGGCTGACTGTCGCCTTGACGGCGGCGGTCGATTGTTCCTTCAGACCTGTCGGCGCAGACGGTGCTGCCGCGACGGCGGCGCACAGACCAAAGGCGACGGTCAAACCAAGAACAATCTTCGACGAACGGCTAGCAATCTGACTTTCGCGCGTAACGGCCATAAGAGACCCTCCCAACAGGGTTAACCAGGGCTTTTCCCAATGCGCAGGTCTGACGCTGCGCGGCCTCGGGCGCTCCTCTTGTTGTTGGGAGGGAAACGCCGAGCTGACGAAATGGTTGCATGGGCGCCACAAAAAAGTTTTTTTACAAATGGAGCGCCACAATTGCGCCCGATTTCGTCGGCTGCGCCTTAGTATTTTTGTTTTTAATTCAACTATTTACGTTCAAGCCGCGCGAAAAGGCTGGACGTGTCCCAGCGCTTGCCGCCCATCTCCTCCACCTCGGCGTAGAATTGGTCGACCAGCGCCGCGACCGGGAGCCGCGCGCCGTTGCGGCGCGCTTCGGCGAGGCAGATGGCGAGATCCTTGCGCATCCACTCCACCGCGAAGCCATGCTCGAACTCGTTCGCCAGCATGGTCGCGGTGCGGTTCTCCATCTGCCAGGACTGCGCCGCGCCGTTTTTCAGCAGGTCCATGACGGCGGCGGCGTCGAGGCCGGAGCTTTTCGCGAAATGCAGCGCCTCCGAGAGGCTCTGGATCAGCCCGGCGATGGTGATCTGGTTCACCATTTTGGTCAGCTGGCCCGAACCCGGCGGGCCCATCAGCCGGCAGGCGCGGGCATAGGCGGCGATCACCGGCTCGGCTTTTGCGAAAATTTCGGGCTCCGCACCGCACATGACCGTGAGCGCGCCCTTCTCGGCCCCCGCCTGCCCGCCGGAGATCGGCGCGTCGACGGCGCCGAGGCCGCGCGCCTTCGCCCCGGCGTAAAGCTCGCGGGCCACCTGAGCGGAGGCGGTGGTGTGGTCGACGAAAATGGCGCCCGCCGTCATGCCGGCGAAGGCGCCGTCATCCCCTAAAGTCACTGCGCGGAGATCGTCGTCATTGCCAACGCAGGAGAAGACGAAGTCGGCGCCCTCCGCCGCTTCGCGGGGCGTCGGAGCCCATTTTGCTGCGCCATGCTGCACTGCAGCAAAATGCTCCGCCTTGGCCGTCGTGCGGTTGTAGACCGTGACCTTATGGCCGGCGCGGACGAGATGCCCGGCCATGGGAAAGCCCATGACGCCGAGGCCGAGAAAGGCGACGTTTTTCACTTCCGTCACGGATCAACCGCCCGTCATGCTCATATGGCGCGACACCGCCGGGGCCTGCGTCGCGCGGTCGATGATGAAGTCGTGGCCCTTGGGCTTGCGGCGGATCGCCTCTTCAATGGCGGCGTGCAGAAGCTGGTCATCGGCGCTTTCGCGCAAGGGCGCGCGCAGATCGGCGGCGTCCTCCTGGCCAAGGCACATATACAGAGTGCCGGTGCAGGTGACGCGCACGCGGTTGCAGCTCTCGCAGAAATTATGGGTCATCGGCGTGATGAAGCCGACGCGCCCGCCGGTCTCCTCCGCGCGCATGTAGCGGGCCGGGCCGCCGGTGCGATAGTCGATCTCCGTCAGCGTGAAGGCTTGCGCAAGCTTCTCGCGCACCTCTGTCATGGGCAGATATTGATCGACGCGCGCCGGTCCCTCGAGTTCGCCGAGCGGCATCACCTCGATGAAGGTCATGTCCATGCCGCGCTCATGCGCAAAGCGCACGAGCGGAATGAATTCATCTTCGTTCCCGCCTTTGAGCGCCACTGCGTTGAGCTTCACCTTGAGCCCCGCCTTCAGCGCGGCGTCGACGCCGGCGAGAACCCGGGCGAGGTCGCCCGTGCGGGTGAGCGCCTTGAAGCGGTCGGGATCGAGCGTGTCGAGCGAGACATTGATGCGCTTCACGCCGCAATCGGCCAGCTCCCCGGCGAAACGGGCGAGCTGGGAGCCATTGGTGGTGAGGGTCAGCTCCTCGAGCTCGCCCGAGGCGAGATGGCGCGAGAGAGCGCGAAAGAGCTTCATCACGTCGTGGCGCACCAGCGGCTCGCCCCCGGTGATGCGCAGCTTCTTCGTGCCGCGGGAAACGAAGGCCGTGCAGAGACGGTCGAGCTCCTCGAGCGTCAGCAGATCCTTGCGCGGCAGGAAGGTCATGTGCTCGGACATGCAATAGACGCAGCGGAAGTCGCAGCGGTCCGTCACCGAGACGCGCACATAGGAAACCGCGCGGCCGAAGGGATCGACGAGCGGCGCGGGCGCCGCGATTGCGGGCGTTTGCGTATGGGCGTTCATTTTGGGCGCTTCCTGCAGGCGGACGATCGCCGCCTTGGCTTCTCATATATTGCTGCGAAAGGCGGACGTGAAGCCCGAGCAATTCCATGCCCTCATCGGGAATCCCGATGGCCGATCGCCGGACTGCCCAATTTTCAGATTGGCGTATAGAAGACTGGCGACGCCGCGCGAACCCGCAGGAGCCCAACTTGACCGCCGACCCCTGGCCCACCGAAATCCGCCTTCTCGACAATGGCAAAAATCTGCGCGTCGCCTTCGACGACGGCGAGAGTTTCACCATGACGGCGGAATTGCTCCGGGTGCGCAGCCCCAGCGCCGAGGTGCAGGGCCATTCGCCCGCCGACCAGAAGACGGTGGGCGGCAAGCGCAATGTCGCGATAATCGCGGTGGCGCCGGTGGGCAATTACGCCGTGAAGCTCGATTTCGACGACATGCACCGGACGGGCATCTACACATGGCGCTATCTGCGCCAGCTCGGCGCGACGGCGGAGGCGAGCTTCGCGGGCTATCTGGAAGAGCTGAAGGCGAAGGGGCTAGATCGGGATCGCCCGGGGGAGGCGTGAGTTCCCTCTCCCGCTTGCGGGAGAGGGTGGCCCTCGCGTGAGCGAGGGTCGGGTGAGGGCCCTCATCCGTCACCGCTGCGCGGCGACACCTTCTCCCGCTCGCGGGAGAAGGAATAAACGCTTCAAAAGAAAACGGCCGGCGCAACGGCCGACCGCTCAAATTCCTGACAGCAACGCGCGCTCAGCGCGTCACCACAACCCGGGTGCCGACCCTGACACGATCATACAAATCCGTCACGTCGTCATTGGTCATGCGGATGCAGCCCGAGGACACGGCCTGGCCGATCGTCTCCGGCTCGTTGGAGCCGTGGATGCGGTAGAGCGTCCCGGAGAGATACATGGCGCGCGCGCCGAGCGGATTGTTGACGCCGCCTTCCATGTGGCGCGGCAGGTCGGGGCGGCGCTTGAGCATCTGCGAGGGCGGCGTCCAGTCCGGCCACTCGCGCTTGCTGGAGATGAAGCGGGTGCCCGCCCATTCGAAGCCGGGACGGCCTACGCCGACGCCGTAGCGGACAGCCTGGCCGTTGCCCAGAACGTAGTAGAGACGACGCTCGCTGGTGTTGATGACCACCGTCCCGGGAGCATATTTCGCGTCGAAGGCGACGGTCTCGCGCGGGATGGCGACCGCCTGCGGGCGGCCCTGCGCGCCGGACGGCGCCGCTGCGGGCGCGCCGCCGAAAAGCTCCATCAACGGATCGACCGGCGCCTGTGTGGCGCTTTGCGCCTGCGTCGAGAGAGCGCCGGCGCCGGCGAGAATGCAGAGCGATGCAAGGACGAGCCGTCGCATGAGAATCCCTTGTTCGATGGCTGGAAAAAAATACCCGCGCCCGCGCCGCCGAATCCGTGGCGCCGACATGACATTGCGACGATTAGTCTCGCAGGCGCGCGGGCTTCGCAAGCTCGAAGCAAGGCGGGCATACGCGATCCGCGCGTTTCCGCGCGGGCGTTGCAGACATGCAACAGTAAGGCATCTAGAATTTTAGCGTCGCCGCCCGCTTGACGCCCGGCAGGGCGCGAATCGACGCAAGCGCGTCCTCCGGCAGCGCGCCATCCACCGCGACCAGCGCAATGGCGCAGCCGCCGGGCGCGTCGCGGCCGAGCGCGAAAGTGGCGATGTTGACCTGCGCCTCGCCGAGCACGCCGGCGAATCGCCCGATGAAGCCGGGCCGGTCCTCATTCTGCGTGTAGATCATCGAGGGCGCGAATTCGGCGTCGACGCCAATGTCGCCGATTCGCATGATTCGCGGCTTGCCGTCGTCGAAGACCGTGCCCGCGATCCTGATCTCGTCCTCGGCCGTTCTGGCGACCAGGGTGACGAGCGATTCATAACCGCTTTGCGCTTCGCGGATCACTTCCTCCACGGCGAGGCCGCGCTCCCTGGCGATCACGGGCGCGGAGACGGGGTTCACATCTTCGAGGATCGGCTTGAGCAGGCCGGAGAGCGCGGCCGCCGTGACGGCCTTGGTCTTTTGCTGGGCGATGGCGCCCTCGAAGACGATCGAGAGCGTCGTGACGCCGGAGCGCGCGACCTGGCCGACGAAAAGGCCGAGTTTCTCGCCGAGCGCGACGAAGGGCTTGAGACGGGGCGCTTCCTCCGCCGTGATGGAGGGGAAGTTCACGGCGTTGGTGATAGCGCCGCGCGTCAGATAATCCGACATCTGCTCGGCGACCTGCAGCGCGACCTTTTCCTGCGCCTCGGTCGTCGAGGCGCCCAGATGCGGCGTGCAGACGACATTGGCGCGGCCAAAGAGCGGGTTCCCGGTCGCAGGCTCGACCGCGAAAACGTCCAGCGCCGCGCCCGCCACATGGCCGTCGTCCAGCGCCTTCACCAACGCGGCTTCGTCCACGAGCCCGCCGCGCGCGCAATTGATGATGCGCACGCCCCTGCGGGTCTTCGCGATGGCTTCGACCGAGAGAATGTTCTTCGTCTGCGCCGTCAGCGGCGTGTGGATGGTGATGAAATCCGCGCGCCCGAGAAGCTCGTCATAGTCGACCTTCTCGACGCCGAGCGCGAGCGCGCGCTCCGGCGTCAGGAAGGGGTCGAAGGCCAGAACGCGCATCTTCAGGCCCAGCGCCCGGTCGGCGACGATCGCGCCGATATTGCCGCAGCCGATGACGCCCAGCGTCTTGCCGGTGATCTCGACGCCCATGAAGCGGTTCTTCTCCCACTTGCCGGCCTGGGTCGAGGCGTCGGCGGCAGGAATTTCGCGGGCGAGCGCGAACATCAGCGCGATGGCGTGTTCCGCTGTCGTCACCGAATTGCCGAAGGGCGTGTTCATGACGATGACGCCGCGCGCCGTCGCCGCGGGAATGTCGACATTGTCGACGCCGATGCCGGCGCGGCCGATCACCTTCAGCCGGTCGGCCTTCGCGAGGATTTCCGCGGTCACCTTCGTCGCCGAGCGGATGGCGAGGCCGTCATAGGCTCCGATCGCGGCGGCCAGCTTCTCCTTGTCCTTGCCGAGCGCGGGCTCGAAATCGACCTCGACCCCCCGCGCGCGGAAAATATCGACGGCGGCGGGGGAGAGGGAATCGGAGATGAGCACGCGGGGGGGCATGACGCTCCTATGCCGCCACTGCGGCCGTCGCCTCGGCATAGGCCCAGTCGAGCCATTGCGTCAGGATCGCGACGTCGGAGGCCTCGACCGTCGCGCCGCACCAGATGCGGAAGCCGGAAGGCGCGTCGCGATAGGCGCCGAAGTCGTAACCTGCGCCCTCGGCCTCGATCAGGGCGACCATCTTCCTTGCGAGCGCCGCCTTCTCTTCGGCGGACTTCGCCGCGCCTTCGTCGGTGAAGACGAGGCAGACGCCGGTGTTGGAGCGCGTCGCGGGGTTTTTCGCGAGATGGTCGATCCAGGGGGTTCTCGCCACCCAGTCCGCGACGACCCTGGCCGAGGCGTCGCAACGCCCCATCAGCGCGTCGAGCCCGCCGATGGATGTCGCCCATGTCAGCGTGTCGATATAGTCCTCGACGCAAAGGAGCGAGGGCGTGTTGATCGTGTCGCCCTCGAAAATCCCCTCGATCAGCTTGCCCTTCGAGGTGAGGCGGAAAATCTTCGGCAATGGCCAGGCCGGCGCATAGCTCTCGAGCCGCTCCACGGCGCGCGGCGAGAGAATGAGCATGCCATGCGCCGCCTCGCCGCCCATCACCTTCTGCCAGCTGTAGGTGGTCACATCGAGCTTGGCGAAGTCCAGGTTCTGCGCGAAGGCGGCCGAAGTCGCGTCGCAGATCGCGAGCCCCTTGCGGTCCGCGGGAATGAAGTCCGCGTTGGGCACGCGCACGCCCGCCGTGGTGCCGTTCCAGGCGAAGACGAAGTCATTGTCGAAATTGATCTGCGAGAGATCCGGCAGCTCGCCGAAGGGCGCGGTGAAGGTTCGCGCATCCGCAAGCTTCAGCTGCTTGACGACGTCGGTCACCCAGTCGGCCGAGAAGCTCTCCCATGCCGCGACGTCGACGCCGCGCGGGCCGAGCAGCGACCACAGCGCCATCTCCACCGCGCCCGTGTCGGACGCCGGGACGATGCCGATGCGGTAATCCGCCGGCACGCGCAGAACCTGTCGGGTGAGGTCGATCGCCTGCTTGAGCTTGGCTTTGCCCGCCTTTGAGCGATGCGAGCGCCCGAGCGCCGCGCCTTTCAGATTCTCCAGCGACCAGCCGGGGCGCTTGGCGCAGGGGCCGGAAGAGAATCGCGGATTGGCCGGCTTTGCGCCGGGCTTGGTCGTAGCCATGGGATGTCCTGATGGTAGCGGCGGGACGCCAAAGGTCGTCCCGCGCTACGCTCTCGTCGTCAAATCGTCAAGACGCCCGTCAGGATCACCCGCGCACGGAGAGCTTGCGATAGGCGTTGTCCGAACTGGTCACGAAGACATGGCCGAACCCGGTCTTGTCGAAGGTCGCGGCCTCCGCAGGCAGCGCGATGTTCAGCGACGTCGCCCTCAGCGGATAGCCCGGCGTCGCCGAGATTCCGTCGAGCTTGATCTCCGTCGCGCCCGAACCCGCCGAGAAATCCGCGACGACGGCGCCGTCCGCGGAAAACGCGCGCGCCCAGCCCGGCGTTCCGACATGCTTCGCTTCGACGGGATTTTCCGCGAAGGCCGGCGCCCTGGCGTCGTCGAAAGCGGGGCTCGCGAAGACATATTCGGCGAGAACCGAGCTGCGTGTGACGGGGTGGTCCGGAGACGGCGGACGGCCGACGGAATAGAGGATCAGCTTGCCGCCGGCGAGGGCCGCCTCGATCTGTTCTTGCGTCGCGCCGGCGTAGGCTTCGGCTAGTCTCATTTCTCGCACTCCTCCTGGGTTTCTGTCGCGGATGCGACAAACCGGACCCGCTTGCGGGCCGTTCGGAGCGCTTTGCGCAAGCGCCATGCCGGATCGGCGCTGGCGCGATTTTTTCTAAGGAAGGCGGATAAGGAAAAACGGGAGAAGCGCGCCATGACGCAGGCGACGGACTACAAATATTTCCTCACCTACAGCGGCGTGCGCATGCCGCTGAAGCTGTTGGAGCCGCTGGCGGCCGATGAGCTTGGCAACCGCAACACCTATTTCCGCGTGACCTATGATTCGGCCGGGCGGATCGCGACCTGCGAGAAGCTCGTCTATGGCGAGGTGGAGCTCTCCCACCATTATTCCTACCGCGACGACGGCTCGCTGGCCCACGCCCGCGTCGAGCTGGGCGACGAAGTGACGGAGGTCGATTGCGACGCGGGCGGCGCGCCCCTACGTTCCTGAACGGAGCTTTTTGGGAGACAAGCGTGAAACCGATCCTCGCCGGAATCATTTTCCTTCTCGCCGCCACGCCCGCCTCGGCGGTCGGGCTCCGCGCCGTCATCCGCGACTGCGGCGCGGACGGCAAGGCCCATTGCGAGGGCGTCGGCTATGGCGCGCCGATGCAGGCCTGCCTCGCCCGCCACAAGAACAAGCTCAGCCCCGCCTGCCGCGCCATCATCGACCGGCTGGAGAAGGGCGAGGAGGTGGAGGTCTTCGGCTAGGCGACCGCCGCATGTCCATGGACATTCCGTCTATCCCCTCGCCTTTCCCGCCGCCGTTCGAGGAGCGCGCGCCCTGGTGGGGCGCCGATCTCCAGACCATCCGCAATCTGCTGCTCCCCCGGCCGCAGGAGCTGCCCGGCGGCGAGCGCCTGCTGCTCGAAATGCCGGACGGCGACCGGCTGGCGGCGCGGCTCGATCTCCCCACGCAAGGGTCGGCGCGGCCGCTCGTCGTTCTCGTGCACGGGCTCACCGGCTCGGAGGCGAGCGTCAACGTCATGAAGACGGCCGGCCATCTGGTGAGAGAAGGCTGGTCGGTCGTCCGTCTCAATCTGCGCGGCTCCGCGCCTTCGCGCCCGACCTCGCAGGGCCGCTACCACGCCGGCAAGACCGAAGACCTCGCGGCGGCGCTGCGCCAATTGCCGGATGAACGCCTCCGTCAGGGCGTTGTCCTGATCGGGCATTCGCTCGGCGGCAATCTTGTCCTGAAATTCATGGGCGAACCGGGCGCGGGCGGCCATGTTGCGCCGGTGCTGGGCGCCGTCGCCGTTTCGACGCCGATCGACCTTGCGGCCGCCAGCGCGCGGATCATGGCGTCGCGCAATCTCCCCTACCACCGCTATCTCCTGGCCGAGCTCAAGCACGAGGCGCTGGCGCCGGGGGCGGCGCTCTCGACCGCGCAGACAGCGGCGATCGCGGACGCGCGGTCCATCTACGAATTCGACGACCGCTTCGTCGCGCCCGCCTTCGGCTTTCGCGGCGCCGACGACTATTACGCGCAGAGCGCCGCCCGCAATTATCTGCGCGGCATAGACCGCCCGACGCTGCTCGTGCATGCGATGGACGATCCATGGATTCCGGCGAGCGGCTATGACGCGGTAGACTGGGCGGGCCTCGCTCCCATAGAGACGGCCTTCTCCCCGGGCGGTGGCCATCTGGGGTTCCACGGGCGGGGCAGCGCCGTCGCCTGGCACGACCTTGTGACGGCGGGCTGGCTCGCGCGGCGATGGGGGCCGGCGTGAGCCGCTAGGCCTCCCCCGGCGCCCTGGCCCCGATGGCGAGCGCATGAACGCCTTCGGCGATCTCCTGCGCCAGCGCGGCGTTGACCATGCGGTGGCGCTCGACCCGGCTCTTGCCCGCGAAGGCGGCGCTCACGACCTCGACGCGGAAGTGGCTTTCATTGCCGTGGCGCTTGTCGCCGGGGTGGCCGTGGCCGGCGTGGTGATGCGATTCGTCGATCACAGTGAGGGAAACCGGCGCGAGACTCTCGGTCAGTTTCTTCTCGATGCTCGCCGCCACAGGTCCTTTACCCTGATCCGCCATAGTCGGTCCTCTCTTGTCGCGGGCGCGTGCGCCCCGGGCGCCGCTCTTGCAAGATTTGGCGCAGAAAAAAATCAGCGCTGTCAATGCTTGCGGCGGGGCGCGTCGCCATCATAATGGAACGCAATGAACCTGAACTCCCCCCTCTTCGACCGCATCCGGACGCAGCGTGAGCCGCGCGAAGAGAAGAAACGCGAGGGCGGGATCAGATGCGATTCGCCCGGCTGCGAGGCTGAAGGCGCGTTTCGCGCCCCCATGGGGCGGCTGCGCGAGGGGCAATATTTCTGCTTCTGTCTCGACCACGTCCGCGAATACAACGCAACCTACAATTATTTCAACGGGATGAAGGACGCCGACGTCGCCCGTTACATGAAGGACGCGACGGTGGGCCACCGCCCGACCTGGTCGATGGGCACGCGCCGGGGCCAGACCGGCTTTCGCGAGGAGGGCGGGCCGACCGCCGACCCGCTTGGCATGAACCGCGCGAAAATGCACCGGCGCCCGGCCCAGCCCAAGCGCGAGCCGCGCTATTCGCCCGTCACGATGCGCGCCCTCGCCGCGCTTGGATTCGACGACGCCGCCGGGCCGGAGGCGATCCGGACGCGTTACAAGGAACTCGTAAAGCGCCACCACCCCGACGCCAATGGCGGCGATCGCTCCCGCGAGGAAAAATTGCGGGAGATCATTCATGCGTATAAGACGCTGAGGGCCGCGCGGCTCGTCTGACGCTCAGCGTCGCGCGCGAATTACCGCCCCGCCAGACGGAGGACGATTTTGGTCGAAGCAATGACATCCGGCTCGCGCCTCGACAGCACGCCGGACATGAAGGTCTCGGCTCGCCAGGTTTTCGGGATCGACTCGGACCTCGAGGTACCCGCTTTCTCCGAGCGCAGCGAGCATGTGCCGGACCTCGACCCCGACTATCTCTTCGACCGCCAGACGACGCTCGCGATTCTCGCGGGCTTCGCGCGCAACCGCCGCGTGATGGTCACGGGCTATCACGGCACCGGCAAGTCCACCCATATCGAGCAGATCGCCGCCCGCCTCAACTGGCCCTTCGTGCGCGTCAATCTCGACAGCCACATCTCCCGCATCGATCTCGTCGGCAAGGACGCGATCGTGCTGAAGGACGGCAAGCAGGTGACGGAATTCCGCGACGGCATCCTGCCCTGGGCGGTCCAGCACAATGTCGCGCTCTGCTTCGACGAATATGACGCCGGCCGCCCGGATGTGATGTTCGTCATCCAGCGCGTGCTGGAGGTTTCGGGCCGCCTGACGCTCCTCGACCAGAACCGCGTGATTCGCCCGCACCCCGCCTTCCGCCTCTTCGCCACGGCGAACACCGTCGGCCTCGGCGACACATCGGGCCTCTATCACGGCGTGCAGCAGATCAATCAGGCGCAGATGGACCGCTGGTCCATCGTGACGACGCTGAACTATCTGCCGCATGACGCCGAGACCAACATCGTCGTCTCCAAGGTGAAGTCCTACGGCGCCAACAAGGAAGGCCGCGACATCGCCAACAAGATGGTGCGCGTCGCCGACCTCACCCGCAACGCCTTCATGGCCGGCGACCTCTCGACCGTCATGAGCCCCCGCACGGTCATCACCTGGGCCGAGAACGCGGAGATTTTCGGCGATGTCGGCTTCGCCTTCCGCCTCACCTTCCTGAACAAATGCGACGAGCTGGAGCGTCCGCTGGTCGCGGAATTCTACCAGCGCTGCTTTGGCAAGGAATTGCCGGAGAGCGCGGTGAATGTGGTGATGACGTAGGGATCAAGAGCCTAGACGGTCATCCCCTTGTCACGCTTGCGCGCGCCCCTGTCGCCATAGCTTTCGAGTGGAACGAAATGACCCCTGACCGCCTGAGAGACGCTCTCGACGCCGGCATTCCCGGCTGTCTCTGGATCATCCGCTTCGACGCGCAGGGCTACGCCTCGCCGGGCCGCTTTGAGGACTTCGATAGCCTCGGAAAGCCGCGCGAGGGCTTTGTGTGGCTGCACATGGACCTCACCGACGTGCGCACCCGGCCGCTCATCGGGCGGATCGAGGCGCTCTCCGACAGCGCGCGGGAAGCGCTCCGCGATCCTGTCGACCATCAATATCTCGAATATTCCGAAGGGCTCGTCAGCGGCGCGCTGCTCGACCATGAACGCACGCTTTCCGGCACCGTCGCCCACACCAATTATGTTCGTTTCGCGATCGGAGACAGTTTTCTGGTGACGGCGCGACGGAGCCCGATGAGCTGCGTGGAGGCGACCCGAAACGCGCTCGGCCGGGGCGTCGCCGCCGCATCGCCCTTTGCGCTCTTCGAGATCATGGCGAACGCCCTGGTCGACGATATGGTGCGCATGACGCAGGAAATCGGCGCGGCGTTCGATCACGCCGAAGACCTGATCATCGATTCGCGCGGGCGCGCGGCGCGACCGTTTCTCGGCCGGGCCAGACGCGACGCGGTTCGCCTCTCCCGTCAGGTCGGTGGCCTCGTCTCCACGCTCGCCAGATTGGAGGCCATAGAGGACGATCCTGACGAAGCGACGGACAATGCGCTTCGTGAAACAGCTAGCCGGCTCGTGCAGCACACGGAGTCGCTGGCGCGCGAGATGACGAGCATTCAGGAGCGCGCGCGTCTTCTGCAAGACGAGCTGAACGCGATTCTCAATCTGGAGACCAATGACCGTCTTTTTGCGCTCACCGTCGTCACGATTCTGCTGCTGCCGGCGACATTCGTGACCGGCTATTTCGGCATGAACACAGACAATCTGCTTTTCACAGGGAACGGCAACGGCACGCTCTACGCGACGATCATGTGTTTTGCGGCGTCGGCGCTGGCGCTTGTCCTTATGCGTTGGCTAGGGTTGACCAACCCCAATGAAGGCGAGGATGCGAGCAGGCCCCATGACGCGGTGCGGCACAGCCGGCCAGCGGACCACAATTTGTGAACGCGCCGGCAACAGCCGGCTTTACAGGCCCGCCCGCTGAGCATAGGTTCCGCGCCACTTCGGGACCGACGGGGCTCCCCTTCCGCGGAAAGACATGAACATGCGCGCCGAGCCGCTTGCGCTCAAGGAACAGATCGAGCAGTCCATGGGACTGCTGAGGAGGCATCTTTGACGTCGAGACAGCAACCCGCCGTCTCGCAGAACTGAACGTCAAGGCCGAAGACCCCAATTTCTGGAACGATCCCGAGGAAGCGCAGAAGCTTATGCGCGAACGCACCCAGCTCGAGGAGCAGATGGGCGCGATCGGCAAGCTGTCGCGCGACCTCGAGGACGCGCTGACGCTCGTCGAACTTGGCGAAGAGGCCGGCGACGAAGCGACCGAGAAGGAAGGGATCGAGGCGCTGAAGGCGCTGCTGAAAGACGCGCAGCGCCGCCAGATCGAGGCGCTCTTCTCCGGCGAGGCCGACGGCAACGACACTTTCGTCGAAATCCATTCGGGGGCAGGCGGCACCGAAAGCCAGGATTGGGCGCGCATGCTGTTTCGCATGTACGCCCGCTGGGCCGAGCGCAAGAAGTTCAAGGTCGAGGTGATCGAGGAGACGGCCGGCGAAGAAGCCGGCATCAAATCCGGAACGCTTCTGGTGAAGGGCCACAACGCCCACGGCTGGGCCAAGACCGAATCGGGCGTGCATCGCCTCGTGCGCATCTCGCCCTTCGACTCCAACGCGCGGCGCCACACGAGCTTCGCCTCCGTATGGGTCTATCCCGTGGTGGACGACCGGATCGAGGTCAATATCAACGAGTCGGATTGCCGTATCGACACGTATAGATCGTCGGGCGCGGGCGGCCAGCACGTCAATACGACCGACTCCGCCATCCGCATCACCCATATTCCAACCGGCATCGTCGTCGCCTGTCAGGCCGAGCGCTCGCAGCACAAGAACCGCGCCACCGCCTGGAATATGCTGCGCGCCCGCCTCTATGAGCGCGAACTCGAGATTCGCGAGGCCGAGGCCAACAAGGCCGCCGCCAGCAAGACCGAAATCGGCTGGGGCCACCAGATCCGCTCCTACGTCCTGCAGCCCTATCAGCTCGTGAAAGACCTGCGCACCGGCGTGACCTCGGGAACCCCCTCCGAAGTGCTCGACGGCGAGCTCGACGACTTCATGCAGGCCTCTCTCGCCCAGCGCATCTATGGCGGCGGGCCGGACAAGGTCGAGGACGTCGAATAATCAGGCGCGGCTCTCCACCGGAGCCGTGCGGCGCGCGCTGAGCGTGAGCGCCCGGCCAAGAACGAGAAAGACCGCGCCCCAGAGGATGAAGCCCCAGTCCCAGAACGCCCATTGGTCGGGAGGGACGGTCTCGTTCACATGATGCAGGCCGAGGAGATGGTGGTTCACCAGCCCCTCGACCAGATTGAAGCCGCCCCATCCCATCAGCAGCGCGCCGGCGAAGCCCGCCCCCGACCAGGCGACATGCCGCCGCCGCGCGGCGCGCCACAGCAGCCACAGGCCGGCTGCGACGAAGGCGAAGGCGAGGACATGGAATAGCCCGTCCCAAAGGGTGTTCGCCTCGAGATTCTCGACGTTCGAGGGCAGGCGCCACCCGCTCAGCAAATGGTGCCATTGCAGGAGCTGGTGAAAGACGATCCCGTCGAAGAAGCCGCCAATGCCGACGCCCAGAACGACGCCCGCCGCGGTCAAGCCCGCGTCCTGATTTCCGGTCTCCATCGCCGCCTCCATCGCCCTTTCAGGGCCAATGGGGCGCAACGCGCGCGGCGCAGGGGCTGTTCCGGCCCTCGCAAGCGATCCCGCCTTTCTGCTAAGGTGCGGGAAAGAGCGGACGTTCGGGCCACGCGATGATCCCCTGGAACTGGCATATCGAGGTGATCGGCTATCTGGCCGCGGCGGCGAATGTCTTCGTCTTCGTCTCCAATACGATGATCCCCCTGCGCATCGCGGCCATTCTCGCCAATGCGCTTTTCGCAGCGTATTTTTTCCTCAAGGGCTATTACCCGCTCTTCGCGCTCAACGCCTTCATGGTCCCGATCAACGTCTTCCGCCTGCATCAGATGCAACGGCTGATCTCCGACGTACGACAGGCGACGAGCGCCGCGGCCGGAGGCGAATTCGACTATGAATGGCTGCGCCCCTACATGAAGCCGGTGAAGCTGCCCAGGGACTTCACGCTCCACCGCAAGGGCGACCTCTCGGAAGAGGCTTACATTCTTGTGAAGGGAGAGATCCTGCTGCGCGAGCCCGGCGTCACGCTCACGGCCGGCGCCTTCTTCGGCGAGATGGGGCTCTTCACCGAGGAGAATCGCCGCACCGCCACCGCCGTCGCCGCAACGGACATCGAACTCCTTTGCGTGCGCTACGACGCGCTTCTGGAGCTCGCCGCGCAAAACCCGCAGTTCGGATTCTATCTGATGCGGCTCATGATGAAGCGCATGCAGCACAATGTGGAGCTGGCGCGGGCGGCGAGGGAAACGAGCGCTCCGCCGGATCACGTGACGACGCCTGACTGAAGATCGGGGACCAAGCGAGGAAACAATGTCCGAGAAACTCTACCCCGTCCCCGACGACTGGAAAAACGCGCGCGTCAACGAAGACGAATATCGCGCGCTTTACGAACTTTCGCGCACGGACCCGGGCGCCTTCTGGGCGCGCGAAGCGGAGCGCATCGACTGGATAAGGCCCTTCACCAGGGTGAAACATACGAGCTTCGATCCGCACAATGTCGCCATCCGGTGGTTCGAGGATGGAACCACCAATGTCGCGATGAATTGCATCGACCGGCACCTCGCCGGGCGCGCCGGTCAGACCGCGATCATATGGGAGGGCGACGACCCCGGCGTCTCGAAGCGCATCAGCTATCGCGAACTGCACGAACATGTCTGCCGCTTCGCCAATGTGCTGAAGAAACACGGCGTCGAGAAGGGCGACCGCGTCACCATCTATCTGCCGATGATTCCCGAGGCCGCCTACGCCATGCTGGCCTGCGCGCGCATCGGCGCCGTTCATTCGGTGGTCTTTGGCGGCTTCTCGCCCGAGGCGCTGGCGGGGCGAATCGAGGATGCGCAATCGGCCGTCATCGTCACCGCCGACGAGGGGCTGCGCGGCGGGCGCAAGGCGCCGCTCAAAGCCAATGTCGACGCCGCGCTGGAGAAGGTCTCCGCCAAGAGCGTCATCGTCGTCACGCGAACCGGCGCCGATGTCGACTGGGTCGAAGGCCGAGACTTCCGCTACGAGGACGAGGCGGCGTCTGTCCCCGCCGATTGCCCATATGCGGAGATGGGCGCGGAAGACCCGCTCTTTATCCTCTACACCTCCGGCTCCACCGGCAAGCCCAAGGGCGTACTGCATACGACGGGCGGCTATCTCGTCTACGCCGCGATGACTCATGAACTCGTCTTCGACTATCGCCCCGGCGACATCTACTGGTGCACGGCGGATGTCGGCTGGGTGACGGGCCACAGCTATATTCTCTACGGCCCGCTGGCGAATGGCGCGACGACGCTGATGTTCGAGGGCGTGCCGAATTACCCGAGCGTCTCGCGCTTCTGGGAGGTCGTCGACAAGCATGGCGTGAACATCTTCTACACGGCCCCGACCGCGATCCGCGCGCTGATGGCCGCAGGCGAAGAGCCGGTGAAGAAGACAAGCCGCAAGACGCTGCGGCTTCTCGGCTCCGTGGGCGAACCCATCAATCCCGAAGCCTGGGAATGGTATCACCGCGTCGTCGGCGAGGGGCGCTGCCCCATCGTCGACACATGGTGGCAGACGGAGACCGGCGGCGTGCTCATCGCGCCCCTTCCCGGCGCCACCGCGCTCAAGCCCGGTTCCGCGACGCGCCCGCTGTTCGGCGTCTTTCCCGAGATCGTGGACGCTGCGGGCGTGGTGCTGGAAGGCGCCTGCGAGGGCAATCTCGTCATCGCCGATTCATGGCCGGGGCAGATGCGCACGGTCCATGGCGATCACGAGCGTTTCGCGCAGACCTACTTCACCGCCTATCCCGGCAAATATTTCACCGGCGACGGCGCAAGGCGCGACGCCGACGGCTATTACTGGATCACGGGCCGCGTCGATGATGTGATCAACGTCTCCGGCCATCGCCTCGGCACGGCGGAAATCGAAAGCGCGCTCGTCGCGCATGAGAAGGTCTCGGAAGCGGCGGTCGTCGGCTATCCGCACGATTTGAAGGGGCAAGGCATCTACGCCTATGTGACGCTGATGCAGGGCGCGCATCCGACCGAGCATCTGCGCAAGGAGCTCGTCAAATGGGTGCGCGAGGAAATCGGCCCCATCGCCTCCCCCGACGTGATCCAGTTCGCGCCGGGCCTGCCCAAGACGCGCTCGGGCAAGATCATGCGGCGGATTTTGAGAAAGATCGCGGAAGGGGAATTTGGAGCGCTTGGGGATGTGTCGACGCTGGCGGACCCGGGGGTTGTGGAGGAGCTGGTGCGGGGGAAGGGGGGGTAGGGCGGGCGCCGGTGAGTGCGGGCGGGGCTAGGGAGTGTCTAGTTTGTCCTGTAGCTATCGGTGCCAATAAGGTTCGCTTATTGCAGTCAGCTCCGGCAGAGATTGCCGCATCTGTTCTGCGCTAATAAATCCGCCGTATGGCGGCACCCTTCTCAAAGTTTGGACGACGGCGCTCGTCAGCACATTGCTCTCCCCGCCCTCAACGACATTCCTAACCGACCAAGCAAGGAGGTCTGCTGCTTGCAGCGGAAGTAGCCGCTTGTCGGAGCCGAACTTTGGAGGGGCTCCCAAGAGGCGCACCTGCTCTGGTTCGAGCGCCTGCTTCAGCACGTCCCACCACCCCACAGCGTCTCGCCCTAAAACCCCTTGCTCATCGAACACAAACTCGACCCTTGCATTGCTAATATCGAGCCCGTTTTTGCCAAGTTCCAGTATGAAGCCCACAGTTAAAACGATGATTTGATTGAAGAGAAGAAAGTAGGGATTGTCGAGTTCGCGCCAAGGTGAGGCTCCCTTGATGTGAGCATCGAAGTCCTCCTTCCAAACCATCGCGGATATGCGAGCGACAGCCCACCTTTCCGCCACCTCGGCAAGCTCGAAAACTTTCTGATCGCGTAGCGGACTGGGCCAACGGTCGAACTGTCCTCGCTGTGATATTGCCTCGCTCATTTTGAAATAATCGATGGTTAGCTCCTTCTTCAGGACGCTCTGCCATTCCGCTTCAAATCGGGGCCAACTCACACTAGGCGCAAGAAACCCACCAAGAACATAAAGCCCCTCCCCGCCGTGACTCCCGCTGTCATCGAAATATCCTTGTAGCAGCATCAAGATTGTCTCTTTCGTAGTGTCAATCCGTCAACAAGCTATCGGCGCACAACCGGCAATTCCGTCAGCTTTCCGCGCAGTAGCCAAGCTTGGCGAAAATCCACCCCTCATTGGCGCCGGCGCCACTGTTCCCCCGCCCCGCCCAACCTCATCTCTCAACCCAGAGAAGAGAAGGAGCAAGTCCATGCGGCGCTTACTTGCCGTCCTCGCCGGTCTTTCCGCTGCTGCCCCCGCACTTGCGGATTCCGACGTGGAGCATGCGCGTTATTCGGTGGTCGCCTCCGCAGGGCCTATCGAAATACGCGATTACGCGCCGCAGATCGTCGCCGAGACGACGGTCGCCGGCGAGCGCGACGCGGCCATCAATGAGGGCTTTCGTCGCCTCGCCGGTTACATCTTCGGAGACAATGCGCCCAAACAGAAAATCGCCATGACCGCCCCCGTCGAGCAGGAGAAGGGCGCGCGAATCGAAGGCGCGAAAATCTCCATGACCGCGCCCGTCGGCCAGACGCGCGAAGGGGACCAATGGAAAGTGCGCTTCACCATGCCGGCGGAACATACGCTCGACACGCTGCCGCACCCCAAAAACCCGGCGGTGAAACTCTCCCATACGCCGGGCAAGCGCATGGCGGCGATTCGCTTTTCGGGCGTCGCCGGCGACAACGATCTCGCCGAGCATGAGGCGAAGCTCGTCGCCCATCTGAAGGCGCAGGGCCTCTCGCCCAAGGGCGAGGCGCATTACGCTTTCTACGATCCCCCCTGGACGCTGCCGTGGAACCGGCGCAACGAGGTCATGGTCGAGATTCCTCGCAAATAACTCGGCCCTGACGCGCCCGTCCTCGCGGGAACAGCCGCAAAGAGCGCGCGGGGGCGGGCAATCTATTTGAAGAGCGCCATCGCCTCCTCCGCCAGCACGCCGCCGGCGATCTCGACGGTCTCGAAAGGCGCAGCGTCGGCGACGCGTTTGCTTGGCAGCATGATCTGGCCGATTCGCGTCGCAAGCTGCTCGATCGAGGCGGCGTAGACGACCCGCGTAAATCCGCTCCAGACGATCGCCGCCATGCACATGGGGCAGGGCTCGCCTGTCGTATAGATCGTCGCGCCCTTGAGTTCGGCGGCCGGATGCGCGGCGCAGAAAGCGCGGATCGCAACCATCTCACCATGCGCCGTGGGGTCGTTCTGCCTGATCCCGCTGTTGCGGCCGGTGGCCACGGCCTTGCCTTCCCGCACGATGACGGCGCCGAAGGGGAAATCGCCTTTCTTCGCCTCCTCCAGCGCGATGCGCATGAAGCCTTCATCCTCGGCGCGCGGGCGGGAAACGACCGCCTTCGCCAGCGCCGGAGTGGCTGCGACGCATAGCGCTCCAACGAAGAAGACCCGCCGATCAAGGCCGCCGCATCCGCAATTGCAAAGCTTTCCGGCCATTTCCGCCCCTCGCCCATCCCTGCCCGCGACGTTGCGCAAACTTGACATGGCGCGCCCGCCAATGCCACTCGGCGCGACAGCAAACGAGAGGGCGGGACGCGCATGGCCAAGGCTTTCATTTTCCCCGGACAGGGCTCGCAGGCGGTGGGCATGGGCAAGGCGCTGGCCGAAAGCTTCGTCCCCGCGCGCGCGGTGTTCGAAGAGGTTGATTCGGCGCTGTCGCAAGCGCTCTCGAAACTCATGTTCGAAGGGCCGGAGAACGAGCTGACGCTCACCGCCAACGCCCAGCCGGCGCTGATGGCCGTCTCGCTCGCCGCGATTCGCGTGCTCGAAGCCGAATGCGGGCTCGATCTCGCCAGGGACGCGGCCTTCGTCGCCGGCCATTCGCTCGGCGAATATTCGGCCCTCGCCGCCGCGGGGGCGCTCACGGTCTCGGATACGGCGAAGCTCCTGCGCATCCGCGGCGACGCCATGCAGAAGGCCGTGCCGGTGGGCGAAGGCGCGATGGCGGCGCTGCTCGGCGCGGAGCTCGACCAGGCGAAGGAAATCGCCGAATCAGCCGCGTCCTCGCTTTCGGCCTGCTGCCAGGTCGCCAACGACAATGGCGGCGGGCAGGTGGTGATCTCCGGCGCCAAAGCCGCCGTGGAAAAGGCCATGGAGATCGCGAAGGAAAAGGGGATCAAGCGCGCCGTGCTGCTGCCCGTCTCCGCGCCCTTCCATTGCGCGCTGATGCAGCCCGCCGCCGACGCCATGGCGGCCGCGCTGGCGTGCGCGACGATCGCCGCGCCGAAGGTTCCGGTCGTGGCCAATGTCACGGCGGCGCCGGTCACGGATCCGGAATTGATTCGCAAGCTTCTCGTCCAGCAGGTGACGGGCGCGGTGCGCTGGCGCGAATGCGTCTCCTTCATCGCGGATCAGGGCGTGACGAAATTCGTGGAATGCGGCTCGGGCAAGGTGCTCGCCGGCCTTCTGAAGCGAATCGCGCCTGGCGCGACGGGAATCTCCGTCGGGACGCCCGCCGATCTCGACGCCTATCGCGCTTACTGAAGCGGACAGGCGCTAAAGAAAAAGCCCGGCCGTGAGGCCGGGCTTTTCCCGTCTTGGGACCGTCTTCAATCAGTAGCTGGCGAGAACCGGAGCCGAGCCGCCGCCAAACAGATTGAAGTGGTAGTTGATGCCCGCGCGGACCGTGTGGAAGCGCGTGCGATTGTTGACGTTGTTGAGGCCGATGCCCGGGTTGAACGCCCAGTTCTGGTTGGAGCCGCGCATCTCCGTATAGAGATATTCCGCCTTGACCGACCAGTTCGGCATGAACATCCATTCGGCGCCGCCGCCCGCGGTCCAGCCGGTCTGCACGGCGCTGTTCTGGTTCCACCAGAAATTACGCTGAACCTCGCCATAGGCGAAACCGCCGGTGCCGTAGAGGAGCAGGCTGGACCAGCCGGGGAAGGTCACGCCGAGACGGCCGCGGACCGTGCCGAACCAGTTGATGCGCGCGAGATCGGCGCCGCCGCCCCAGCCCCAGTTGCCGCCGCCGCCGCTGCCGATGCTGGTGCCCTGGAAGTCCGTCTCGACGCCGACGAGAAGCCAGGGCGAGAACTGGAAGTTGTAGCCGATCTGACCGCCGCCCACGACGCCGCCCGAGCCGCCATTGTTGTTGTTGTTCCAGCCGCCCCAGCCCACGGGGAGCACGCCGGGGAGCCCGCCCGGGACGACGAAGGCCGGATTGCCCCACATCCAGGCGTTGTTGACGTTGGAGGACGAGCGGTCCTGCCAGCCGCCGCCGAGATTGAGACCGGCGTAGAAGCCGTTCCAGGTCATGACCGGGGGCGGGGGAACCATGGGCGGCGGCGGGGCCTTGCGCGCGGGAAGATCGGCGGCCTGCGCGGCGCCGGCGGCGAGAACCGCCGCGAGGGCGATCGTGGAAAGAGCTGTCTTCATGTCGTAATCCTTATGGTCAAGCCAGTTGTTCCGTGACCCTCACCAGTCCTGACTTGTCGGACATCCTGCGATGCGGGCCCCAAGCAGGCGCATCTGTCCAAAACCCACGCATCAATGCAACCAAGAATTGGTTAAAATCGACGATTTACTATTTGTGTTGTACTATCAACACGGCGATAACTATGCAATAGCAACGATAACTTTGCTATATGATTGGAACTACAGCTAAGCATTCGCGGTATCTGTACAATAGACTTGAGCGCTGCTTATGCGCATCAGCCGCGCGGGGGGCTCGCCATTCGCCGAAAGCGCCTTTAAACGGATCGACCTGAGAAGCGCGGGCGCGATGCGCCGAACGCCATTTCGGGAGGAGAAGGCAATGTTCGATCTGACGGGCAAGACGGCGCTGGTGACCGGCGCGAGCGGCGGCATCGGCAAGGACATCGCCCGCGCGCTGGCCGAATCCGGGGCGACCGTCGCCCTCTCGGGCACGAGGCGCGAGGCGCTGGAGGCGCTCGCCGCGGAGATCGGCGGCGCGACTCACATCCTGCCTTGCAACCTCGCCGACAAGGCGGAGACCGAAAAGCTCATTCCCGCCGCGGAGGCGGCGATGGGCGGCGTCGACATACTGGTCAACAACGCGGGCCTCACCCGGGACATGCTGTTCATGCGCCTGAAGGACGAGGACTGGGACATGGTCCTCAACGTCAATCTGACGTCGGCCTTCCGTCTCTCGCGCGCCGTGCTGCGCGGCATGATGAAGAAGCGCTTCGGCCGCATCATCGGCATCACCTCCGTCGTCGGCGTCACCGGCAATCCGGGCCAGGGGAATTATGCGGCCTCGAAAGCCGGCATGATCGGCATGTCGAAATCGCTCGCCTATGAGGTCGCCTCGCGCGGCGTCACGGTGAATTGCGTGGCGCCGGGCTTCATCGAAAGCCCCATGACCGACGAGCTCAACGACGACCAGAAGAAAGCGATCCTCACGCGCGTTCCGGCCGGGCGCCTGGGCGTGGGGGCGGACGTCGCCGCCGCGGTCGTCTATCTTGCCAGCGCGGAAGCCGGCTACGTCACCGGCCAGACGCTTCATGTGAATGGCGGCATGGCGATGATCTGATTGGACCGTTTCGGCTGCGGCGTTTTGCCCGGGAACAGGGTTGCGAGGGGCGTGTTTTTGACGGCTGCGGGGGCCTTTCGCCCTCTCGCCAACGAAATCGAAGTGTGTTACCAGACCGACGCCGCATGAGGGGCGGCGCCGCCGTGTCTTTCCGCAAAGGCCTGCGCATTTTCGCCGCGCCTTCGGAACGCGGCCGGCGCGCATGAATTTTGAAGGAAACGGCGAGCGGGGGCCATCGCCCCGCATCGCCGGTATCGGTGCGTGCACCACAGCAACAGGGACTGAATCAAATGAGCGATGTCGCCGAGCGCGTGAAGAAGATCGTTGTCGAACACCTCGGCGTCGAGCCCGAAAAGGTCGTCGACAAGGCGAATTTCATCGACGATCTGGGGGCCGATTCGCTCGACACCGTCGAGCTCGTGATGGCGTTCGAAGAAGAATTCGGCGTCGAGATTCCGGACGATGCGGCAGAGACTATTCTGACTGTCGGCGACGCCGTGAAGTTCCTCGAGAAGACCAAAGCGGCCTGATCCCGCCCGATTGCGGGACGCGCCGGCTGGTTGCGTCCCGCGCCCGCGCCGCCAGGGCGAGAACCGCCCCGGGGCGGCGAAACCCGTCCTTGAAATGACTGAAGAGAGCAAGCCATGCGCAGGGTCGTCGTGACCGGGCTTGGCGTCGTGTCGCCTTTGGGCTGCGGCGTCGAAACGAACTGGCGGCGTCTGGCCGCGGGCGAACACGGATTCCGCCGGATCGACATGTTCGAGGTCGACGACCTCGCCTGCCAGATCGCGGCCATCGTGCCGCGCGGCGACGGCGCCAACGGCTCGTTCAATCCCGACGACTGGTTCGACCCCAAGGAACAGCGCAAGGTCGACGACTTCATCATCTACGGGACGGCTGCCGCCACACAGGCGCTCGCCGACGCGGGCTGGAAGGCCGACACCCCCGAGAAGCAGGAAGCGACCGGCGTCCTCATCGGCTCCGGCATCGGGGGCCTCGGGGGCATCTACGAGACCTCGCTCACCTTGAAGGAAAAGGGTCCGCGCCGCGTCTCGCCCTTCTTCGTTTCGGGGCGCATCATCAATCTCGTCGCGGGTTACGTGTCGATCATGCACGGGCTGAAAGGCCCGAACCATGCGGTCGTCACCGCCTGCGCGACGGGCACCCACGCCATTGGCGACGCGGCGCGCATCATCGCGATGGGCGACGCCGACGTCATGGTCGCGGGCGGCGCCGAATCGCCGGTCAATCGCATCGGCGTCGCGGGCTTCGCCGCCTGCCGCGCGCTCTCCACCGGCTTCAACGACCGTCCCGCCGAGGCCTCACGTCCCTATGACAAGGACCGCGACGGCTTCGTGCTGGGCGAAGGCGCCGGCTGCGTCGTGCTCGAGGACTATGAGCACGCGCGCGCCAGGGGCGCCAAAATCTACGCCGAGCTGATCGGCTATGGCATGTCCGGCGACGCCTTCCATATCACGGCGCCCACTCCGGATGGCGACGGCGCCTATCGCTGCATGAAGGCGGCGCTGAAACGTTCCGGCCTTCCGGTCAGCGAGATCGACTATGTCAACGCGCATGGCACCTCGACGCCGCTGGGCGACGAAATCGAGCTGAAGGCGGTCGAGCGCCTGATCGGAAACAACGAGCCGAAGCTCTCCATGTCCTCGACGAAATCGGCTGTCGGCCATCTCCTCGGCGGCGCCGGCGCGGTGGAGGCGGTCTACACGATCCTCGCCATGCAGCATGGCGTCGCGCCGCCGACGCGCAACCTCGACAACCCCTCCGTCGAGACGGCGATCGACCTCGTGCCGGGGAAAGCCCGCGAACGCGAGATAAATGTGGCGCTGTCCAACTCCTTCGGCTTTGGCGGCACCAATGCGTCGCTGCTTTTCCGCCGCGCGGACTAAAGCCAAGCTGCAGCACAACTTTCGGGGGAGAACTCGGTTAACCGCGTTCCCCCCGGGAAGCGCGCCTGTTAACCATGTTCGCCCGTT
Source organism: Methylocystis sp. (assembly GCA_002929055.1). Lineage (GTDB taxonomy): Bacteria > Pseudomonadota > Alphaproteobacteria > Rhizobiales > Beijerinckiaceae > Methylocystis. The sequence continues at coordinate 109,820 of PERY01000001.1, read as the reverse complement.
CCTCAATTCGCCACAATGACCAATAGTGTAAGTCATTTGGCGACAAGCGCGTACGGCGCTTGAAGCAGGGTGACTGGATTGGCGTGATGACGATTGGAAGCGACGAAAACGGCGACAAGCCGACCGCCCCCAAAGAAGACGGGACCGCTGCGCCGAACGACGCCAGATTGGAGTCGAAGGCCGAGCCCCGCGACGAGGCGAAAACGACCGCTGAGCCTGCGCCCGAAACGCCGGCGGCGCTGAACAGCGAAGCCGCAGAGCCCACCGCAACCCAAAAACCCGTCGAAGCTGCGATCGTCCCGCCGCCAACCCGCGCGCCAGAACCGGTTGCGCCGCCGAAGTCCGCCGATGAGTCGCCTGCGTCCATGTTCCGCCGACGCGCCGCCGCCAACCAGACCCTCCAGCCGGAGGCGCCGCCTGCGCCGCCACCGAAGAAAAAGAAGCGCCGGGACGGCACTCTCTCCGCCATGAGCGGATTCCTCAGCTTCCTTCTCGTCGGTCTCGTCGCCAGCGCCTTCGGGGTCATCGCGGTCATGCACAAGCTGAAGGAGCCGGGCCCGCTCGGGGCCGACAAGATCGTCTACCTGCCGCCGCGCAGCGACGTGCCGGAGATGATCGCCGCGCTCGAGCGCGAGGGCGTCATCGACAGCCCCGGACTGATGAATTTCGCCCTGCTCGTCGAGAACGCCCGCGGCAAGCTCAAGCCCGGCGAATATCAGTTCAAAAAGCGCATCAGCCTGCGCGAGGTGATCGACGAACTGGTCGGCGGCAAGCAGCTCATGCACAGCGTGACGATTCCCGAAGGCCTGACGAGCGAGCAGATTGTCCAGCGCCTGCGCGAATCCGAACTCCTGACCGGCGATGTGATCGAGACGCCGAAGGAAGGCGCGCTGCTGCCCGAGACCTACAAATTTCCGCGCGGCTTCCCGCGCGACAAGCTGATCTCGAAAATGCAGGCGGACCAGCGCAAGCTGATCGAACAGATCTGGGCGAAACGCGCCAGGGATCTTCCGCTGCGCTCGCCCTATGAGCTCGTGACGCTCGCCTCCATCGTCGAGAAGGAGACCGGCAAGTCGGAGGAGCGCCCGCGCGTCGCCGCCGTCTTCGTCAATCGGCTGCGCAAGGGCATGCGGCTGCAGTCCGATCCCACGATCATCTACGGTCTCGTCGGCGGCAAGGCGACGCTCGGACGCGGCATCCTGCGCTCCGAGATCGAGAAATGGACGCCCTACAACACCTACGCCATCGACGGCCTGCCGCCGGGTCCGATCGCCAATCCGGGCAGGGCCGCTCTCGAAGCCACGGCCAATCCCGCCGGCACCCGAGACCTTTATTTCGTCGCCGACGGCACGGGCGGGCATGTCTTCGCCGAGTCGCTCGACCAGCATTCCCGCAATGTCCAGAGCTGGCGCAGGATCGAGCAGGACCAGAAGGCCAAGGCAGGAACCGCTCCTGGCGCCGCTCCTGGCGCCGCGCCGGGCGTCGACCAGAGCGTCCCCGCCGCCGTCCCGCCCGCTGCGCCCAAGAGCGACAAGCGCACCCAGGCGCCGATCGGACGGCTCCTCGCCCTCGACGCGAGCCACGAGGATTATTCGCCCGGCCGGGCCATGTCCGAGGACGACGGGTCGACCCATCGACTCGGCAAATATGGTCCCGCCGGCGCCGCATTTTTCCTTGGCGGTCTGGAGGATCCGACCAGCGACGCCGCTTCCCATCTCGCGCCGCTGCGGGTCGCAAGGCCCTACTTCACGCAGGACGCCGCGCAGCCGCGTTCGACCATCGGGGGTTTCAATTCGGAACTCCTCGCCTCCGCCGGCCCCGCGCCGGGCGAAGAAGGCGAGGAAGGCGCGCTCGGCCCGGACATGATGGCGCGTGAGAGCGCCGACGGAAAGGCGCTGCCGGAGCCGGACATCGCGGCCTATCCGGTCTCCCCCGCCCGCCGCGCGGAGCAGAAGGCGCGCGCCGCAAAGCTCGGGCTCTCGTCGGGCTCGGACGAATTGCCGACCGACGCGGTCGGCGAGAAAGTTTCGGCCGGGGACGCCGCCGCTCCGGCGAGCGCCGGCGCCCCGATCGCCATGGCCCCCGCCCCGGAGCGGGCGCGCCCGCGCGCCTTCGACGCCTCGGAAGGCACGGCGCTCGATCCGCTGAAGGACCGCAGCTGGGATCTGACCTCCGCCAAGACGGTTCCGTCCAGCGCCAGCATCCGCTAAACCCGGGCGGCGCCTTCGCAACCGGAGCTCCCATGACCGTCGCCAGCATGACTGGATTCGCCCGCACGCAGGGCAGCCTTGGGCCGTGGAGCTACGCCTGGGAGCTGAAGAGCGTCAACGCCAAGGGGCTCGACCTGCGCCTGCGCGCGCCGCCGAATTTCGACGCGGTGGAGATAAAGGCGCGCGCCGCCATTTCCGCGCGGCTCGCGCGCGGCTCCGTTTTCGCCAATCTCACCGCGCGCCGCGCGGAGGAGGAGGGCAATGTGCGCGTCAACCGCGGTGCGCTCGACCGCCTTCTCGCCGCGCTGGAAGGCGTGCCGCTGCCCTCGAACCTCGGCCCCGCGACGCTGGACGGCCTTCTCGCCGTCCGGGGCGTCATCGAAGTCGTCGAGCCCGAAGACGACGAGGCGCAGCGCACGGCTCTCGAATCGAGCGTGCTCAACGATCTGGAGAAAGCGCTCGTTGCGCTGCTCGTCTCGCGGCGGGAGGAAGGCGCGGCGCTCGCCGGCGTGCTGCAAGAGCGCCTTGCCCGGATCGGGACGCTGGCCGCGCATGCGGACGCTCTGCCCGCCCGCCAGCCCGAGGCCGTGCGCGAGCGCCTCGCCCAGCAGTTACTGCGGCTGATGGAGTCAGCCGAGGGGCTCGACCCCGCCCGACTGCATCAGGAAGCCGTGCTGCTGGCGGTGAAGGCAGACATCCGCGAGGAGCTCGACCGCCTCGAGGCTCATATCGCCAGCGCCCGGAAGCTCCTCGCCGATGGCGGGCCGATCGGCCGGCGGCTCGACTTTCTGTCGCAGGAGCTGGGCCGGGAGACCAATACCCTCTGCGCCAAATCGAACGACGCGACGCTCACCGCCATTGGCCTCGACCTCAAGATCGAAGTGGAGCAGCTTCGCGAACAGGTGCAAAACATAGAGTAAGCATGCGCCGGCGCTTGCCAGGCTGCGCGCTATTTTCTATTGCCGGTTTTCCCTTCCTGTGCCGATAGTCGCCATGGACTACACCCTCCCGCTGCGCCGCGGCGTCGTTCTCATCCTCTCCTCGCCCTCGGGCGCCGGCAAGACCACGCTGACGCGGATGCTCCTGCAGGACCGCGACCTCGATCTGACCCTGTCCATCTCGGTCACGACGCGGGCGCGCCGCACGAGCGAGGTCGACGGCATCCATTACCGCTTCATCAACGAGCGCCAGTTCACCGCCATGCGCGACGCCGGCGAACTGCTGGAGTGGGCCGAGGTGCACGGCAATTTCTACGGCACGCCGCGCGGGCCGGTGGAGGCGATCCTGGCGCAGGGGCGCGACTGCCTCTTCGACATCGATTATCAGGGCACGCGCCAGGTGCGCGAGAAGATGGGCGCCGACACGGTGACGGTCTTCATCCTGCCGCCCTCCATGAAGGAACTGCGCGCGCGGCTCGAGCGCCGCGCCGAGGATTCGCGGGAGGTGATCGAGAGGCGGCTCGAAAACGCCCGCAAGGAAATCGCCCGCTGGAAGGACTATGACTATGTCATCGTCAACGACGACCTGCAGCGCTCCTTCGACGATCTGATCGCCATCCTGCGCGCCGAACGCCAGAGGCGGCCGCGGCGGGAGCGCGGAATCGAAGCCTTCGTGGAAAAGCTTCTCAGCGAGTAGCCATCGGCCGAACGAGCGCTATCTGCGCTTGAATGCCGATCATCGACATCAAACGAGTCTACGACCCTCCAGCCGCCGACGACGGAACCCGCGTCCTCGTCGATCGCCTGTGGCCGCGCGGCCTGACCAAGGACAGGGCCGCAATCGACTTCTGGGCCAAGGATCTTTCGCCAAGCCATGAATTGCGCCGCTGGTTCGCCCACAAGCCCGAGCATTGGGAAGAATTTCTCAAGCGCTTCCGCGAGGAGCTGGGGCGGCCGCGGGCGCGGGAGGAGATCGAGGCCGTCCAGAAGCTGGCGCGCAAGGGGCCTGTGACGCTCGTCTTTGCGGCGCGCGAGGAGGAGATGAACAACGCCGCCGCTTTGCGCGACTATCTTGCGGAGGCTTTCGTGGGCCGCTGAGCGGCGAAGGCGTCGGCGAGCGCGACGAAGCCCGCGACCTCGATCTCCTCTGCCCGCTTCGTCTCCGCGATGCCTGCGTGCGCCAGCATCTCGCCGGCGTCGACGCCGAGGCTCCTGAGGCTCTGGCGCAGCATCTTGCGCCGCTGGCCGAAGGCGGCCTGGGCGACCCGCGAGAGGGCGCCCGGATCGCAGGGCAAGGGGGCTGGATTGGGGACGAGCTCCACGATCGAGGACGTAACTTTCGGCGGCGGCGTGAAGGCCGACGGAGAGACGTCGAACAGGATCCGCGCCTTCGTTCGCCAGCCGCAGAGCACGGCGAGACGGCCGTAATCAGAGCGTTGGGCCGGCGTGGCGACGATGCGGAGAGCCACCTCCTTCTGGAACATCAGAACATAGCGATCGAAGACCGAGGGCCAGGGCTCGGCCTCGATCCAGCGCGTCAGCAAGGCGGTTGCGACATTGTAGGGGAGGTTGGCGCAGATGCGGGCCGGACCCTGCGTCCCATGCATGCGCGCCAGTTCCGCCACGTCGATCTCCAGCGCGTCGCCTTCGACGACGGTAAGGCGCCCGGGATAATGGGCGGCGATCTCCGCGAGCGCCGGCTGGCAGCGCTGGTCGCGTTCGATCGCGACGACACGCGCTCCCTGCGCCAGCAGCGCACGCGTGAGGCCGCCGGGCCCAGGACCGATCTCGACGACAGTTGCGTTTTCGAGCGGGCCCGCGGCGCGCGCGATGCGGCTGGTGAGATTGAGGTCATAAAGAAAATTCTGGCCGAGCGTTTTTTTGGCGTCGAGCCCGTGGCGCGTGACGACGTCGCGCAAAGGGGGCAGATCGTCGATCACGCGGCCATCCGCCCCGCAAGCTTGATCGCCTCGATGAGGCTCGTGGGATCGGCGACGCCTCTGCCGGCGATGTCGAAGGCTGTGCCGTGGTCGGGCGAGGTGCGCACGAAGGGCAGGCCCAGCGTGACATTCACGCCCCGGTCGAAAGCGAGCGTCTTGATGGGAATGAGCGCCTGGTCATGTGTCGGGCAGAGCGCGACGTCATAGGTTTTGCGCGCCGCCGCATGGAACATGGTGTCGGCGGGGAAAGGCCCGCGCGCGTCTATGCCTTGCGCGCGCAATTCCTCGATCGCCGGCGCGATGGTCTCGATCTCCTCGCGCCCGAGCGCACCGTTTTCGCCCGCATGGGGATTGAGGCCCGAGAAGGCGAGACGCGGATGCGTGACGCCAAAGCGCGTGCGAAGGTCATGGGCGACGATCCGCCCTGTCTCCAGAATCAGTTCCCGCGTCAGCCGCCGCGGCGCCTCGTTGAGCGCGATGTGGATTGTGATCGGCACGACGGCGAGTTCCTCCGACCAGAGCATCATCACCGCGTGTTGGCCGCCGCCGTAGTGACGGCGCGTCAGCTCGCCGAGAAATTCCGTATGGCCGGGATGGGAGAAACCCGCGGCGTAAAGGACGGACTTTGCGATCGGGTTCGTGACGACGGCGCGCGCTTCGCCGGTCACGACGGTTTCAACCGCGCGCTCGATCGAGCGGATCGTGGACGCCGCGTCCGACGTCTCGGGCTTGCCGAAACCGCCTTGCGCCGCGACGCCGACGGCTACGACGGGAAGCGCCCGGGAAAAGACTGCCGCCGCCTGCGACGCACTGGTTTCCTCCAGCGGAACGTCGAGCGACAGCGCGGCGGCGACCCGCGCGAGATGGGTGGGATCAGCGATAAGGAAGAACGGGGGCAGCCCCGCCGACTGGCGCGCTGCATAGGCCTTGAGCGTCAGCTCCGGCCCGATCCCGGAAGGATCCCCCTGCGTCAAGGCGAGCGGAAGCGTCATCTGCCGGCCATCGGGCCCGAAAGGCGCGGCCGTATTTGTCTTGGGCTCATGGTTCGACAGTTACGCAGTATGCATCCGAAATCAAATGCGGAAACCGGACAAGCCAATGCATAGATAAAACCGAGGTATATATACGTAAATACAGGTTGTCGGCATGGGTCCAGTGCAGCGCTATGGCGAAGGCGCCGCCTCGCATGTGCTGCGCTGCACAGCAAAAATATTTCGCCAAAGCATGACGAGACAGAGGCGGATCGGCCGATCGGCACGAATTTAAAGCCCAAAAAACAAAGCCCCGGCGGTCCGCCGGGGCTTCGCTTCACCTCTTACCTGGCCGGTTCGAATCGCCCGACGGGAACGAATGTCACATGGCGCCTTCGAGAATGATGTTGCCCGAGGGGTCATGGGCTCCGGGGCGATAAACATTCGGCGTTTGGTGGCGCGTGACGTCGCGGGGCGTTGCGCTCAGCGCCTCATCGCGACGATGCTGCTGCGTCGAGCGCCCCCAGACTTCGCCGAAATCGTAGTAGCGATCATAAGCGAAGGCCGGGGCCGACGTCAGAACGACGCCAAGAGTCGCGGCGGCAAAAATGAATTTACGGGACATGGCTTCCTCCATTTCAGAGCGCCCTGCCGGGCTCGGCGTAGTCGCGCGACCCTCGGCGTCTGTAGGAAGGAGTGTGTGTCATTCGTCTGTCATAAAAAAGTGCAGGACACCTCCCCCTGCTGTGGCCCCATTTGCGGACGCAACATGACTGAGGCGCGCCCGGTAAAACCTATCGAAAAAACGAATGCGCGCCGTCCCTCCCGGGAACGACGCGCATGCAACCTGCCGCTATGCCGTGAGCCGCCGGCGCTCTCAGGCCTTGCCGGCCTGGGTGTGCGGAACGCCTTCCTTGTCGAGGAGAGCCGTCAGTTCGCCCGACTGAAACATCTCGCGGGTGATGTCGCAGCCGCCGATGAATTCGTTCTTCACATAAAGCTGCGGGATGGTCGGCCAGTTTGAAAAGGCCTTGATGCCTTCCCGGATTTCGCCGTCGGCGAGGACGTTGATCGCCTTGTAGGGCACGCCGAGGTGGTTGAGTATCTGCACCACCTGCATGGAGAAGCCGCATTGCGGCGCCTGCGGGGTGCCCTTCATGAAGAGCACGACGTCGGAGGATTCGATCTCGCTCTTGATGCGGTTGTTCACGTTGGTCATTCACTCTGCCTTTCATACGGCGTTCAAGGCGCCGGTTGAGAAGTGGGGGTCAGGGCGCGCGCGTCGTCAGTTGCAGCGCGTGCAATTCGCCGCCGAGACGGCCGCCGAATGCGGCGTTCACCATCTGGTGCTGCTTCACGCGGGTGAGGCCGCGGAAGGATTCGGAGACGACAGTCGCCGCCCAATGGTCGTCGTCATTGACGAGCGCGGTCAGCTCGATCTGCGCATCGGGAATCGCCGCCTTGATGAGACGTTCGATTTCAGCGGCGGGCATGGGCATTTCATTCGTCCTCTTTGCGTCATGAATTGTCGGAAAAGACCCCGTCGTCTCCGGCCATATAGGCCGGAAGCGGCGCCTCATGCGCATTGCGCAGTTGCGACAGCAATATCGGCGCCTCGCCCGGGAGGATCAAGGCGTCGCCGCCGGTCCCGCCAAGCGCCATAGCGGGCACGCCCCGCGCCGCCGCTTCGTCGCTGATGGCTTTCGCCTCTTCCGCGGAAGGCGCGGTCACAAGGTAACGGGCCTGATCCTCGCCAAAGAGCGCGGCATGCGCCGGTCCGGCGGGAAGGACGGCGATCGTCGCTCCGATTCCTCCGGCGATAGCCATTTCCGCAACGGCCACCGCAAGCCCGCCGTCGGAAAGATCATGCGCCGCGGTCACGCGGCCGGCGAGGACGAGTTCGCGGACAAATTCGCCATTGCGTCGCTCGGCTGAAAGATCGACAGGCGGCGGCGCGCCCTCCTTGCGGCCGCAGACATCGGCGAGATAGGCGGACTGGCCGAGCCAGCCCCTGGTCTCGCCAATGAGAAGGATCATCTCGCCGTCTCGGACAAAGCCGGTCGGCGCTGATTTCGCGACATCCGCGATGATTCCGACGCCGCCGATCGCCGGGGTCGGCAGAATGCCCGCGCCCTGCGTTTCGTTGTAGAGGGAGACATTGCCGGAGACGATCGGGAAGTCGAGCGCGCCCGCGGCCTCGCCGATGCCCTGCAGACAGCCGACGAACTGGCCCATATATTCGGGCCGCTCGGGGTTGCCGAAATTGAGATTGTCGGTGAGCGCCAAAGGCGTCGCGCCGCGCACGGTGATGTTGCGCCAGCATTCGGCCACCGCCTGCCTGCCGCCCTCGACCGGGTCCGCCGCGCAATAGCGCGCTGTGACATCGGTCGTGAGAGCGAGTCCCTTCGGCCCGTCCTTCACGCGAATCACCGCGGCGTCGCCGCCGGGCTGGCGGACGCTGTTGCCGAGAATGAGATGGTCATATTGCTCCCAGACCCAGCGCTTGGAGCACAGGTTCGGCGTGCCGAGGAGTCTGAGCAGCGCATCGCGGTTCGACATTGGCGGCGTCACTGACGCCGGGTCGATCACGGGCTGCTTCGGCGTCTCGACCCATGGGCGATCGTAAAGCGGCGCCTCGTCGCCCAATTCCTTGATGGGGAGATCGGCTTTCACCTCGCCCTTGTGCTTCACGACGAAGCGCAGCGTGTCGGTCGTCTTGCCGACGATGGCGAAGTCGAGCCCCCATTTGCGGAAGATGCCCTCGGCCTGCTCCTCCAGCTCGGGCTTGAGCACCATGAGCATGCGCTCCTGGCTCTCCGAGAGCATCATCTCATAGGCGGTCATGCCCTCTTCGCGGCAGGGCACGGCGTCGAGATCGAGCTCGATGCCGAGATTGCCCTTGGCGCCCATCTCGACCGCCGAAGACGTAAGGCCAGCGGCGCCCATGTCCTGAATGGCGATCACGGCGCCGGACGCCATCAGCTCCAGACAGGCCTCGAGCAGGAGCTTTTCCGAGAAGGGATCTCCGACCTGGACGGTCGGGCGCTTCTCTTCCGCGTCGGCTTCAAACGAGGCCGAGGCCATGGTCGCGCCGTGAATGCCGTCGCGCCCCGTCTTGGAGCCGAGATAAACGATCGGATTTCCGACGCCTGCGGCTGCCGAATAAAAGATCGAGTCTGTGCGGGCGAGACCCACCGCCATGGCGTTAACGAGGATGTTGCCGTCATAGGAGGCGTCGAATTCGGTGGAGCCGCCGACGGTGGGCACGCCGAAGCTGTTGCCATAGCCGCCGACGCCCGCAACGACGCCGGAAACGAGATGGCGCGTCTTGGGATGGCTGGGCCTGCCAAAGCGCAGCAGGTTCAGGCAGGCGATGGGGCGCGCGCCCATTGTGAAAACGTCGCGCAGGATGCCGCCCACGCCCGTCGTCGCGCCCTGATAGGGCTCGATGTAGGAGGGGTGGTTGTGGCTCTCCATCTTGAAAATGCACGCGTCGCCGTCGCCAATGTCGATGACGCCGGCGTTCTCGCCGGGGCCGCGAATCACCCAGGGGGCCCTGGTCGGCAGCTTCCGCAAGTGGATGCGCGAGGATTTATATGAGCAGTGCTCGTTCCACATGGCCGAGAAGATGCCAAGCTCGGTGAATGTCGGCGTGCGGCCGATGAGCGCCAGAATCCGGTCATATTCGTCGGGCTTCAGGCCGTGGGCGGCGGCGATCTCGGCGTTGATCTGCGGTTCGGCGTGGGAGTGGCTTGCAGTCAAGAGTGTCGCACCTTGCGGCAGAGACGACGCTTTTTTGGGCGCCGGCGTGGCGCTGTATGCGCCGGATTTTCTGGGGAGTCACGGGCGTTTGACCCCTTCTCGATTAACGCTCGCCGTGCTGCAAGGCAACAGCCCAAAAATGTTGCTCAATGGTCACATTGGGAAAGAATGAACGCCAACCACTCCATTCATTGATATTTGTCAATCCGACTTGCGTAAAACCATAGCAACTTCACTGCGACTCGGCGCGACGGCGTCGACCGTCTGGCTGAAGAGAGAATTCATACGGGGGTTCCGATGAGGGATTTTGTGCGCGGCGCGATGGCCGCAATTGTTATGGGGGCCGCTGCCGTCTCCGCTCAGGCTGCTGATCTTCCGAGCTACAAGGCGCCGCCGCCGCCGCCGGTCGAGCCGTTCCATCCCTTTCAGGTTCGCCTGAAGTTTGGCGCGGTCATTCCGACCGAAGGCACTGCGAGCATCTTCGACCGCGGCACCGGCAGCTATCTTGGCGGCCAGACGGTCCTTCAGGCGACGGGTTACAGCTTTGGCCCCGGCAGCCGATTCCTCGGCGCCAGCACGAGCATCAGCAACTCCTACCAGCCGCTGATCGACTTCTCCTGGTTCCTCTCGAAGAACTGGGCGATCGAGGCGATCTGCTGCGTCTCCAACCACCATGTGACCGGCGTCGGCCCGATCCAGGGCGCGAGCGTCATCAAGTCCTGGGTGTTCCCGCCGTCCCTGCTGCTGCAGTATCACTTCACGAACTTCGGCGCTTTCCAGCCCTATCTCGGCGTCGGCGTGAACTTCACGGCCTTCTGGGGCACCCGTCCGGGCAACCAGTCCTTCCCGATGCCGCTGCCGGCCCTGCCGGGCGTGAACGCCATCGTCACGGCCACGGCCGCATCCATCACCCCGTCCTGGGGCGTGGTGGGCCAGGCTGGCGCCGACTACATGTTCAACGACCGCTGGGGCGTGAACGTCGACGTCAAATACATCATGATGGAGCCGAACGCGCATGTCTGGGCGACGGCCGTCGTTCCGGCCGCTCCCGGACTGGGCGTCCTCTCGGTTCCGCTTGATCTCGCCGTCAAGATCAATCCGATCGTCGTTTCGGCCGGTCTGACCTATCGCTTCGGCGCGGACTGGGGCGTTCCGAAAATCCTGCCGTTCTGATCCTCGCAAGGATCGCACGAAAAAGACCGGCCCTCTTGCGGGGGCCGGTTTTTTATTTGCCTTTGAGCCGCGCTTGCGGTCAGTTGCTCAGCAGCCTGCAGATGGCGTCGAGCTGGTCGAGCGACCGGTAGAGGATGCGGACTTCGCCCCGCTCGCCCTGAATCTTGATGTCCACCGACATGCCGAGGGCGTCGGCGAGCGTCTTTTCCAGCGCACGGGTGTCTGCGTCCTTTTCCTTCGTCTTCCGGTCCGCCGAGTCCCTCGCGGGCGAGGCCGCCTGCGCCATCGCCTCGACGTCGCGTACGCTCAGCCCCTCCTCGACGATCCGCCTGGCGACGCCCTCGGAATTGTCCAGCGCGAGCAGCGCCCGCGCGTGACCCGCTGAAATCGCGCCGTCCTTCAGCAGCGTCTTCGCCCCCTCGGGCAGATTCAGCAAACGCAGCGTATTGGCGACATGCGAGCGGCTCTTGCCGATGATCTTGGCGATCTCGCTTTGCGAATAGCCGAAGTCGGCCCCGAGGCGCTCATAGCCTTTCGCCTCCTCGATGGCGTTGAGGTCGGCGCGCTGGACATTCTCGATGATGGCGAGTTCGAGGGCCTCCTTGTCGTCGGCCTCGTGAATGACCACCGGCACTTCGGCGAGGCCTGCGGCCTGCGCCGCCCGCCAGCGCCTCTCGCCGGCGATGATTTCATAAGCATCCGCAACGCCCGGGATGGCGCGCACCACGATGGGTTGAATGATTCCCTTCTCCCGGATCGAATTGGAGAGATCGGCGAGATCGTCCTCCCGGAAGGTTTGACGCGGGTTGCGCGGATTGGGGCGCAGAAACTCGATCGGAACCTTGCGCTGGCCACGCGGGCGCTCGGCCGGCGCGTCTTCGCCGGCGTCGCCCAAGAGGGCGGCCAGGCCTCGGCCAAGCCGGCGGCGCGGTTCTTCCACCATAAAAAACTCCTTAGGGCTCAGTCCGGCTTCAGGCCGCCCGCAGCCGCTTCTCGCGCTGGATCACTTCCGAGGCGAGCTTGAGATAGGCCTGGCTGCCCGAGCATTTGAGATCGTAAAGCAGCACGGGCTTGCCATGCGAGGGGGCCTCGGAGACGCGCACATTGCGCGGGATCATCGTTTCATAGACCTTGTCGCCCATGAAACGGCGCACGTCGGCCGCGACCTGGGTCGCGAGATTGTTGCGCGGGTCGTACATGGTCAGCACGACGCCGTGGATGGAAAGCTTGGGGTTCAGCGTGCGCGTCACCTGCTCGACCGTGGAGAGCAGTTGGGAGAGGCCCTCGAGCGCGAAGAATTCGCATTGCAGGGGCACGACGACGGCGTCGGCGCTGGCCAGCGCATTTATGGTCAGCAGATTGAGCGAGGGCGGGCAGTCGATCAGCACATAGTCGTAGCGCTTGCCGCCATGCTGCTCGGCCGAAACGAGCTCCGCCACCGCGCGCTTCAGTCGAAAGGCGCGGTCCTTGTCGCCTGCGATTTCGAGTTCGACGCCCAGAAGATCGAGCGTCGAAGGCGCGATCGACAGGCGCGGCACAACGGTCGGAACAATCGCGTCGGCCAGGCTCGATTCGCCAAGCAGCACATCATAAGTGGAGATCTTCCGGTTGCGACGCTCTACGCCGAGGCCGGTGGAGGCGTTGCCCTGCGGATCGAGGTCGACGACGAGCACTTCCTCTCCGACGGCCGCAAGGGCGGTGCCCAGATTGATGGCGGTCGTCGTCTTGCCGACGCCGCCTTTTTGATTGGCGAGCACGAGCACGCGCGGCCCATTAGTCTGTCCGGTCAAAATCGGCCTCAGAAGGTGAATTGACGACGATCAATCTGGCCCGCGGATGGGTGCGGCTCGGAATTGTCTTGAACCTGAAACTACTCAGCGGCTCGGCCGCGGTCAATTCGTCGAGCCACTCCTCGCCCTTCAAAAACACCGCTATCGCGCCCTTATCCAGAGGTTCACGCGCCATATCCACAAGGCGGGCCAAGGGAGCCAGGGCGCGGGCGCTGATCGCTTCGACTTCGCCCACAAGGCTCGGGAGCGCCTTCTCGATCCTTTCGGCGTGGACCTCGGCCGGCGCTCGTGTTTCACGTGAAACAGCCCGCAGAAAAGCGGCCTTGCGTTGATCGCTTTCGATGAGATGAACTTTTGCTCCGGGCCGGTCCTTCAGGAGAAGCGCCGTCACCAGGCCCGGAAAGCCGGCGCCCGAGCCGACATCGGCCCAGACCCGCGCTTCCGGCGCGGCCTCCAGGACTTGCCCGGAATCCGCAAAGTGTCTGACCCAGACGGCGTCGATCGTATTGGGCGCGACGAGGTTGATCTTCGACTGCCAGCGTCGAAGCAGATCTTCGTAGATCGCTAGCTCGTCCTCGATTCGACGCAACGCCGGGACCAGCTCGAACGCAGCCGCGCGGGCATGGCTCACGCGCGACGCGCCCGGGCAGCGAGAAGGGTGAGGGCGGAGGGGGTCATCCCATCGATGCGCTGCGCCTGGCCGAGCGTGCGCGGACGCAGGAAAGCCAGCTTGCCGCGCAATTCCGAGGAAAGCCCGGAGATAGATTCATAGTCGATCGACTCCGGCAGGGAGAGCTGCTCGTCGCGCCGGAAGGCGTCGATGTCCGCCTGCTGGCGATCGAGATAAACGGCATAGCGCGCATCGGTCTCGATGCGTTCGGCCGTGAGGGGATCGATGTCTCCGAGCTCCGGCCAGATCTCCTTTAGTCGTGCGACCGACATGGCGGGCAGCGCAAGAAGGCCGAAGCCGCTGCGGCGCTGGCCGTCCTGATTGACCGGCAAGCCCTGCTTCAGAGCGGCCGCCGAGGTGAGCGACACGCTCTCGAGCAAGGCGCGGGCGCGGGCCAGCTTTTCGGCGCGGGCCGCGAAGACCGTGCGCCGTTGCACGCCGACGCAGCCAAGATCGATCCCCCGCGGCGTGAGCCGTTCGTCCGCATTGTCGGCCCGCAACGAGAGCCGATATTCCGCCCGCGAGGTGAACATGCGATAGGGCTCGCTCACCCCGCGCGTGACGAGATCGTCAATCATCACGCCGAGATAGGCTTCCGCGCGGTCGAAGAGGACGGCCGACAGGCCCGCGACGAGGCGCGCCGCGTTGAGCCCCGCGACGAGACCCTGAGCGGCCGCCTCCTCATAGCCGGTCGTGCCGTTGATCTGGCCGGCGAGAAACAGCCTCTTCAGCCGCTTGGTCTCGAGGTTCGCGCACAACTCGCGCGGATCGACATAGTCATATTCGATCGCGTAGCCCGGCCGCAGGATCGCCGCCGCCTCCAGCCCCGGGATGGAGTGGATGAAGGCTTCCTGCGTGACGAGGGGAAGGGATGTCGAAATCCCGTTGGGATAGACGGTGTCGTCGTCGAGCCCCTCCGGCTCCAGAAAAATCTGATGCCCGTCGCGGTCGCCAAAGCGGGTCACCTTGTCCTCGATCGAGGGGCAGTAGCGCGGGCCGGGACCGGAGATGGCGCCGGTCTTGAGCGGCGAGCGATGCAGATCGGCGAGGATGATCTCATGCCCGCGCGTGGTCGTGCGGGTGATGGCGCAGGCGATCTGGGGATTTTCGATTCGGGGCGTGAGCGTTGAAAAGGGCTCAGGCGTCTCGTCCCCGAGCTGCTTCTCCAGCTCCTCCCAGCGGATGGTCTTGCCGTCGAGGCGCGGCGGCGTTCCGGTCTTGAGCCGGGAAACGGCGAAGCCGGCAGCCCGCAGCCGGCGCGACAGCCCGAGCGCGGGCGGATCGCCCATGCGGCCGGCCGGGATGCGCTCGTCGCCAATATGGATCACGCCGCCAAGAAAAGTCCCGGTCGTGATGACGACAGCGCCAGCGCGGATTTCGTCGCCCGCGCCAGTGCGAAGGCCGCAGACACGGTCGCCTTCGACAAGAAGATCCTCGACCGAAGCTTCGATGACCGACAGATTGTCGACGGCCTGGATGGCGGCAAGCATGGCCTGCCGATAAAGCTTGCGATCCGCCTGGGCGCGCGGCCCGCGCACGGCCGGTCCCTTCGAGCGGTTCAGCACCCGGAACTGAATGCCGCCCTTGTCGGCGACGCGCCCCATCAGCCCGTCCAGCGCGTCGATCTCGCGGACGAGCTGGCCCTTGCCAAGCCCGCCGATCGCGGGGTTGCAGGACATGGCGCCGATGGTCGCGCGTGAATGGGTGACCAGCGCCGTACGCGCGCCAAGGCGCGCGGCGGCCGCCGCGGCCTCGCAGCCCGCATGGCCGCCGCCCACGACGACGACATCGAAGTCCATCCCCTGTTTCACGTGAAACAGCCCGCCTTACTTACCGATACAGAACCGCGAAAAAACGACGTCGAGGACGTCCTCGACATCCACCGCGCCGACGATGCGCCCCAGCGAGCGCGCCGCGGAACGTAAATCCTCTGCGATAAATTCCAAGTCTTTTTCCAGGGCAAGTGCCGATTCCACGGACGCGGCCGCCGATTCGGCCGCCACCCGATGCCGCTCCCGTATGAAAAGCGCTGAGGCGCCGTCGCCAAGCCGCGCTCCGGCCCGGGGCGAGATTTCTCGCAACAAACTATCCAACCCCGCGCCGCTTGTCGCGCAAAGCGCAAGCCATCCTGGCGGCGCGGGCGAGACATCGCTCTTGCTGGCGACCCGCAGCACATCTGCGCCAGAAGCCGATTCGTTGAAAGCCTCAGCGCCGCCCGCCGAAAGCCACAGCACGAGGTCCGCCGTCTCCACCCGTTCCAGCACGCGGTCCACGCCGATCCGTTCAATCTCGTCGGCCGCCTCCCGCAACCCGGCCGTGTCGACGAAGGTCACAGGCAGGCCGTCGAGGTCGAGATGGGCCTCGATCATGTCCCGCGTCGTGCCGGGCGTCGGCGACACAATGGCGAGGTCCCGTCGGGCGAGGGCGTTGAGCAGGGTCGATTTGCCGGCGTTTGGCGGGCCCATGATCATCACGAGAAAGCCCTCGCGCATCCGCTCCGAGGCAGGCGCGGTCCGAAGCGCCGCCAGCATCTCGGCATATGTCGGGGCGAGAATTGCGCGCAGTCTCTTGGCATTGAAGGGGCCGACATCCGCCTCGTCGCTGAAATCCAGCTCGGCTTCGACCAGGGCGAGGGCGTCGATCAATGCGGCGCGCCAGCCCTCGATCTGCCGGCGCAAGGCCCCGCTGGCGATGCGCAGCGCCTGGCGGCACTGCGCCTGCGTCTGCGCATCGACAAGATCGGCGAGCGCCTCGGCCTGAGACAGGTCGAGCTTGCCGTTGGCGAAGCCCCGGCGGGCGAATTCGCCGGGCTCGGCCATACGAAGCCCGGGACGCCGCGCGAGGGCGCCGAGCAGGCCGTCGATTACGGCGCGGCCTCCGTGTATCTGAAATTCGGCATAGTCCTCGCCCGTGGCGGAATGGGGGGCGGGGAAGAAGAGCGCGAGCCCCTGATCGAGCATCTCGCCGCTCGCTGGATCGCGAAAGGCGGTAAACCGCGCTACCCGGGGCTCGGGGAGGCTCCCGGCGAAGTCGTCAAGCGCCTGCCGCACACGGGGCCCCGACAGCCGGATCACGCCGATCGCGGAGCGGGCGGCTCCCGTGCCCAGCGCGAAAATCGTATCCATTGTCATGCGGTCGGCGCGTCCGCCACGCGGGAGGCGGCAGGCGGCTCCGCGGCGCCGCCGAGGAGCTTCATGCGATAGAGACGGCGGAAGACGAGGGTCGGCGCATCGGTGCGCACCGAAACCTCTTCCCCGGGCGGCGGGACATGCGACGGAAGCGAGGATTCCACGATCGCCCTGTCTTCATTGGCGATGCGCCGGTTGAGGAGCCGGAAGACGGGATTGAGCAAGGGCGAGCGGGCGAAGTTGCGCACCGTCAGCAGCAGCAGGCGCGTGGCGTTCTCGTCCTCGGGGATGCAGGCGACCATCAGGCGCAGCCGCTTGCCCGGCGGGTCGATGAAGAGCTCCATGACGTTGGGGAAGCGATATTCCAGCGCGCCGGGGCGCGGAACGCCGTCCACCTTGCTGGAGATGCGCCCGCCATAGGTGCGATCCTCCCAGGCCAGCTCCATGCGGCCGCCGGCGACTTTCTGCATGTCCTTGCCAATTGTTTTGCGGTGCACAAAAGGCAGATGGGGCATGTCGAGCATATTCTCCATCACCCGCGTCCAATGCGCCGTCCAGAGCACGGATTGGGCGCAGACGGCGACCCCGGGCTCGAAGAGGGTTTGCGTGACATCGGGTTCGGCGGGCGGCGCAAAGCCCGTGTAGAGCCAGAGCAGCCCCGCCACCTCGCGCACCGGCAAAGCGTGAGCGCCGAGCGTCTCTCGCCTGGCGTCCGGGTTCCAGGGGACGTGGCAGTTGCGTCCGGCGCCGTCGAACCGCCAGCCATGAAAGGGGCATTCGATCTCGCCGTCCTTCACCCGGCCGAGCGAGAGCGCGACGCCGCGATGCGGGCAGCGGTCAATGAGGGCGGCGGCCTTGCCGGAGGCGTCCCGGAAGAAAACGACGCGTTCGCCCGCGATGCGCATGCCGAGCGGCTTGCCGGCCGTCAGCGCGCGCGCCTCGGCGACAATCGTCCAGACATTGGCGAAATCCTTGAACATTCGGCCTCCTGACCCCTAACCTTTCCGCTCCTTTTTACGAGCGCAACGGCGATCCGGTTCAGAAGCGCCGACGTCAGGTGTTCATGGAATCGAAGAACGCCTGATTGCCCTTTGGAGTCTCTCGCAGCTTGCCGAGCAGGAATTCGATCGCGTCGACCGTGCCCATCGGGTTGAGGATGCGGCGCAGGACGTACATCTTCTTGAGGATGTCGGGCGCGACCAGCAATTCTTCCTTGCGGGTGCCGGAGCGGGTGATGTCCAGCGCCGGGAAGATGCGCTTGTCCGAAACCTTGCGGTCGAGAATGATCTCGCTGTTGCCGGTGCCCTTGAACTCTTCGAAGATGACTTCGTCCATGCGCGAGCCGGTGTCGATCAGCGCGGTGGCGATGATGGTCAGCGAGCCGCCTTCCTCGATATTGCGCGCCGCGCCGAAGAAGCGCTTGGGGCGCTGCAGCGCGTTGGCGTCGACGCCGCCCGTGAGCACCTTGCCGGATGAGGGGACGACCGTGTTGTAGGCGCGGCCGAGGCGCGTGATCGAGTCGAGCAGGATCACCACGTCGCGGCGGTGCTCGACGAGGCGCTTGGCCTTTTCGATCACCATTTCGGCGACCTGCACGTGGCGCACCGCCGGTTCGTCGAAGGTCGAGGAGACGACTTCGCCGCGCACGCTGCGCTGCATGTCAGTGACTTCCTCGGGACGCTCGTCGATGAGCAGGACGATCAGATAGCACTCGGGGTGATTGGTGGTGATCGACTGCGCGATGTTTTGCAGCAGCACGGTCTTGCCGGTGCGCGGCGGCGCCACGACCAGCGCGCGCTGGCCCTTGCCGATCGGCGCCACGAGGTCGATGAGACGCGAGGAGAGATCCTTACGCGTCGGATCGTCGATTTCGAGTCTGAGGCGCTCGTCGGGATAGAGCGGGGTCAGATTGTCGAAGGGCACCTTGTGGCGCACTTTCTCGGGGTCTTCGAAGTTGATCGTGCCGACCTTGAGAAGCGCGAAATAACGCTCGCCTTCCTTGGGGCTGCGGATCATGCCCTCGACCGTGTCGCCGGTGCGCAGGCCGAATTTGCGGATCTGCGAGGGCGACACATAAATGTCGTCGGGACCGGCCAGATAGTTGGCGTCGGGCGATCGCAGGAAGCCGAAGCCGTCCTGCAGCACCTCGACGACGCCCTCGCCGACGATCTCGACGTCCCGGCTGGCGAATTGCTTCAGGATCGCGAACAGCAGCTCCTGCTTGCGCAGAAGAGAGGCGTTTTCGACCTCATGCTCCTCTGCGAAAGCGAGAAGTTCGGCGGCGGACTTAGCTTTCAAGTCCGAGAGTTTGATTTCCCGCATGTGGGCCTTCGAAGAGACGAGCGTTCAGGAGAGGGGCAGGTTGGCGGGAAGGGCTTCCCGAGCGCCGGACCAATGTCGGCGGTCGACGATACGACTGTCTGCCTGAGGTAAGGACTACATTCTTAAATGCTTTTTCAAGGTGATGCAAGACCCGTCAAAAGGGCTTCACAATCACCATGATGACGATACCGATCATCAGCAGCGTCGGAATCTCGTTGATCACCCGGAAATATCGCGACGAATGGGGATTGGCGTCCGCCGCGAAACGCCGCATCAGAACGCCATCGTGCACGTGAGCGGCGCTGAGAAGCAGGACGAGGGTCGCTTTCACGTGAAACCACGGCTGATGCAAGGCGTCGCCGTCAACGGCGAGGAAGACTCCTGTCAGCCAGGCGACGCTCATCGCCGGCGTCATGATGTAACGGTAGAGCCTGCGTTCCATCACCTTGAAGGTCTCGGCCTGCGCTCCCGGGCCCGTATCTGCGTGATAGACGAAAAGCCGCGGCAGATACAGCAGGCCCGCCATCCAGGAGACGATGGCGATGACATGCAGGGCCTTGATCCACAGATACATCGTCAGCCTCTTCGAACACGCGCGATCAGCCGTTCGACGTTTTCGATCGGCGTCGGGGGCAGGATGCCGTGGCCCAGGTTAAAGATATGCGGCCGGCCGCGGAAGGCTTCGAGCACGAGATCGATCTCGCGATCGAGCGCCGCGCCGCCCGCGATCAGGGAGAGCGGATCGAGATTGCCCTGGAGGCAGACATTCGGCGCGGTTTCAGCGACAGCCCATCTGGGGTCCAACGCGGTATCGAGCCCATAGCCGTCGGCGTTGAGGCGGCGCGTCAAGCCCGGCAACTGAGCGTCGGCCCCGCGCACGAAGGCGATCACCGGCGTTTGGGGACGCTGTTCCTTCAGCTTCGCGACCATCCGCTGAATCGGCTTCGCGCACCAGCTCTCGAATTCGTTCGCCGGCAGCACCCCCGCCCAGCTGTCGAAAATCTGCACCACCTCCACGCCCGCGTCGATCTGGCGGATGAGATAATCGACCGAGGCCTCGACCAGCCGGTCGATGAGCTGCTGGAAGGCGTCGTGGTGGCGGAAGGCGAAGAGCCGCGCCGGCGCCTGGTCCGGGGTGCCCTTGCCGGCGATCATGTAGCTCGCCACCGTCCAGGGCGCGCCGCAAAAGCCGATGAAGGCGACGTCGGACGGAAGCTGCGATTTCACCCGGTCGATCGTTTCGAACACGGGAGAGAGCTTGTCCGCGTCAAAGGCCCCCAGCTTGGCGACGCCCTCCGGCGTTTCGATCGGATCGAGCCGCGGCCCCTCGCCGGACTCGAAGGAAACCGTTTGCCCCATCGCGTCGGGCACGACGAGAATGTCAGAGAAAAGAATGGCGGCGTCGAAGTGGAAACGGCGGATGGGCTGCAGCGTCACCTCGGCCGCCATGGCCGGCGTGTAGCAAAAGTCGAGGAAGCTTTTGGCGCTCGAGCGCAGTTCCCGATATTCCGGGAGATAGCGGCCGGCTTGGCGCATCAGCCACATCGGCGGGATGGGATGCGCCTTGCCACGCAGCGCGGAAATGAGCCGTTTCTCGTCGGACAAATCAGGTTCCTCGCTTCGATCCGGGCTTCGTCCCGGGCACGCCTGATTGGAGGTAGCGCGAAAGCCTGAAAAATAAAATTCAATTTAAATAGGGATGATTTACTTTTTCTTAACCATTGCGGCGCGGGCGTTAACGTTTCGTTAACACATTGCCCACAGCCGCGCCCGGCGGGGATGAATCTGCGCATGTCTCTGCAAAGAGAGAGCAGAACCGGCGGAATGTTTTATTTCCAATATGCTGCATGCAGTCCATCCTGTGGAGAATTGCGGCTGTCTCTGTGAATTGGTCCTGCGCCGCGGATTCACCGTCGATCGCTCGACAGGCTCTGGCCTGTGTAAAGTTCTTTGAGGATATGCCCAGGAGTTGACAGGGGCGCCCCTCGGGCGGCGAAACTGTCCCCGCTTTCCCCGATGACCAAATGGCCTGTGGATGACTTTCACGTGAGCGGCGACCCGTCCTCTCCTTTCTGGCGCGCCGGCGCGCCGCTGATTCTCGCCTCGAAAAGCGCCGGCCGGCGGCAGGTGCTGCTCCAGGCCGGGATCCCTTTCGAAACGCGTCCTGCCGATGTCGACGAGCGGGCGATCGAAACGGGCCTCGGCGCTGTGGGCGCTGATGACATCGCTTTGGCCCTTGCGCGGGCGAAGGCCGGCGTCGTTTCAAAGCTGGCGCCCGGACGTCTCGTTCTCGGGGCGGATCAGGTCGCAAGCTGCGAGGGGCGCATCTTCGGCAAGCCGGAGAATACGGAGAAAGCCGCGGAGCTGTTGCGTTTTCTTTCCGGCCGGGGCCATCGGCTCCACTCGGCGATGGCGCTGGTGCGGGACGGATCGGTTCTCTTCGAGGCCGTCATGCCCGCCGATCTGACGATGCGGCCCCTGAGCGAAGCCTTCATCGCCGCCTATCTCGCCGCAATGGGCGAGACCGCGCTCACAAGCGCCGGCGCCTATCAGGTGGAGGGGCTCGGCGCGCAGCTCTTTTCGCAGGTGTCCGGCGACCACTGGACGATCATGGGCCTGCCGATCCTTCCGTTGCTGGATGCGCTGCGCCGCGAGGGAGCGCTGATCTCGTGAGCGGGAAAATGATCCGCATCGGCCTCACCGGCTCCATCGGCATGGGCAAGTCGACGACCGCCCAGATGTTCCGCGAGGCAGGCGCGCCCGTGCTCGATAGCGACCAGATCGTCCATGATCTCTATCGCGGCGCGGCGGTGACGCCGATCGAGGCGGCCTTTCCCGGCGTTGCGGTCAATGGCGCGATCGATCGGGGCAGGCTCGCCGAACGTGTGCTGGGAGATCCCGCGGCGCTCAAAAGGCTCGAGGACATCGTCCATCCGCTCGTCTGGGCGGCGCGCGACGCCTTCCTGAAGGAACAGGAGGAGAAGGGCGCGCGCATTGTCGTCTATGACGTGCCGCTCCTCTTCGAGACGGGCGCGGACAAGACCGTCGACGCCATCGTCGTCGTCTCGGCGCCGGAAGATGTGCAAAAGGCGCGCGTTCTCGCCCGCCCGGGCATGACCGAAGAGAAATTTGCAGCCATTCTCGCCAAGCAGGTTCCGGACGAAGAGAAGCGCGCCCGCGCCGATTTCGTCGTTCATACGGAAAAGGGCCTCGAGGCGGCGCGCGCCGAGGTTCAGGAAATTCTGCGGGCTTTGAACGCGAGAGATTGATGCGCGAAATCGTTTTCGACACCGAGACCACCGGCCTCGATCCGGCCAAGGGCGACCGCGTCGTCGAGATCGGCGCCGTCGAAATCCTCAATCTCATCCCGAGCGGCCGCGTCTTCCACGTCTACGTCGATCCCGAGCGCGACATGCCGGAGGAGGCTTTCCGCGTCCACGGACTCTCGCGGGAGTTTCTTTCGCAGCACAAAAAATTCGCGGAGATCGTCGGGGAGTTCATCGACTTCATCGAGGATTCGCCGCTCGTCGCGCATAACGCCGAATTCGACGTTCGCTTCCTCAACGCCGAATTCGCGCTGCAGAAGCTTCCCCCGCTTTCGCCCGCGCGCATCATCGACACGCTCGCCATGGCGCGCCGGCTGCATCCGGGGAGCCCGGCTTCGCTCGATGCGCTCTGCCAGCGCTATGGCGTCGACCTTTCGCGCCGCGACAAGCATGGCGCGCTGCTCGACGCGGGGCTTCTCGCGGAAGTCTATGCGGAGCTGCGCGGCGGCCGCCAGGCGGCGCTGTCTCTTGCGACGGTCAGCGTCTCCCGCCGCGGCGCGCAGACCGGCGACCTCTTGCGCGCGCGGCCGGAGCCGCTCGCAAGCCGTCTGACGGCCCAGGAGGAGGAGGCGCATCGCGCCTTTATCACAGGCCTGTCAAAAGCGCCGCTCTGGGACAGATACCAGCCCCGGAAACAGGAAAGCGGAGAGCAACCGCCCTCCGCCGCCTGAAGAATCTTTAGGGGAAGCCCGATCAGGCGTTCGCCGTTCCCGGCTGGGCCGCGGCCTCGGCCGCCTTCTGCTGATAGAGCGCGACGAAATCGATCGGGTCGATGTAGAGCGGCGGGAAGCCGCCGTCGCGCGTCGCGTCCGCCACGATCTGGCGCACGAAGGGGAAAAGCAGGCGCGGGCATTCGATCATCACGATGGGATGGATCTGGTCCTGCGGAATGTTGACGAGGCGGAAGACGCCGCCATATTCGAGGTCGAGCTTGAACAGCAGGCCCGCGCCTTCGCCGGCCGAGGCGTCGAGCGTCAGGGTCACCTCGAAATCCGCCGGCGCGAGCTGCTTGGCGTTGACATTGACCTGAATGGAGATGTTCGGCTGCGTCTCCTGCGGGCCGAGCGAATTCGGCGCGTTCGGATTCTCGAAGGAGAAATCCTTCAGATACTGGACGAGCGCGTTGAGGGCCGGAGCGCCGCCCTGTCCGCCATTGGCGCCGCTACCATTCGTGTCCGTCATGTCGAAATCTCCAGCCGTGCCGCCTGATGGCGAGAAGTCGCGCCCGCCTAACACGTCTCCCAGCGCGGAACAAGGCTCGGGCCTATTGCGGGCGGGGCGCATCGAGCCCGTCGCTCTTCTTGCGCTTGCGCCTGGGGCGCCCGCCCGGCGTCAGATGTTTCCATTCATGCGGCGCAAGGTCGATGGTCTGCGGCCCCCCCGACTTTTCGGGCGCCTTGCCGCGCGCGCGGATGCGCGCGGCAAGCGCCGTGCGCACCGAGGGGGATTTCAGGGCCAGCCCCGCCACATCCGACGCGAAGCCGGGGAGAATGAGTAGAAAGGAGGCGAGCGCCTGCATCGCCCCGTCGAGCATGGCTCCGTCGCGCTTCACATTCCCCCTTTCGCGCCAGACGCTCAGAAGCCGCTTCACATCCGCAAGGCCGAGCGCCGTGGTCCCGAGACCGAGCGCGATCGCGGCGAGGAGCCCGACCGAGCGCAGGACAAAGGCGAACGCCACAATCTCCAGCGCCAGCCACAAGCCCAGCGCAAGGCCGATGAGCTTCGTCCTGTCGGTCACGGCGTGAACTCTCCCGCGCTCGCAAAGGCCAGTCGACCCCAAAGTCTGCGGCGATCCGCGCGACCCTTGATTCGTGACATGTGAGCCGCGACATGTTAGCCGACAAGAGAAGAATACGGGAGTGATCAATGTCGCCGACCGGCGAAGCCTTCGACCCGTCGCTTATCGTCTTCGCGGCGCTCGCCATCTTCGTGGTGTGGAAACTGCGTTCGGTGCTGGGCGTGCGCGTGGATCGCGACGCGCCCCCCGCGCAGTTCCAACCGCGCCGCGCGCCCCTGGGGCCCGCGCCGCTGCCCGGCGCGCCGCCGCTGGACGAGACGCCCGCCGCGCGTCCCGAGGACCGCTGGAAGGGCGTGGTCGACAAAAGCGGCGCCGCCGCGGCGGGGCTCGACGCCATCGCCGCCGCCGACCCGCGCTTCGACGGCTCCGCCTTTCTGGATGGCGCCCGCCGCGCCTATGAGATGATCGTCGGCGCCTTCGCGAAGGGAGATCGGGACACGCTCCGCCCGCTTCTCGCCAAGGAGGTCTTCGACGGCTTCGCCGGCGAGATCGCCCGCCGCGAGGCCGCCGGCGATACGGTCGAGACGGCCATCGTGTCCATTGATTCCGCGCTGGTGGAGGCCGCCAGCGCTGCGCCGCGCCTCAATGAAGTCACCGTGCGTTTCGCCGTTCGCCTGATCAACATCCGCAAGGACAAGGCGGGCGAGACGATCGAGGGCGGAAACACCCTTCCGGTGGAGGAGCTTTGGACCTTCGCGCGCGATCCGCGCGCCTCGGACCCCAATTGGAAGCTCGTCGCCACGCGCGCCGTGTAGTCCGCCATGACGCAGCCCTGGGATCTCGCCCCACTCTCATTCGAGGCGATTCCGGGCTTTGGCGGCGACGACCTCGACGCCGCCTTTACCGTCTTCCGGCGCTCGGCCGCCCGGATCGTGGAGCAGGCGCCGGCCCAGCGTCCCGCCACTCCGCCGTCCGCAGGGCTCATCAACGCGGCCCGGGCGGCGCTCGGTGGAGACCTCTCCGGCGAAGCCTTCTTCCGCCGCTGGTTCCGGCCCTATCAAATCCCGCGCAAGGGGTTCGTGACCGCCTATTACGAGCCGGAGGTCGAGGCGCGGCTCACCCCCGAGCCCGGCTTCGAGGCGCCGCTCCTCTCGCGCCCTCCCGATCTCTTCACCCTCGACGCCACGCCGCTCTGGGTCTCCAATTTCGAGACCGTGACCAGCGCTCGGCGGCTGCCGGACGGCTCCTACGCGCCCTATCCGGACCGCCGCGCCATCGAGGAGGAGGGCGCGGCGACGGGCGCGGTTCCTCTCGCCTATGTCTGCGACGCCGTCGAGGTTTTCCTCATCCAGGTGCAG
The DNA here is from genome assembly GCA_002929055.1 of Methylocystis sp. Lineage (GTDB taxonomy): Bacteria > Pseudomonadota > Alphaproteobacteria > Rhizobiales > Beijerinckiaceae > Methylocystis. The sequence continues at coordinate 84,494 of PERY01000001.1, read as the reverse complement.
GGCTCCGCCCGCCTCGGCCTGCCCGACGGAGCCGCCCTGTCCCTCACCTATGACGGCCGCAACGGTTGGCCCTACACCTCGATCGGCCGGCTGATGATCGAGCGCGGCCTCGTGCCCGAAGACAAGATGTCGCTCGCGCGGCTGAAGATGACGCTGCGCGCGATGGGCGCGGGCTCCGATCAGCCCGGCAGGCGGCTGATGCAGGAAAATCGATCTTATGTATTCTTCCGGCTCGACGATTCGGACGACCGCAAGCTGGGGCCGATTGGCGGCGAAGGCTGCGCGCTGACGCCGCTTCGTTCCATCGCGGTCGATCGCGGGACATGGAGCTACGGCCTTCCCTTCTGGATCGCGGCAAATGTGCCGTGGGAGGGCGAGGCGGAGACGGGGTTCGAGCGGCTGATGATTGCGCAGGATACGGGGTCTGCGATTGTGGGCGACGCGCGCGCCGACCTCTTCTTCGGATCGGGGCCACGCGCGGGCGCGCTCGCGGGCCGCGTACGTCACGAGGCGGATGTCATCGTTCTCCAGCCCGTGGACGACTCGCCGTGAGCGAGGGAAAATCCCGCTATCTGCGCCGGCTCACCCACGCAGAGCATGAACTCTGGACGATCGTCACGGCGAGCGTGCGGCCCTTCCGGTCGCGGCCCTCGCCGGTCGCCGGGCCAGCGCCGCAGCCCTCCGTCGCGGAAACCGCGCCGGGCAAGCCGCCCGCGCCCGTCGCGCATCGTGACCGCCCGCCGCCGCCCCGGCCCCCCGCCCCGGCGACCGACATCGACCACCGCACCCGTGTGAAGATCAAGCGCGGCCGGCTCGACGTCGACGCCAAGCTCGACCTGCACGGCCTGCGCCAGGACGAGGCGCAGCGCGCGCTGACGTCATTTTTGCGCCGCGCGCAGGCCGACGGGGCGAAAGTGGCCATTGTCGTCACCGGCAAGGGCCAGTCGCGTGAGGAAGGCGGCGTGCTGAGGCGCGTTGTGCCCATGTGGCTGCAGGCGCCCAATCTGCGCGACGTCGTCGTCGGATTCGGGGAGGCCGCGCGCCATCACGGGGGCGAGGGCGCGCTTTATGTTCGCATCCGCCGCGCCGACCGCGGCGCGCGCCATCGCTACGACTGAGCCGCGCCTTCGACGAGCGCGACGGGCTTGGGGCCGGTCAGGAAGGCGCTCGGAATGTTCAGCTTGCCTTCCTCGGTCAGATGCTGCGCGGAATGCGGCGGCGTCTTCCATTCGAAGGCGTCGAGCTTTCCGGTGACCGGCGAGATCGGCAGCCAGCGCTTGGAGACCATGCCGTCGGCGATCCAGACGGGATCGCGCGGGGCGCGCGAGCCGCGCGCCAGCCATTCGCGCACCGGCCCGCTCGGGCCGTTCTCCGCGTCCTCGATCTCGGCCATCAGCAGGCAGGTGTGCGCGGTCGGGTGCTGTCCCTCGGCGATGAGTGGGGCGAGGGCGGCGCGCGCCTTTTTGAAAGCCCGGGCCGCGAGCGCCGCCTCCGCGACGACATGGCGGCTTTCCGGCGCGGCGGAAGACATTTTCGCGAGCTTCTCCACCCGCGCGACGCGCTGCTCGTTCGACTCGTTGGGAAGCGCCTCGAGATAGACCGCCGCAAGGTCGGGATGCGGATCGGTGGTCCAGACGCTTTCGATGAGTTTCATCGCCGCCTTCTGGTCGCCGTGGCGGATCAGCACGCGCGCGGCCGTCGCGGCTGCGGGCGTGAAGCCCGGCCGGCGCTTGAGCGCCTGGCGGGCGAGATGCAGCGCGTCATGGGGGTGCTCGCGCTCCTTCTCCATCGCCAGCGTCGTCTCGATCACCGCGCGCAGCTTCTGGGCCGCCGGGACGTCGATCGCATTGGCGGAGACGCTCTTCTCCAGCGATTCGCGCGCCTTCTCCCATTCGCCGCTCGCGGCGAGATGCTCCAGGACCGCGGAGCCGGCCCAGGCCAGCGGCGCGATGTCATGGGCTGCGTTGGCGAAATGATGCGCGGCTTCCGCGTCCTCGCGGCGCTTCGCTTCAATATGGAGGCCCCGGAGCCCGAGCAGCTTGGTGTCCGGATTCAGCGTCATCTTGTGGAAGGCCTGCGCGCTCTTCTGCTTGTCGCCGGCGAGCTGCGCCGCCTGCGCGACGAGCATCTGCGTCAGCGGCTCGTCGGGCAAAAGCTTTTCGGCGAGCTGCGCGGCCTTGCGCGCCTTTGCGACGTCGCCGGAACCTACCGCGACGAGGCCCTGCGAGAGCACGTCGAGCCCCCTTTCCTTGCGCCGTTCGCGCGAACCGCCAACGAAGCGCCTGGGCAGGCGGATGAGCGCCACCACGATGGCCCAGAGCACCAGCGCCGCGCCGACCAGCAGCAAGAGGCCGGCGACAGCGACCGGAATGGACGTCTCGTACTGGTTGCCTGCGAATTCGAGCAGCAGTTTCCCTGGCTGTTCGATGAGCCATTCGATGCCATAGGCGGCGGCGGCGAGAGCCAGGATGAAAATGAGAAGGAAAAGCATGGTGGTCGCTCTCGCTTATTTTTTCGCGCCCAGCGCCGCGAGGGCGCGATGCAGCAAATCGTCCGCGGCCTTCGCCGTCTCGATCCGCAGATGAAGCGCCTCCGCGAATTCCCTCGCCTGCGCGCGGGCGGTTTCTGGCAGGCTCTCGAAGGCCGCCTCGGCCCCCGCAATGTCGTTGCGGGAGAGAGCGGCCTCGACCTTCTCGATCTTTCCGTCGAGGCTCTCCGCTTCGGCGTGCCCAGCGGGCCGCACCTTCACGAGCTTGCTGGCGCCCTCTAGCAGATGGCCGGCGATGTCGCCGCCCTCCGCGTGGGGCTGGGCGTGGGCTTCCTCCGCCTTGAGGCGTTTGGCGATGGGCGCGAAAATCTCCCTGAGTTGAGCGCCGGTGGGAACGCCCTTATTGGCGCTCTCGACAAGTATCGAGGCGGGCGCGGGTTCGACAGACAGCCGCGACAGAGCGGCGATCTCGTCCGTGAAGGGGCGGCCGGACTCCAGTTCGCGCAGAAGCGCGAAGGCGACCACCACAGTCGTCGCCGCCGAGTCGGCGACAGGGGCGACCGCGACGGGAGCCGGGATCGGTCTGGGCGCTTCCGCCTCCGGCGCGACGCGGGACTCGTTCTTGGGCGCCGCGAGCTTTTCCCGCAGCGCCGAGATTTCGTCGCTCAAGGCGTCGATGCGGCCCTCGAGCGCGGAGATGAGATCGCGGTCGGTGAAGCCGTCCGGGCCTGCGGTTTCTATGCCGCCGGACGGAGAGGCCGGAGCCTGAGCCGGGAGCGGTTGAGCGGGCGCTGCGGCGACGGGCTCGGGCGCCTTGGCCAGCTCCTGAGCCAGGGATTCGGGCGCGGGCGCCACAGGCGCCGGAAGGGTTTGCGGGGCGGGTGCGGTCTCCTGAGCCATCTCGGCAGGCTTGCGGGGCGGTTCGGGCACGTCGGCGCCTGCGACCGCAGAGTCTTTCGCAGCTTCGAGGGGGGCCGGCGACGACGGCTCGGCGACGGCCTCCGGGCGTTCGGCTGGCGCGGGCGGCTGCTGCGGCTGCGCAGCCGTCGCGCTGCGCCGTGTCGTGACCTTGGAGCTGGCGGGCGCCGGGCTGTCGCCCATGAGGCGGGAAATCGTCGTCTGCGCCTGGTCGAGCGCCGATTTGGCTTCGACGAGACCCTGATCGACATAGGTCGCCGCCGCGCCGACGTTCGGGTCCACGTCTCGGAAGATCAGCGCGCCATAGCCCGCGACGCCGAGCGTGATCAGCAGAATGACAGCCGAGCCGAAGAGCCTGGACAAAAATCCCCCGCGCTTGCGGCGGGGCGGGGCGGCTGTCGGCGCCGGGGGCGCCGTGTCCGAGGCGCTTTCCGCTTCGTTCGGGCCGTCGATCTTGGAGATCTGATCCGTCTCATGGCTATCAGGCGCCGCCATAATCACCACCCTTGCTGTTTCGCCCCGCGGGAGGAGATATAAAGGACGCGGCCTGCCTATAAAACAGCTTTCCGCTGCGGGTGGCGCGATCAGCCCGCCGCCTCCATCAGGGCGAGCGTGCGACGGGCGATGTCGAGATGCAGGCGCTCGACCATCTTGCCGTCGATCTGCACGACGCCCTTCTCCTCATTCTCCGGCTCGTCGAAGATTGCGATGATCCTGCGGGCGAAGTCCACTTCCTCGGCGCTCGGCGCGAAAATCTCGTTCACCGGCCCGATCTGGTTGGGGTGGATGAGCATCTTGCCGTCGAAGCCCATGTCCCGGCCCTGCTCGGCTTCGCGCCTCAGGCCAGCCTCGTCGTTGAAGTCGTTATGGATGCCGTCGATGATCTCGATGTTGTGAACGCGCGCGGCGAGCACGCCGGCGGATAGCCAGGAGAGCAGCGCGGGCCGTCCCGGCGTCAGCCGCGCGCGGGTCGATTTCGCAATGTCGTTGGGGCCGAGCACCAGAACTTCGAGGCGAGAGGCGTTGTCATCCGCGGCGGAGGCGATCTTCTCGATGTCGAAGATGGCGCGCGGCGTCTCGATCATCGCCCAGATGCGGGTCTTGAGCGGCGCGCCGGCGGCGACGATGTCGGCGGCGGCTTTCAAGATTTCGTCGCGCGAATTGACCTTGGGGATCACGATCGCGTCCGGCCCCGTGGGGGCGATGGCGGAGATGTCCGGCTTGTACCATTCGGAGCCGCGGGCGTTGACGCGCACGACGATCTGGCGCGCGCCATAGCCGCCGCCCAGCACCGCCGCCGCCACCTGCTCGCGCGCGGTCGCCTTGGCCGCTTCGGCGACCCCGTCCTCGAGCTCGAACATCAGCACGTCCGCGGGAAGGCTCTTGCCCTTCTCCAGCGCCCGGGCGTTGGAGCCAGGCATGGCGAGAACGCTGCGCTTCAGCTTCGTAATCATATCTAAACCCGCCCGGATGTGTCGTTCTTCGGTCGATCTTCTCTTGCCGCGCGGGCTGGTCTACACAATAAGAGCCCTCTGCGCCATCAGCCTTTGAAGCGATTTGCGCAGATCTTCCCAGCCTCAACGGAAACGACGATGCCTGCCCAATCGAGCGCCGCCGCCGCCAGCGGCCTGCCGCCGCACCTCATCGACGGCTACGAGGAGTTTCTCGCCGGCCGCTTCCGGTCCGAGCAGGCGCGGTTCCGCACCCTCGCGGTCAAGGGCCAGCGGCCCACGACCATGATCATCGGCTGCTGCGATTCGCGCGTGGCGCCCGAGGCGATCTTCGACGCCGGCCCCGGCGAGCTTTTCGTTCTTCGAAACGTCGCCGGCATGGCGCCGCCCTTCGAGCCGGACGGCCATTTTCACAGCGCCTCGGCGGCGCTCGAATATGCGGTTATGGCGCTGAAAGTGGAGCATCTCGTCGTTCTGGGCCACGGCCAGTGCGGCGGCGTGCGCGCCTACGCCGAGAGCGTGATCCATCCGGAAGCGCCGCCGCTCAGCCACGGCGATTTCATCGGCAAATGGATCGAACTCATCGCTCCGGCGCTCGAGCGGCTCGGCCGGGCGCCGGACCTCGACGATCAGTCCTACATCCAGCAGCTCGAATTCGAAACGATCAAGCAGACGCTCATCAATCTGCGAAGCTTCCCCATGGTGCAGGTGCTGGAGCATCGCGGCTATCTGCATCTCCACGGGGCCTACTTCAGCGTGATGGACGGCAAGCTGCTGTCGCTGGACGAGGAGAACGGGGTTTTCCACCCCGTGGCCGAAAGAGCCCATGCCGCCGCTTTGCGGGAGGTGCGCGTTTGACGCAACAGACCCTGCCGGCGCAGATTCCGACGATTTCCGGCCTGCACGAACTCGCCGGGCGCTATGACGCGATCCTGTGCGACGTCTGGGGCGTGCTCATCGACGGCAAGAAGCATTTCCCGCCCGCCGCCGAGGCGCTTCGTCGATTTCGCGCGCAGGGCGGCCGGGTGGTTCTCGTCACCAACGCCTCGCGACCGGACGCGGAGGTCAGGCGCCAGCTTCTGGGTTTCGGCCTGCCCGAATACGCCTTCGACGATCTCGTTTCCGCGGGCGAACTCACCTGCCGGGAGATCGTCGCCCGCAGTGGCCAGGCCTGCTATCATCTTGGTCCGCCGCGCGACGACGGGCTTTTCGAGGAGGCTGGCCGCCGCCTCGGCGCGCCGGTGAACAAGGTCGGCCCGGATGAGGCCGATTATGTCGTCTGCACGGGGCTTTTCGCCGAGCGCGAGGAAATCCCGCAGGACTATGACGAACGCCTCGCGGCGCTGAAGGCGCGCAATCTCGTCATGCTCTGCGCCAATCCCGACATCGTGGTGGCCATAGGCGACGACATCGTCTATTGCGCAGGCGCGCTCGCCGAACGCTACGCGGCGATGGGCGGCGAGGTCGTGATGTTCGGCAAGCCGCACGCCCCGATTTATGAAGCGGCGCGCGAGCGGCTGGCCTCGCTGGCCGGCAGGCCGGTCGAGACCTCGCGAATCATCGCGCTGGGCGACGGCGCGATGACCGATCTCGCCGGCGCCGGTCGGGCGGGACTCGATTGCCTCTTCGTCACCGACGGGGTGCATGTAGAGGAGCTGCGCCCTGGCGGCGGTGGCGTGGATCCTGCAGCGCTGGCGCGGCTGGTCACGCTTGCGGGCGCGCGTCCTGTCGCTTTGGCCCGCGACGTTTTCTGGTAAAAGGAGGCGACGGGCGCTTCGCCCCCGCCTCGCGCAACAATCGGTGAACCCATGTCGACGCCGTTCAAAATCTATTATTTCGAAGACCTGAGCGTCGGCATGCGCGAGACGCTGATGAAGGCCGTGATGGACGACGACGTTATCGCCTTCGCCGATCTCTCCGGCGACCGTAATCCGATTCACCTTTCGGATCACTTCGCCTCCAAGACGCGCTTTGGCGAGCGCATCGTGCACGGGCTTTACACAGCTTCGCTGATTTCGACCGTCATCGGCATGTATCTGCCCGGCCCCGGCGCGGTCTATCTCTCGCAGACGCTCAACTTCCGCGCGCCGGTGAAGATAGGAGACGTCATCACCGTCGTGGTCGAGGTCGTGGAGCTCGTCGAAAAGGGCCGCCGCGCCATGCTGAAATGCGAATGTCTCGTCGACAGCAAGGTCGTGCTCGACGGCGAGGCGACCGTGATGGTGCCCTCGCGCGAACAGGCGATGCGCGCCTCGGCGCCGCCGGCGGAGAAGCCGGCGACGGCTTGACCCTTTGTCGGCCGGCGCCGTGTCCGTCCCTTCCATCGTCTTGGCGCGCGATCCCACCGCGCCGCCCGCCGGCCTCGCGGGCGCCGTCGCCGCCATCGGCAATTTCGACGGTCTCCATCGCGGCCATCGCGGGGTCGTCGCCCGCGCCCAGGCGCTCGCGAAAAAGCTCGGCAAGCCCTGCGTTCTGCTCACCTTCGAGCCGCATCCGGCCGACGTCTTCGCCGGCAGGCCGGTGATCTTCCGCCTCACGCCCCCTGACGCCAAGGCGGCGCAAGCGGCGCGGCTCGGGCTCGACGGCGTGATCGTGCTCAGCTTCAACAAGGGCTTCGCCGCCCGCCCCGCGCAGGATTTCACGCAGGACATACTGGTGAAGCGCCTCGGCCTCTCCGCCGTCGTCGCGGGCTATGATTTCCGCTTCGGCGCGGGCCGAAAGGGCGACGCCGATTTCCTGCGCTCGGAGGGCGAGCGACTCGGCTTCGCCGTCGAGATCGTCGACCGAATCACCCAGGACGAGGAGGGAAGTCTCGAGGCCGTCTCCTCCACCGCGACGCGCGAGGCTCTGGAGAAGGGCGACGTCGCGCTGGCGCGGCGCCTGCTCGGCCATCCTTACTTCGTGCGCGGCGTCGTGCGCCACGGCGACAAGCGCGGGCGCCTCCTGGGCTTTCCCACCGCCAATATCGCGCTCGATCCCTCGAACCGCCTGCGCCACGGCATCTACGCCGTGACGCTCTCGGTCAACGGAGTCGTGCGGGACGGCGCCGCCAGTTTCGGCCGGCGCCCGACCTTCGACAATGGCGCGCCGCTGCTCGAAGTCCATGTGTTCGATTTCGGCGGCGATCTCTACGGCAAGGAGGTGGAGGTCGCCTTCTACGGCTACATCCGCGGCGAGGAGAAATTCGAAAGCGTCGAGACGCTCATCGCCCGGATGGAGGACGACTGCGCCAAAGCGCGGGCGATTCTCGCCGTGCGCTGACGCAATTGCGCAAGGCTCGGAAGCGCTTATGTTCAGGGCGACTGTGAGGAGCCCGCGATGGAAGACGACAAGCGCGACATAGAGATCATTCCGCCCGGCGAGAGTTCGCATGCGGAGCGCGAGGACGCATTCGCCACCTCCCGCATCTGGGTCTCCTCGGGTTCCGGCGAAATCAAATTCGTCAAGCTCGGCCCGTTCCAGAGCATGCTGCTCGGGCTCGGCCTGCTGGCCCTCGTCGCTCTGGGCCTCTTCTTCCTGTCGGGCCTTTTCCTGATTGCGGTTCCGGTCGTCGCCGCGCTCGGCGCCGGGGCCTGGGTCGCAAACAAGCTCGGCGTCGGCCCCTTCCGGCGGCTGCGGTAAGTTCCCGCGGCGAGCCCAAGCGTTTTCAGTTCAGCGTCTTCCTCATTTTTCTCCGGAACATCTTTCATGCCCGAACAACAGGAAACGCCGCCAGAGGCGCGCCGTCCGCTCGCGACGCGCGACACTCGACTCGCGCGCCGGCTGACCGAGGCGCTGCTGCGCACGCCGGTCACGCCCGATCAGATTTCGGTGGCGAGCGTCGGCTTCGCGGCGGTCGGCGCGCTCGCGCTTCTCGCCGCGCCCGCTTCGCCCTGGCTGTTTCTCGTCGCGGCGGCCTGCGTCCAGCTCCGGCTGCTGTGCAATCTCCTCGACGGCATGGTTGCGGTCGAAGGCGGGCGCGGCGGGCCGCTGGGCGGCCTTTACAACGAAGTTCCGGACCGCATCGCCGACAGCCTCTTCATCGTCGCGCTCGGCTACGCCGCTGGCGCCGGCTTGCTTGGATGGCTCGGCGCGCTGCTCGCGGCGCTCACGGCTTACATCCGTGCGCTGGGCGGGTCGCTCGGCCTGCCGCAGGACTTCCGCGGGCCGCTGGCGAAGCCGCACCGCATGGCGCTTCTCACGGGCGCCTGCGTGCTGGCGCTGATCGAGGCGCAGTTCCACGCCGGGGGCTACGCGCTCTTCGTCGCGGCGTCCGCAATCGCGATCGGTTCGGCGGCGACCTGCGTGACGCGCCTGCGCGCCATCGCCGGCGAACTCGAAGGAGCGGCGCGTGATTGATCTCGCGCTCATCGGCCTCACGCGCTTTCTCGTGGGCGGGCATCCCGTCTGGCGCGGCCTCTCGCAGGACGTCCGCCCCCGGCTCTATTTCGCCAATCACTCGAGCCATCTGGACACGCTCTTGATCTGGGCGGCGCTGCCCGACGCGCTGCGCGGCGTCACGCATCCGGTTGCGGCGGCCGACTATTGGGGACGCGGCGACTTGCGCAGCCTCATCGCGACCAGGGCGCTCGACGCGGTCCTGATCGATCGCTCGGGCGGCAAACGCGACGAAACGCTCGAACCATTGCGCGAGAAACTTCGCGCCGGGCGTTCGCTCATCATCTTTCCCGAAGGCACCCGCAGCGATGGCCTTCTGCCCGGCCCCTTCAAATCGGGGCTCTATCAGCTCGCCTGCGATTTTCCGGATGTAGAGCTCGCCCCCGTCTATCTGAAGAACCCCTCGCGCGCCTTCCCCAAAGGCGCGCTGCTGCCGGTCCCCATTTCCTGCGAGGTGCATTTCGGCGCGCCGATCGCGCGCATCAATGGCGAGGACAAGGCCGGTTTTCTCGAACGCGCCCGTTCGGCGGTCGCGGGGCTCTCGTAAATGACGCCCCAGCAGAAAATCTACGCACTGTTTGGCGGCGTCTTCGTCGTTCTCGCGATTGCGACCGTCGTCGGCCGCGCGCTGGCGGGCCGCGCGAGCGAAGCGCAAAAGGAGACGATCCAGAATCTCAACGACCGCATCGACGCCTGGTGGGCGATGATCGCGATTTTCCTTGCGAGCTTCCTTCTCGGACGCACGGCTACGCTGGTTCTCTTCGCGCTGTCGTCCTTCTACACGCTGCGCGAATTCGTCTCGCTCACCCCGACGCGCCCCACCGACAATCTGTCGCTGATCGGAGCCTTCTATGTGCTGCTGCCGCTGCAATATCTTCTGATCGGCCTGGATTGGTACGGGCTGTTCTCCATCCTCGTGCCCGTCTACGGCTTCCTGCTGGTGCCGATCCTCGCGGCGCTCGCCGGCGACGTGAACGACTTTCTGCTGCGCGTCGCGCGCGTGCAATGGGCCCTGATGCTCACCGTCTACGCCATCAGCCACGCCCCGGCGCTGACCATGCTGAATATTCCCGGCTATGAGGGGCAGAGCTTCCTGCTGCTGTTCTTCCTGATCACCGTCGTCCAGTTTTCGGACGTCGCCCAATATGTCTCCGGCAAGCTCTTCGGAAAGCGCAAGATCGCGCCCAATGTCAGCCCCTCCAAGACCGTCGAGGGCCTGGTCGGCGGCGGCGCGGCGGCGACCTTGCTCGGGGCGGGGCTGTTCTGGATCACGCCGTTCAGCCCGCTTCAGGCGGCGGGCATGGCCGCGGCGATCGTCGCGATGGGCTTTTTCGGCGGCCTGTCGCTCTCGGCGGTGAAGCGCTCCATGGGGGTCAAGGACTGGGGCCGTTCGGTGAAGGGCCACGGCGGCGTGCTCGACAGGCTGGACAGCGTCTGCTTCTCGGCCCCGGTGTTCTTCCACCTGACCCGCTATTTCTTCGCGGCGTGACTTTCGAAGCCGGTTCCTTGCTGCTAAAACAGCGGCATGCGTCAGAACGCCCTTCGAATTACCGGCCCGGCCCGCACTTGAGACCGCTGTCTCGCGCGGGGTCCGGGTTCCAGCGCCGCAATTGGCGCTTCCATCCAAATCCTTTATGTGACGCGGACCTTGCCGGCCGTCCCGGCCCCGCCCGATCCCGGTTTTCGAGCCAATGAACGACGAAACGCCCAAAGGGCCCGACTATTCCAAGAGCCTCTACCTCCCCGTCACGGATTTCCCCATGCGCGCCGGCCTGCCGCAGCGCGAACCGGAGTTTCTGAAGCGCTGGGAGGAGATCGGGCTCAACCAGAAGATGCGCGAGGCGGCGAAAGGCCGGCCGAAATTCACGCTGCACGACGGCCCGCCCTACGCCAATGGCAATATCCATATCGGCCATGCGCTGAACAAGATCCTCAAGGACGTCGTCACGCGCAGCCAGCGCATGACCGGCAAGGATTGCGTCTATGTGCCGGGCTGGGACTGCCACGGCCTGCCGATCGAATGGAAGATCGAGGAAGAGAACTACCGCGCTTTAGGAAAGAAGAAGCCGGACTTCGCGCAGCCCGAGGAAATGATCGCGTTCCGCCGCGAATGCCGCGCCTATGCCGAGAACTGGCTCTCCATTCAGCGCGAGGAGTTCAAGCGTCTCGGCGTCGCCGGCGAATGGGACCATCCCTATGCGACGATGGCCTTTCCGGCCGAGGCGATCATCGCACGCGAGATCATGAAATTCGCCGAGAACGGCCTGCTCTATCGCGGCTCCAAGCCGGTGATGTGGTCTGTCGTCGAGAAGACGGCGCTCGCGGAAGCGGAAGTGGAATATGAGGACCACACCAGCGACACCGTGTGGGTGGCCTTCCCGATCCCGCGCGGCGCGCAGGGCGATCTCTCCGACGCGCGCGTCGTCATCTGGACGACGACCCCCTGGACGCTGCCGGGCAATCGCGCGATCAGCTTCTCATCTAAAATCTCTTACGGCCTCTATCGCGTGACGCAGGCGGCCGACAACAACTGGGCCTTCCCCGGCGCCAAGTTCATTCTGGCCGACAAGCTCGCGGGCGATGTTTTCAGAGCGGCGAAGGTCGAGGGTTTCGAGCGGCTGCGCGACGTGCCCGCGTCGCAACTCGCGGACCTCGTCTGCGCCCATCCGCTCGCGCATCTCAATTATGTCTTCGACGTGCCGCTGTTCGACGGCGATCACGTCACCGACGACGCGGGCACGGGCTTCGTGCATACCGCGCCCGGCCACGGCCGCGAGGACTTCGACATCTGGATGGCCAATGGCCGCCGCCTCGCCGAGAGCGGCATCGACACGCGCATTCCCTATACGGTGGACGAGGACGGCTTCTATACGAAGGAAGCGCCGGGCTTTTCCGGCAAGCGCGTGCTCACCGAAAAGGGCGAGAAGGGCGACGCGAATGAAGCCGTGATGGCCGAGCTCGTCAAGGCGGGCAATCTCATCGCGCGCGGGCGGCTTAAGCACCAGTATCCGCATAGCTGGCGCTCGAAGAAGCCGGTGATCTTCCGCAATACGCCGCAATGGTTCATTGCGATGGACAAGCCGGTGAGCGGCGCGGGCGCCAATGCGCCGACGCTGCGCGCCATCGCTTTGGAAGAAATCTCCCGCACCCAATGGACCCCCGCCGCGGGCGAGAACCGCATCCGCGGCATGATCGCCAATCGCCCGGACTGGGTCGTCTCGCGCCAGCGCGCCTGGGGCGTGCCGATCGCCGTCTTCGTGAAAAAGGGCACGCACGAGATTCTCGTCGATCCGCGTGTGAACGAACGCATTGTCGAAGCCTACGAGAAGGAAGGCGCGGACGCCTGGTACGAGACGCGCGCGGCCGAGAGATTCCTGGCCCCGGATTACGATCCGAATGACTACGAGAAAGTCGCCGACGTTCTCGACGTCTGGTTCGATTCAGGCTCGACGCACGCCTTCGTGCTGGACGATCCCGATAACTTCCCGGCGCTCGCCGGCATTCACCGCAAGCGCGATGGCGGCGACGACGAGGTGATGTATCTCGAAGGCTCGGACCAGCATCGCGGCTGGTTCCATTCGTCTCTTCTCGAAAGCTGCGGCACGCGCGGGCGCGCGCCCTATGACGCCGTGTTGACGCATGGCTTCGTGCTGGACGAGAAGGGCCGCAAGATGTCGAAGTCCCTCGGCAATGTCGTCGCGCCGCAAAAGGTCATCGCGGATTCCGGCGCCGACATTCTGCGCCTGTGGGTCGCGGCGTCGGACTACGCCGACGATCTGCGCGTCGGCCCTGAGATCCTCAAGACCTTCGTCGATCTCTATCGCAAATTGCGCAACACGCTGCGCTGGATGATCGGCGCGCTGGCGCATTACGAGCCGGGCGACGACGCGGCGCTGGAGCACGCGAGCGAACTCGAGCGGCTCATGCTGCATCGTCTCGTCGAGATGGACGCGCAAATCCGCTCTGCCTATGCGGCGTACGATTACAAGAAAGTCGTCGCGCTGCTCACGCCCTTCATGACGAGCGATCTCTCGGCCTTCTATTTCGACATCCGCAAGGATGCGCTTTATTGCGAGCCGCCGTCGAGCGCAAAACGCAAATCGTCGCTCGCGGTCATCGAGCGGATCTTCCGCAGCGTGACCACATGGCTCGCGCCGATCCTCGTCTTTACGGCGGAAGAGGCCTGGCTCGCGCGCTATCCGGGCGACGTGTCGGTGCATGTCGAAAGCTTCCCCGACATCCCGTCGCATTGGCGCGACGAGGCGCTGGCGGAGAAATGGGAGAAAGTCCGCGCCATCCGCTCCGTCGTGACCGGCGCGCTGGAAATCGAACGCGCGCAAAAGCGCATCGGCTCCTCGCTTGAAGCCGCGCCGACAGTCTACATCGCCGACGGCCATTTGCGCGCCGCGCTCGACGGCGTGGATTTTGCGGAAATCTGCATCGTCTCCGGCATCGCGATCGAGACGGGCGAGGGCTCCGCGGACGCCTTCCGCCTCCCCGAGGTCAAGGGCGTCGCCGTCGTCCCTGGCCGCGCGAGTGGCGTGAAATGCGCGCGGTCGTGGAAATATTTCGACCCCGCGACGGCGGAGCCCGACTATCCCGACGTTACGCCGCGCGACGCGCAGGCGCTGCGCGAACTTGCGGCGCTTGATCGTTGGGGCGCGTAAGCGAGAAGATGGACGCGCGCGCGAAACCGGGCTGCCCCCTCCCCAGCCCTCCCCCGCTTCGCGGGAGAGGGAGTCATGGCCCGACATGTGTTGATGAAGTTGCTCACGCTGATCGTGAGCATCCCCTCTCCCGCGGAGCGGGGGAGGGAAAGGGAGGGGGCTCCTCTTGAAAGTCCTCCTCGCCTTCCTCGCCAATACGGCGGCGAATTTCCTTATTGGACTGCTGGTGGCCAAGTTTCTCGGGCCGGAGGAGTATGGACGCTTCGCGCTCGCATTCTCCATCGCCGTGGTCGTGCAGACGGCGCTCTATGATTGGCTGCGCCTCTCCGCCACGCGCTTCTATTCGCAGCGCACGCGCGAAAGCGATCCCATCATCCGATCGACTCTGGGCTCGTCGTTCGTCGCCATCACGGCGCTTCTCGTCATCGCCACCTTTCTCTACTCGCTCATTGGTCCGGAGCTCGACTTCGACAGCGAGCTGATCCTTCTTGCGCTGCTCACCGCGACGGCGAATGGACTCTTCGACTATTCGACGGCGCTCGCCCGCGCGCGATTTGAGGATAGCGCCTATGGCCGGCTCGTGCTCGTCAAAAATCTCCTCTCGCTGATCCTCATCGGCGGCGGCGCCTTTCTCTTCCATTCGGCGGGGGTGGCGCTCGCGGGCGGCGTCGCGAGTCTCTTCGGCACTGTCCTTCTCAGCCGCGCGGCGCTGCGCGACCCCGGCGTGCATTGCATGGACGCCAGGACCGAGACGGTGAAGGGGCTCATGGCCTATAGCGCGCCAATCGTCGCGGCGCATCTGCTGTACCAGGCGATGCCGCTCGCCGCACGCTCCATCGTCGCCAGCGTTTTCGATTTCGCGGAGACGGGCCAGTTCTCGCTCGCCTATGACATCGGCATGCGCGCCGTCATGGCCTTCGGCTCGGCGCTGGACGTCTTGCTGTTCCAGATCGCCGTGGCTGCGCATGAAGAACATGGCGAAGACCGCGCGCGCGAGCAGGTCGCGCACAACATGGGCGTCGTCTTCGCGTTCCTGCTGCCCGCATGCGCCGGCGTCTGGCTGATCTTGCCATCGGTCGAGGCATTGATCGTGCCTGCGCAATTTCGCGGACCCTTCGGGCATTACCTCGGACTTTTGTTGCCTGGCCTCTTTGCGATGAGCTTCCTGAATTTCGGCGTCAACCCCGTCTTTCAGATTAGCAAGCGCACCGCGCCGCTCATTGTCGCGGCGCTCACAGCCGTCGCGGCGTCGCTGCTTCTTCTTTTCCTTCTGCCGTGGGGGAAGGACGCTTCCAATCTCACCATCGCCCAGGCCGCCGGCTATGTCGCCGCGCTCGGCGTCACCATCTGGTTCGCCATGCGCGCCCAGCCGGTCTGGCCCTCCTTCTGGGATCTCTTCGCCGCCGTGGTCGGGACGGGCGCGATGTTTCTGGCGCTCATGCCCATGCGCGCGATGCCGCCGGGGTTCTTCACCATGTTCGCTCAGATTCTCGTCGGCGCCGCGATCTATGCGGCGATGGTCGCCGCCTTCGACATCGCCGGGCTCCGCACCCATGCGCTCGCCTGGCTGCGGACGCGTCTCGGGCGGAGGTGACAGCGGCGGCTTTGCGCCTATGTTAGTTTCTCAAAAACGACAGCGAGGAACGCTCCATGGTGATGCCGCTCTACGACGACGCGCCTTTGCGCCATCTCAAGCGGCCGATCGCCAACTGGGCGCTGATTGCGGTGAATGTCGCAGTTTTCCTCGCCGTTTACAGCGAGGCCTTCGGCGATCCCCTGACCATCGCGCGGGGCTTTGCGATCATCCCGCGCATCCTCTTCGGCGAGGCCAATCTCGCGGACTGGATCGTCGGCCCCCCGGCGCCGCTGACCCTCGTCACTTCGCTGTTCTTTCATTCGTCGCTGCTGCATCTGGCGAGCAACATGCTCTTTCTCTATGTCTTTGGCGACAATGTCGAAGACGCGATGGGTTCGCTCCATTACCTCCTTTTCTATCTTTCCTGCGGCGTCGTCGCCGGCGTCTTCTATATTTACGCCACGCCGCAATCCATCACGCCGCTGGTGGGGGCCTCCAGCGCCATCTCGGGCGTCTGCGCGGCCTTCCTGCTGCTCTATCCCCGCGCGACGATCGTCGGCTTCTTCCCGCCGCTGACTTTTGTGATGTTTCCTTTCTGGATCGTGACGCTGAGCGCGGACCGCGGCCGCGCGCCGACGCAGCGCCTCATGGGGCTGCGGCCGCCGCTCTTCTCCTTTCACGCCTCCGCCTTCCTGTTCATCGGCGCCTGGATCGTGCTGCAGCTGCTGAACGCGAGCTGGGGCGGCGGCGAGAGCAAGGTGGCCTGGACGGCCCATGTCGGCGGCATTCTCGCCGGGCTCGCTCTCACGCCGATCTTCAAGCGGCGCAAACACCCGCTTTTCGACCGCAGCGCGCATGAACGGCCCAGGGAGCCAAAAGCGGAGCCCGAAGCTGTCCCGCCGGAGGAAACCGGCTCCGAAGGTTGAGGACGCCGCGCGCGCCGCGCGAAAAACCTGTCCCCTCTTTTTTGCAGCGCGCGGTAGGTTTGACACTTCCCGCGGCCCCCGCTACCAGACCGCGACAGTTTTGCTCGCGGGGCGCAGGGCGTCCGCAGTCATCTCCAGAGGTCGCGCGATGAAAATTCTCGTGCCCGTCAAACGGGTCGTCGACTACAATGTGAAAATCCGGGTCAAGCCGGACGGCTCGGGCGTCGATCTCGCCAATGTCAAAATGTCGATGAACCCCTTCGACGAAATCGCCGTCGAGGAGGCGCTGCGCCTGAAGGAAGCCGGCAAGGCGGCGGAAGTCGTGGTCGTTTCCATCGGCCCGGCCAAGGCCGACGAGACGCTGCGCACCGCCCTCGCCATGGGCGCCGACCGCGGGATCCTGGTCAAGACCGACGAGACGGTCGAGCCGCTGGCGGTCGCCAAGATCCTCGCCAGGATCGTGGCCGAGGAGCAGCCGGGCCTCGTGGTTCTCGGCAAACAGGCGATCGACGACGACAGCAACCAGACCGGCCAGATGCTCGCCGCGCTGCTTGGCTGGGGCCAGGGCACTTTCGCGTCCAAGGTCGATCTGACGGACGGCTCGGTGGATGTGACGCGCGAGATCGACGGCGGCCTGCAGACGGTGAGCCTGAAGCTCCCGGCGGTGGTCACTACGGACCTTCGCCTCAACGAGCCGCGCTACGCCTCGCTGCCCAACATCATCAAGGCGAAGAAGAAGGAAGTCGCCGTCAAGGCGCCGTCCGACTACGGCGTCGACATTGCGCCGCGCCTTGAAGTCCTCAAGACCGCGGCCCCGGCCACCCGCGCCGCGGGCGTCAAGGTCGGCTCGGTCGCCGAGCTCGTCTCCAAACTCAAGGAAGCGGGAGTTCTCTGATATGGCCATTCTGCTTCTCGCCGAAACCAGCAATGGCGCGCTCGCGCCCGCGACCGCCAAGGCGCTGACCGCCGCGTCGCAGATCGGCGGCCCCGTCCATATCCTCGTCGTCGGCCCGGGCCTCGATGGCGCGGCGGCTTCGGCGGCCAAGCTTTCGGGCGTGGAAAAGGTGCTCTACGCCGCCGACGCCTCGCTCGACCATATGCTGGCCGAGCCGGTCGCGGCGCTCATCCTGGGCCTCGCGCCGTCCTACGACGTGATCCTCGCGCCTTCGACCAGCGCCACCAAGAACGTGCTGCCGCGCGTCGCCGCGCTGCTCGACGTCGCCCAGGTGTCGGACATCATCAAGGTCGTCTCGCCCGACACCTTCGAGCGCCCGATCTACGCCGGCAACGCCGTGCAGACGGTCCGCGCCAGGGACGCCAGGAAGGTCGTCACCGTGCGCACCACGGCCTTCGCCGCCGCGCCCGAGGGCGGCTCGGCTCCGGTGGAGGCCATCGGCTCCGCCGCCAACCCGGGCGTCTCCTCCTTCAAGAGCGAGGAGCTTGCGAAGTCCGAGCGGCCCGAACTGACCTCGGCCCGCATCATCATCTCGGGTGGGCGCGCGCTCGGCTCCGCCGAGAATTTCCAGAAGGTGCTGGACCCGGTCGCAACGAAGCTCAACGCCGCCATCGGCGCCTCGCGCGCCGCGGTCGACGCCGGCTACGCCCCCAATGATCTTCAGGTCGGCCAGACCGGCAAGGCGGTGGCGCCGGAGCTATACGTCGCTGTCGGCATCTCGGGCGCGATCCAGCATCTCGCCGGGATGAAGGACTCCAAGATCATCGTCGCCATCAACAAGGACGAGGAGGCGCCGATCTTCCAGGTCGCGGACTTCGGCCTCGTCGCCGACCTCTTCCAGGCGATCCCCGAACTCGACGCGGAACTCGCCAAGCTAGGCAAGTAATTCCCGATCGACCTTCGCCGCCCGGCCAGCCCGGGCGGCGCGCGAGCTTAAGCGCGACTTTTTCCAAGCTTACCAGTTTTCTTTCGGCCCGAACGCGCGTTATATTGCAGTGCAACGTGGTCGCATTTGCATCGCAGCCGTCCCGCCCTTTGTCGGCGGTCCTCTCGCTATGGTGTTCGAACTATGAGCTTCGAAATTCGTAAAGTCGGCGTGATCGGCGCGGGCCAGATGGGCAAGGGCATCGCGCATGTCTGCGCTCTGGCCGGCTATGACGTCGCGTTGAACGACGTTACGCCCGAGCGGATCGCCGCCGGGCTGGACGACATCGGCGTGCAGATGAAGAAGTCCGTCGAGCGCGGCTTCCTGGCCGCCGACGCCGTGGAGGCCGCGCTTCCGCACCTTGGCTCCGCGCCCGCGATCCAGGACTTCGGCGACTGCGACATCGTGATCGAGGCCGCGACCGAGAACGAAGAGCTCAAGCGCAAGATCCTCACCGACGTCGCGCGCGCCGTGAAGTCCGACGCGATCATCGCCTCCAACACTTCGTCGATCTCCATCACGCGCCTCGCCGCCATCACCGGCCGGCCGGAGCGCTTCATCGGCATCCACTTCATGAATCCGGTGCCGCGAATGGCGCTGGTGGAGCTCATCCGCGGCATCGCGACGGACGACGCGACCTTCGAGGAATCAAAGACCTTCTGCAAAAAGCTCGGCAAGACGGTGACGGTCGCGGAGGATTTCCCCGCCTTCATCGTCAACCGCATCCTGCTGCCGATGATCAATGAGGCGATCTACACGCTTTATGAGGGCGTCGGCTCGGTCGAGGCCATCGACACCGCCATGAAGCTCGGCGCCAACCACCCGATGGGCCCGCTGCAGCTCGCCGATTTCATCGGGCTCGACACCTGCCTTTCGGTGATGCAGGTGCTGCACGAGGGCCTTGCGGACACGAAATACCGCCCCTGCCCGCTGCTCGTGAAATATGTCGAGGCCGGCTGGCTCGGCAAGAAGACCCAGCGCGGGTTTTACGATTACAGAAGCGGCACGCCGACGCCGACGCGGTGAGGGGGCAAGCCTAGCGAAAATCTACTTATGCCAGCTCTCTGGATCGTAGCCGGTGCAGCTTGACGGAGTACATTTTTCGCCGGCCCATGCGACGTTAGCCGTTTTGGTGAAATATTGACGTCCATCAACGTCAATCTTTGTTGTCGTGCCTTCCTTGTAAAGGCGAACGACCTTTTGCCCTAATCTAAGTCGAATGCAAGTTCGATTTGGACGAAGAGATTCAGCGTCGCCCGCATCAGGGCAGGCAAAGCCATCTTGTATGACTTGGGCGGGTTCAACCTCGCCAGCCCAAGACGTGTCAAGGCAAAGAAGGATAAAGGCGAAGATCAGACTCTTTTTCAATTGGAAACCCCATTGAATAAAGCTCCCTCCTAAAGGACGTCGCGCTGACGCGCAATCCATTCCCTTTGCGCCTTCCCACCGCCCCTCCTTCGCACTAGCTTTCCTGCAACTGCGAAGGACTGATTCCATGCCCACGATCGACGCCGTCTTGAGCACGATCGACGCAAATCTCCCCGCGTCGACACAGCGCCTCTTCGACCTGCTCAGCATCCCCTCGGTCTCGACCGACCCGGCCTATACGCAGCATTGCCTGCGCGCCGCCAACTGGCTGAAGGACCAGCTCGTCGGGCTCGGCTATACGGCGGATGTGCGCGCGACGCCCGGCCACCCGATCGTCGTCGGCCACGCCAAGGCGAAGCGCAAGGATGCGCCGCATGTGCTGTTCTACGGTCATTACGACGTGCAGCCGCCGGACCCGCTGGAGCTGTGGGAGGCGGACCCCTTCGCGCCGCGGCTCGCCCCCGGCAAGGACACGCAGGACATCGTCGCCCGCGGCGCCTCGGACGACAAGGGCCAGCTCATGACCTTTCTGGAGGCCTGCCGCGCCTTCGAGGCCAATGGCGGGCTGCCCTGCCATGTCACCTTCCTCTTCGAGGGCGAGGAGGAGACCGGCTCGCCCTCCCTCCCCGGCTTCCTCGCCGCCAACAAGGACGAGCTCTCCGAGCCCGATCTCGCGCTCGTCTGCGACACCAGCATGTGGAACCCGACGACGCCGGCGATCACCTGCATGCTGCGCGGCCTCGCGCAGGAGGAGGTGGTCATCAGGATCGCCTCGCATGATCTGCATTCGGGCATGTTCGGCGGGCCGGTGAACAATCCCGTCCACGTGCTCGCTAAGATCATCGCCGATCTGCATGACGCCGAAGGCAAGGTGACCCTTCCCGGCTTCTACGCCGGCGTGCCGGAGCTTCCCGAGGACGTCGCCGAGCAATGGCGCAATCTCGAATTCGACCAGAGCCAGTGGCTCGCCGATATCGGCCTCACAAAGGTCGGCGGCGAGGCGGGGCGCGGGATCATGGAGCAAATCTGGGCGCGACCGACCTGCGACGTGAACGGCATCGTGGGCGGCTATACGGGCAAGGGCTCGAAGACGGTTCTGCCGGCGCAGGCCAGCGCGAAGTTCTCGTTCCGGCTCGTCGGCAAGCAGGACGCGAGGGCGGTGCTGGAAAGTTTTCGGGCCTTTGTGCGCGAGCGGCTGCCGGAGGACGCCAGGGCCGAGTTCATCAATCACGGCGCCTCGAACGCGCTGCAGCTTCCCTTCGGCTCTGAGGCGCTGTCGCGCGCCCGGCGCGCGCTCGCGGAGGAATGGGGCAAGGACGCCGCGCTCGCCGGCTGCGGCGGCTCGATCCCCATCGTCGGCGCCTTCAAGCGCGACCTCAATATGGACGCGCTGATGATCGGCTTCGCGCTGGACGACGACCGCATCCATTCGCCCAATGAGAAATACAGCTACACGAGCTTTCACAAGGGCGCCCGGAGCTGGGCGCGGGTGCTCCACGCGCTGGCGTCCTAGACGGGCGGACGCTCGCCCCGCGACCTGCGCTGCGCGCAGCCCTGGAAGCGCGTTTTCCCGATCTCTCGATCCCTCCTGGCAGGCGTATGGCCTGCGGGGCCGGCCGCCTTGCGCAGGCGCGCAACCGCGAGCCGTGGCGCCATCATTCCGGCGCCCGGCGGCATGGCCGGAGCGCCCCAAATCCCTGCCAACACGCGGCAATTCGCCGCTCGCAATCCGGCTCGAGTTGGGCTATGTAAGAAAACGTCCAAACTGGATCGACGGCAGGACGGGGCCGCGGTTCAGCCGAGTGGACGACATGAGAACGAAGGGTTCCGTATCATGGTGTATCGGCGATATTTCGAGGCGGCCGTCTCCCGTCTGAAGGACGAACGCCGCTATCGCGTTTTCGTCCATCTCGAGCGCGACGTCGAGAACTTCCCCGTCGCCAGATGGCACCGGGACGACGGCAGCGTCGAGAATGTCACGGTCTGGTGCTCCAACGACTATCTCGGCATGGGCCAGCACCCCGAGGTCATCTCGGCCATGGTCGACACCGCCTCGCGCGTCGGCGCCGGGGCCGGCGGCACCCGCAACATTTCCGGCACCAGCCACGCCATCGTGGAGCTCGAGCGCGAACTCGCCGATCTTCACGGCAAGGAGGCGGCGCTCGTCTTCACCTCGGGCTGGATCTCCAATCTCGCGGCGATCTCGACCATCGCCGATCTGCTGCCCAATTGCGTCATCCTCTCCGACGCCTCGAACCATAATTCCATGATCGAGGGCGTGAAGCGCTCGCATGCCGAGCGCAGGATTTTCCGTCACAACGATCTCGCCCATCTCGAGGAGCTGCTGATCGAGGCCGGGGACCGCCCCAAGCTCGTCGTCTTCGAGAGCCTCTATTCGATGAACGGCAATATCGCGCCGGTCAAAGAGATCGCCGCGCTCGCCGAGCGCTATGGCGCCATGACCTATGTCGACGAAGTTCATGCGGTTGGCATGTATGGCGCGCGCGGCGGCGGCATCTGCGAGCGTGAAGGCGTGATGGAGCGCATCGACGTCATCGAGGGCACGCTGGCCAAGGGCTTCGGCGTGATCGGCGGCTATGTCGCCGGCGACGCGCTCGTCATCGACGCGATCCGCTCTTACGCAGGCGCCTTCATCTTTTCGACGGCCCTGCCGCCGTCCGTCGCCGCCGCGGCTTGCGCGTCGGTCCGTTTTCTCAAGCGCCGCTCCGATCTGCGCGCGGCGCATCAGCGCGCGGCGCATATCACCAAGCATGCGCTGTCGGCCGCCGGACTTCCGGTTCTGGAAAACGGCTCGCATATCGTGCCGGTGATGGTGCGCGACGCCGAACTGTGCAAGGCGGCGAGCGACCTGCTGCTGACGCGCCACAACATCTACATCCAGCCGATCAACTATCCGACCGTCGCCAAGGGCGCCGAACGCCTGCGCGTGACGCCGACGCCGCGCCACACGCATGAGCACATCGCCCATCTCGTGGAAGCGATGGTCGATGTCTGGCGCACGCTCGGCATCGCCTTCGTCGAGCCGCCGGCGCATCTCCACGTCGAGGAGAAGAGCGACGAGCGCTGCACCTATCCCGAGATCAAGCTCGCGGCGCAGTAAGCGGCGGATGGCGACAAGGGGCGCATTGCCGGCGAATGTGCGCGAGCGGTAGGTTCCACCGCTCGCCTGGCCCAGCTCGAGTACGATCCCCCACAACAAAATCCCTGTTCACACACAAAGGCACGGCGCAATTGCGCCTCTCCTGAGATGCTCGGCGCCCCGCCGCCGCGGCGAAACCAGCACATGGAGCCGTAAACCGCACAATTCGCGCGATCCAATTCGGCGTCCATTAAGCGGAGCCGGCTATCCTATCCAGGCTACGAAACGGCAACCAAACCTGCGGCAATCGCATACATCGGGGCCTTCGCCATGAGCCTGATCGACCTGTCCTCGCCGACTCTCGCCGCCAGCGTCTCGCAACCGGACGCAAGGGCGAAGCTTGCAAGCGGCCGCATGCCGAGGCGCGCGCTCGAAAACCTCGGGCTCTTCATCTTCGGCTTCGGCTCGGCTTCGCTTCTCATCCACATCGCGGTAGGCTTCTTCCTCGCCTCGCGCATGCCGTGCTGGTTCGCGCTCGGGAGCGTCTGAGCGCGAAGCCGGCTGGACTCAGCCTCCGATCCCGAAGGCGGCGAGCGCCGCCATATTCACGATCTCCGTATCGGTTGCGCCGAGCTGAACGATCTGGATCGGCTTGTCGAGGCCGACGATCAGCGGGCCGAGCACGGTGGCGTCGCCCAGTTCCTGCAGCATCTTGGTCGAGATCGCGGCCGAGTGGAACGCCGGCATGATCAGGACATTCGCAGTGTCCTTCAGGCGCGAGAAGGGATAGGCGCCCATCAGCTCCTTGTTGAGCGCGATATCCGCGCCCATCTCGCCCTCATACTCGAAGTCGATCCGGCGCTGGTCGAGCATGCGCACGGCCTCGTGCACACGCTCGGTGCGTTCGCCCGGCGGATAGCCGAAGGTCGAGAAGGCGAGCATGGCGACGCGCGGCACGAGGCCGATGCGCCGCGCGACGCCGGCCGCTTCAATCGCAATTTCCGCAAGCTCCGGCGCCTCGGGCAACTCCGTGATCGCCGTGTCCGCGACGACGACGACGCGGCCCTTGGCCAGAATGAGCGAGACGCCGATCACGCGATGTCCCGGCTTGTGGTCGACGACGCGGCGCACTTCCTCGAGCGCATTGGAGAAATTGCGCGTCACGCCCGTCACCATGGCGTCCGCGTCGCCGCGCGCCACCATCGCGGCGGCGAAATGATTGCGGTCCTGGTTGATGAGGCGCTGGCAGTCGCGCAGCAGGAAGCCCTTGCGCTGCAGGCGCTCGAAAAGGAACTGCGCATAGACGGCGTTGCGCAGTGACAGCTTCGCGTTGTGGATCTCGATGTCCTTGGTGAGCTCCACGCCCGCATTCGCCGCCGCCGCCTTCACGCGGTCCTCACGGCCCACCAGCACGGCCGTGCCGAGGCCCTGGTTCACGAAGGTCACCGCCGCACGGATCACCTGCTGCTCCTCGCCTTCCGCGAAGACGACGCGCTTGGGCTCGCGCCGCACGCGCTCGACGACGGTCTGCATCAGGCCCGCGATCGGATCGCGCCGCGCCGAGAGCTCATGGCGATAGGCCTTCATGTCGATGATCGGCCGGCGCGCGACGCCCGACTCCATCGCCGCGCGCGCCACGGCCGGGGGCACGACATGGATGAGGCGCGGATCGAAGGGCGCGGGGATGAGATAGTCGCGCCCGAAGCGCGGACGCGCGCCGCGGTAGGCGTTGGCGACTTCGTCCGGCACGTCCTCGCGCGCGAGATCGGCGAGCGCCTGCACGGCGGCGATCTTCATCTCCATGTTGATCGTTCTGGCGCGCACGTCGAGCGCGCCGCGGAAGATGTAGGGAAAGCCCAGGACGTTGTTGATCTGGTTCGGATAGTCCGAGCGCCCGGTCGCGATGATCGCGTCTGGCCGCGCCGCGCGCGCTTCTTCGGGCGTTATCTCCGGATCGGGATTGGCCATGGCGAAGATGATGGGATCATTCGCCATCGACTTCAGCATCTCGGGCGTGAGCGCGCCTTTCACCGACAGGCCGTAGAAGATGTCGGCGCCGTCAAGCGCCTCGGCGAGCGTGCGCGCTTTCGTCTCGACGGCGTGTGCGCTCTTCCACTGGTTCATGCCTTCCTCGCGTCCGCGATAGACGACGCCCTTGGTGTCGCAGAGCGTGATGTTGCGCGGGTCGAAGCCGAGCGCCTTGGCGAGATCGAGACAGGCGATGCCGGCGGCGCCCGCGCCGTTGCAGACGAGCCTCGTCGACTTGATGTCGCGGCCCGTTAGCAGAAGCGCGTTGACGAGGCCGGCGGCAGAGATGATCGCGGTGCCGTGCTGATCGTCGTGGAAGACGGGAATGTCCATGAGGTCGCGCAGCCGCTCCTCGATCACGAAACACTCGGGCGCCTTTATGTCCTCCAGATTGATGCCGCCGAAGGAGGGGCCGAGATAACGCACGGCGTTGACAAATTCGTCGACTTCCTTCGTGTCGAGCTCGAGATCGATGGAGTCGATGTCGGCGAAGCGCTTGAAGAGGACGGCCTTGCCTTCCATCACCGGCTTTGCGGCGAGCGGTCCAAGATCGCCGAGGCCCAGAATCGCCGTGCCGTTGGTGATGACGGCGACCATATTGCCGCGCGTCGTATAGTCGTAGGCGAGCGAAGGATCCCTGGCGATCGCGAGGACCGGCGCCGCAACGCCGGGCGAATAGGCGAGCGAGAGGTCGCGTTGCGTCGCCATTGGTTTCGTCGCGACGACGGCCAGCTTGCCGGGGCGCCCGCGCGAATGGAAGAGCAGCGCCTCCTTGTCGGAAAACACCGGACGCTCCTGCGGCGTCGATTTGTCCTTCGTCATGCGGCCTCAACCTTTCACGCTCGCTCTTTCGCGCCGCAACATACAGCCGAAGCGTGAGCCTCTACAAGGTTTTCTCCCCTGGCGGCAGCCACCCGGGGGCAGGAACAATCGCCCGCGTCCCGGGTTTCCGCTTCTCTTTTTGCGCCCGGCGCTCTCGCGCGCCGAGAAGGAGGCGGCAATGAACAGCATCATCTACATCGTTGGCTTGATCGTGATCGTGATGGCGATCCTTTCTCTTCTCGGTCTGCGGTAGGAGGGGGATATGTCCGACGTCATCCGTACGGGCGCCGAGCCCGCTATCGCCGCAGGTCTGAACCGGTTCACCGCCGTCGACTGGGGCGCCATTCTCGCGGGCGTCGCCGTGGCGACGGCGATCTCCTTCGTCATGGCCGCATTCGGTTCGGGCGTCGGGCTGTCGCTCGCTTCGCCCTATGAAGGCGCCTCGCCCATGACGCACGCCATTGCTCTCGCCTTGTGGGTGCTCTGGGTCACTGTCGCGAGCTATGCCGCGGGAGGCTACGTCTGCGGACGGTTGCGGAGGCGGGCCGTCGACGTTCCGCATGAAGAGGTGGAGGCGCGCGATGGCGCGCACGGGCTCGTCGTCTGGGCGACAGCCATGATCATCGTCGCCTATGCCGCAGGTTCGTCCATTTACAGCCTCGGCAAGGCCGGGGTCGATACGGCGGCGCAGCAGGCCCAGAAGAGCGGCCTCGCAACCAATCCAGTCGACTACAGGGTCGATCGGCTCATGCGCGGCGCGGCTCCAGCGGGCCCCGGCGGCGTGTCGGCGCCAGCGTCGGCGCAAGGCGGCGCGCAAGGCGGCGCGCAAGGGGCCGCGCAGAACCAGGCTGAAACGCGCCAGATCGCCTCGCGCATTGTGGCGCGGGGGCAGGCGACCGGCGAGGTCAATGAGGAAGACCGCAGTTTTCTCGCCAGCACGCTCGCCGGCGCGGGAATGGGTCAGGCGGATGCGCGCGCCCGCGTCGATGCGCTGGCCCAGCAAGTGAAAGAGGACAATGCGCGCGCCAAGGAGCTTGCCGAAAAGGCGCGAAAGGCTGGCGTCGTCGCAAGCTTCATAGCGGCAGCCGCCATGCTCCTGGCTGCGGCCTCCGCCTGGGGCGGCGCGACGCTGGGCGGTCGGCATCGCGATGAGAATCTTGGTTTCTCGGCGCTGACGCGCTGGTGAAGGAGGCGAATATGGGTCGTTCAATCCTGCTTTGGCTGCTCGGCGTGCCGATCCCCATCATCGTTCTGCTGGCGTTCTGGCGCTGAGCGAAAGGCCCCGGCGTCCCCCGGGGCCTTTTTTCTGCACAGCGCTCCACATCCAAATAGGGCCCGCGAATGGCGCCGCCGGGAAGGCGCCGCTAGAGTGGCGGCCCATGATTCAGAAAGCCCAGGATCAGGCCGCGACCCAGCGCGCGACGCCGATGATCGCGCAATATATGGAGATCAAGGCGGCCAACACGGACTGCCTGCTCTTCTATCGCATGGGCGATTTCTACGAATTGTTCTTCGACGACGCCGAGGTTGCGGCCCGCGCGCTCGGCATCATGCTCACAAAGCGCGGCAAGCATCTGGGCGACGACATTCCCATGTGCGGCGTGCCGGTGGAGCGCGCCAACGACTATCTGCAAAAGCTCATCGCGCTCGGCCACCGCGTCGCGGTCTGCGAGCAGATAGAAGACCCGGCGGAAGCCAAAAAGCGCGGCGCGAAATCGGTTGTGAAGCGCGATGTCGTCCGGCTCGTCACGCCCGGCACCATCACCGAAGACGCGCTGCTCGATCCGGCGCGCGCCAACGCCTTTGCGGCGGTCGCCCGCACGCGCGGCGCGAATGCGCTGTGGCTCTATGGCGTCGCGAGCGTCGACATCTCCACGGGCGTCTTCACAGTGGCGCAATGCGCGGAGAATGAACTTTCCTCGACGCTCGCACGTCTCGAGCCGCGCGAGATCGTCGCCGCCGAGTCGCTGTGCCGCGAGGTGGAGGTTTCCGCCGCGTTTGTGAACGTCAATGCGCCTGTCGCGCCGCTCGGGCGAGAGGCGGGCGATGCGCCGCGACGGTTGATGGATTTCTATGAGGTGTCGACGCTCGACGGCTTCGGCGCGCTGACGGAGGCCGAGCTTGCGGCGGCGGCGATGGCGATTCTCTATGTCGAGCGAACGCAGAAGGGAAACCGCCCGGCGCTTGCGCGGCCCGTGAGCCTTCGCGAGAGCGCGACGCTCGACATAGACGCCGCGACGCGCGCCAATCTGGAGCTGACGCGCACGCTCGCCGGCGCGCGCGACGGGTCGCTGCTCTCCGTCATCGATCTTACAGTGACGTCGGCGGGGGCCCGGTTGCTCGCGGAGCGACTCGCCGCGCCCTCCACCGATCCGGCCCTCATCGGCGCGCGTCTCGACGCGGTTTCCTTCCTTCTGGAGAAGTCCGACACTCGCGCCGCGCTGCGCGTGCGGCTCGCGCGTGCGCCGGATCTCGCGCGCGCCGTCTCGCGCCTTTCGCTGCAACGCGGCGGCCCGCGCGATCTCGCAAGCATCGGCGCCGCGCTCGACGCCGCACGCGATGTCGCCGGTCTGTTTGTGGGGACAGGGGCGCCGGCCGAAGCCGCGCGCGAAGCGGCGACGCTCGCAGGCGCCGACGCCACGCTGGCGCAGGAGATCGCCCGCAGCCTGAAAGAGAGCGTCCCGCTCGACAAGCGCGGCGGCGACTTCATTCGCGAGGGCCGCGACGCGGAACTGGATGAAGCGCGGTCGCTTCGCGACGAGAGCCGGGTGGTCATCGCCTCGCTGCAGTCGCGTTACGCAGAAGCGACAGGCACGAGGCTCAGGATCAAGCACAATAACTTTCTGGGCTATTTCCTCGAGCTTCCGGCAGCGCAGGGCGAGAAGCTGCTGCGGCCGCCGTTCGATCAGACGTTCACCCATCGCCAGACAATGGCCGACGCCATGCGCTTTTCGACGCGCGAGCTTGTCGAACTGCAAAGCAAGATCGTCTCCGCCGCGGATCGCGCTCTGGCGCGGGAGCTCGCCATCTTTGAGGAATTATCGTCCGCCATTCTCTCGCGCGCGCAGGAGCTGCAAAATCTCGCCCAGGCCTTCGCGCGGCTCGATGTCTTCAGCGCGCTTGCCGAAGTGGCCGAAAAGCACGGATGGACTCGGCCTCAGGTCGATCGTTCGCTGGACTTTGACATTGTCGGTGGGCGCCACCCTGTCGTGGAAGCGTCCCTTCAGTCGCAGGGAAAGGCCTTCGCGGCGAACGACTGCGATCTTTCCGGCGAGAAGGCGGGCCGCATCGCGGTCGTCACCGGTCCCAACATGGCCGGCAAATCCACTTTCCTGCGCCAGAACGCGCTCATCGCGCTGCTCGCGCAGGCGGGCTCCTATGTGCCCGCGAGCGCGGCGCGGATCGGCGTGATGGACCGCCTCTTCTCGCGCGTCGGCGCCTCGGACGATCTTGCGCGCGGGCGCTCGACCTTCATGGTGGAGATGGTCGAGACCGCGGCGATCCTCAATTGCGCGACATCGCGCTCGCTCGTGATCCTCGATGAAATCGGCCGCGGCACTGCGACCTTCGACGGGCTTTCCATCGCCTGGGCGACGATCGAGCATCTGCACGAGGTCAATCGCTCGCGCGCCATCTTCGCCACCCATTTCCACGAACTCACGCAGCTCACAAAGCGCATGGCGCGCCTCGTCAATCTCACCATGAAGGTGACGGATCACGCGGGCGACGTCGTCTTCCTGCATGAAGTCGTGAAGGGCGCGGCGGACCGCTCCTATGGCGTGCATGTCGCGCAGCTCGCGGGCCTGCCGCCAGGCGTCGTGGCGCGCG
Organism: Methylocystis sp.; assembly: GCA_002929055.1. GTDB lineage: Bacteria > Pseudomonadota > Alphaproteobacteria > Rhizobiales > Beijerinckiaceae > Methylocystis. The sequence continues at coordinate 55,065 of PERY01000001.1, read as the reverse complement.
CCCATGCGATCCTTGCGGAGCTCGAAGCGGCGGACAGACGCGCGCCGGTGGAGGCGCTGATCGACGATCTCCCGCTCTTTGCGCATGTCGTCGAGAGCGGCGCCCCGAAAGACGCGCTGCGGGAGGCGCTGGCGCAGATCGATCCGGATCAACTCAGCCCGCGCGATGCGCTTGCGGTCTTGTATGAGTTAAAACGGAAATTCTAAAGCGCGTATCGCGCGAAGACGAATTGCGTATCGCCATAGCGGCGTTCGTCTTCCTGTTTGAGCGCCGCAGGCAATTCGACCGCCGTATCGGCCGATTCCTCGATGACGAGCAATGCGTCCCTCGCGAGCCAGCCGCCGTCTATGAGCGCATGCAGCGCCGGCTCGGCGAGCCCCTTGCCATAGGGCGGATCGAGAAAGGCGAGGGAGAAGGCCTCGCCCGGCGGCGCATCGCCGAGCTTCGTCGCGTCGCGGCGGAAGATGCGGGTCACGCCGCCGAGGCCGAGCGCCTCGATATTGGCGCGCAGCAGCGCGCGGGCTTCCGATCCATCGTCGACAAAAAGCGCGCGCTTTGCGCCGCGCGACAGCGCTTCGAGCCCGAGCGCGCCGGTGCCGGCGAAAAGGTCGATGACATGCGCGCCGGCGACAGCATCGTCGAATCTATGCGCGAGAATGTCGAAAACGGATTCGCGCAGACGGTCCGATGTGGGGCGGATCGCCTGCGAGCGCGGCGTGGAAAGCGCGCGCCCGCGCAGCGCGCCGCCGACAATGCGCATGGCTTATTCCCCGCGCGGCTTGCGCGGCCCTCGCGGCGCGCCCTTGGCGGGGCCCTTGCTGGGGCCTTTACCTGGGCCTCTCCCCGGCCCGCCGCGACCGCGCGGCGGCCCCTTGCCAAAGCCTGCGCCACGTTCCGCGCCGCCGCTTCTGTGCGGCCCCTTGGCGCCGCCTCTGTCGCTTGCGCTGCGGGGCGCTCGCGGCGGCTTGTCGCTGCGCGTCGGCTTGTCGCTTCTCGGAGGCCTGCCCTCGGCGCCTTCGCGCGGCCGGTCGAATTTGCGGGGCCGTTCGTCGCGGCTGGCTGCGGCGCGCGGCGCGCGAGCGTCGGGACGAGTGTCGCGGCGCGGTTCGTCGCGGTCCCGCCGCGGCGGACGTCTTTCGAAACGTCCCTCGTCACGGGCGCCGGCGCGGGGGTTGGGCCGCTCTCCCGTGCGCGGCGCGCTGGCGTTCGTCCGGCCGCGCGGACGCTCATCCGAACCCCGCTCGAAACTGCGTTCGCCGCGCGGGCGCGCGTCGCGCCTCGGCTCGCCGCCTTCGCGCGCCGCCCGTGGGGGCCGCTGGCCCCGCTGTTCGTCGAAGCGCGCGGATCGCCGCTCGGGCGCGCGCCTTGCGTCGCTGCGTCCGGCCTCCTCGCGGCCGAAACGTTCCTCGCGCGGTCCCCGCGCGGCGCGCGCGGGCCTGCCGGAACGCTCGCCGGCTTCGCCTCCAGGCTTGCGGTCGCCGCCGCTGCGCATCGCATCGAAGCGTCTGGCGTTGCGCGAAGGCGCTTCTTCATCGGTTTGCTTTCGACGAGTCGGCGTCACGCGCTCGACGGCGACGGCCCGGCCCTTGCGGTCTGCCGTGGCGCCGCGTTCGATGCGCGCACGCGGCCCCTTCTCGCTCTTTTCGTCCCGCTCCTGGCGCAGCACGGACACATGTTTGCGCGCGCGCGTCTCGGTGCGCACGCGCCGCTCCTGCGTCTCTGCCGGCGTCGCTTCGCGCAGCGGCGAGGCGAAATCCGCTCCCGCAAGTTCGGCGAGGCTCTTGCCCAATTGTTCGCGCAAGGTCTTGAGCTTCACTTCCTCGACCACGCCTTCGGCGAGATCGCCAAGCTGGAAGGGCCCGTAGGAGATGCGGATCAGCCGCGTCACATCCAGACCGAGATGCTCCATGACGCGTTTGACTTCGCGGTTCTTGCCTTCGGTGAGGCTCATCGCGATCCAGGCGTTGGCCCCCTGCACGCGCTCCAGCCGCGCCTCGATCGGCGCATAGGTAACGTCGTCGACGGTGACGCCCTTCTTGAGTTCATCGAGGCGCGCCTGATCGATCTCGCCATGCACGCGCACGCGATAGCGCCGGGTCCAGCCTGTCGCGGGAAGCTCCAGAGTGCGTGAAAGGCCGCCGTCGTTGGTCAGCAGCAGCAACCCTTCGGTGTTGATGTCGAGCCGGCCGACGCTCATGAGCCGCGGCAGATCGGGATGGCGGTCCTCGAGATAGGCGAAGACGGTCTGGCGTCCTTCCGGATCGCTCGCCGTCGTCACGAGGCCCTGCGGCTTGTGAAACAGAAAGAGGCGGGTGCGCTCTCGCGCCTGCATGGGCGCGCCGTCCACGGTGATCTTGTCGGCCTCCGTCACATTGACGGCCGGAGCCGTCAGCACGCGGCCATTGACGGCGATGCGGCCCGCCGCGATCCACTCCTCGGCGTCCCGGCGCGAGCAGACGCCGGCGCGCGCCATCGCCTTGGCGATGCGTTCGCCCTCGAAGGCGCTGGTCTTCTCCACCGGCGCGGGGGCGGGTCTTGCTTTGGCGCGTATTCCTTTGAGGGGCCTTGCCCCTTTCGGGGCGAAACTCTTCACATCGCTATCCGCATGCGGCTTCTTGAAAGCAGGCTTGCCGGAATTGGGTTTACCCGAAGAGAAGCTTTTGCCCGGAGCGGAATTCTTGCGCGCCTCGCCCTGCGTCGCGTCGGATCGGGAGTCGCGGCGGCGCATGAGGCGGTCGCCGCCGGGGGCGCCGGGGCGCCTGGTTGGTTTTTTGTCGGCCATGCGTTCTGATAGCAGGCGCGCGCAGCGCTTTGAAGCGCGATGAAGTGTGAACCTCGGGAGAAATGCTGGAATGACCGCCGCCGACCCCTTCGCCGCCGCTTTTGAAGCCGCCCGCGCCGCTGCGGCCGCACAGGAAGTGCCGGTCGGCGCCGCGGTCGTGCGGGCGGGGGCGGTGATCGCGGCGGCGGGCAACCGCACCTTGCGCGATCGCGATCCCACGGCGCACGCCGAGATGCTGGCCATCCGCGACGCCTGCGAAGCGATCGGCAACGAGCGCCTCTTGGAGTGCGATCTCTATGTCACGCTCGAGCCCTGCGCCATGTGCGCGGCCGCCATTTCCTTCGCGCGCATCCGGCGGCTCTACTTCGCTGCGTGCGACCCAAAGGGCGGGGCGGTCGAGCATGGGCCGCGCTTCTTCTCGCAACCCACCTGCCACCATGCGCCCGAGGTCTATGGCGGCATACGCGAGAGCGAGGCGGCCGAACTTCTGCGCGGTTTCTTTCAGGCGAGGCGCTGAGCCTCCAGCCGCTCTGCGGCCTGCAGCAGCCCCTTGCGCAGCGCGTCGCGGCAGGCGTCGCCGGCCATGAAGATGCGCGAGGTCTTGAAGAGGTCCAGCGCGAGATATTGATGCACGGCCGGGGCGATGAGCACGTCGGGCGGGCTTTCCTCGATCATGCGCGCGCTGATCGTGTTCATCAGGATTTGAGTGGCGACGATCATGGTTTGTATGGGAGAGGGCGCGCGCGCGTCGCTCTCCACGCCCGAATTGCCGGAGACGTTCACCGCCACGACGATGTCGGCGCGTCCCGCAAGATGATCATAGGGGAGCGGATTGACGAGGCCGCCGTCGACGAGATAGCCGATTTCGCTCCTGGGCGCGCGCACGACGCCGGGTATCGCCATGGAGCCCGCGACCGCCGGACGCAGCGGCCCCTGCGAGAACACGGCTTCGCAACGCCGGCGGAAATCCGTCGCCACCACCGTCATCGGAATTTCGAGATCCTCGAAGCGCTCCGGCATGCCCTTCGGCCAGAAGACCTCCAGGAAACGCGCGCCGTCGAAGAGCAATGGATGGGCGAGGCGCGTCAGCAGCGGCTGGCGCCGGCGCGCGCGCGCATAGAGAAGCTTGCGCGCAAGGCCGATCCGATTGCCGAGAATGGCTTCCGTGTGCGCCCGCAGCTCTGCGCCGGAAAAGCCCGCCGCATAGGCCGCGCCGATGATGGCGCCGATGGAGGTGCCGGAAATGGCGACGGGGCGAACGCCCATGTCGTCGAGCGCCTGCAGAACGCTGATATGAGCGAGGCCCCGCGCGCCGCCGCCGCCGAGAGCGACGGCGACGCTCTTGCCGGCGAGCAACTCCGCAGTCTTCGTCAAAGGAAGCTTTCGAGCGCCTGCAGCGTCGCCTCGGGCGCCTCCTCCATGGCGTAAAGGCCGCTGTCGAGGCCGCAAGCGTCGTCGACGCCCCATTCCTTCCATGCGCTCTCCAGCGCCGCGCCGTCGGGGAAGGTCGCCCCTCCATAGATGATGCGCGTCGGGACGAGCAGCTTCTTGCCCGCCGTCTTGTCGGCGAGAATCGCCTCCTTGTCGACGCCCGCCCCGGCGCGGAAGTCCTCGCAGAAGGCGTGGATGCGCGCGGGATCGTTGAAAGCCGCGTGATAATGCGCGAGCGCCTGCGCTCCGAAGACGTCGAGCGACTTCGCCTTTGTCGAATCCTTCAGCGCGTCGTTCAGAAACTCCGCAGGATCGAGCGCGAGCAGCTCCTCGGGGCGCGGCGCTTCCGTGGCGAGGAAGCGCGCGCGGCCGAGACGCCAGAGATCCGCGCCGCCGAAATCGTCGTCCACGGGCGCAATGTTGATGAGCGCGAGCCTTGTCAGTCGGCCGGGATGATCGAGCGCGAGGCGCAAGCCGACACGTGCGCCGCGATCATGGCCGGCGAGCGCGAACTGCACATGGCCGAGCGCCTCCATGACCTTGACCACGTCGTCCGCCATCTCGCGCTTCGTGTAAGCTTCACCCTTCTCGCTGGCTGGCGCCGCCGACCATCCATAGCCGCGCAGATCCATAACGACGACGGTGAAGCGTTCAGCCAGCTTGGGCGCGATCATTCGCCATGCAGCATGAGTCTCCCCGAAGCCATGCAGCAAAATGACGGCGGGACCGGCGCCGTGAGACCGCGCGAAGATTTTACCAGCCTGCGTGTCGATCCAGTGCGAAGCGAAGCCGGGAAGGAGATCAGCGAGTTCGTTCATTACCTCAACCATGTTCAACGAGTGGGCCGCAGCCTGCGAGAGCGGATGTTATATAGTAACGCTTAGCGACGTGACCACGACTTTTCTTATCTCGCGCGGTCAAGCGACTTTGTCACGGATTTGATGACCTTACTTTGCTTGTAATGCGCGACGAAGCGCTTCACATTTGGCCAAGGTCAAACGCCGCGCGACAAACAGCAAAAAAAGCTCGAGGGAGAGAAATGCAATGAGCAAGATCGTCGATGAAGTGATGGCCGCCAACGCGGCTTATGTCTCGGGCTTCGGCGCCAGGGGCGATCTCGCGCTTCCGCCGGCGCGCGGCTTTGCGATTCTCACCTGCATGGACGCGCGCCTCGATCCGGCCAAATACGCCGGCCTCTCCGAAGGCGATGCGCATGTGATCCGCAACGCCGGCGCGCGCGCCTCGGATGACGCAATCCGCTCGCTCGTCATTTCACACAAGCTGCTCGGCACCAGGGAATGGTTCGTGATCCATCACACCAATTGCGGCATGGAGCTGTTTTGCGACGAGGTGATGGGCGATCTTCTGGAGGACAGCCTCGCGACGGCGGCGCTGGATATGTCGACCCTGAAATGGTCGAACCCGCAGCATGGCGGCGGCTGCGTCGCGGGCCATTTCATCAAATGGCACACGATCAAATCCATCGAAGGCAGCGTCGTCGAGGACGTCAAGCGCATCCGCTCGCATCCGCTCGCGCCGAAAAATGTCCCGATCTATGGCTATGTCTACGACGTGAAGACCGGAAAGCTCAACGAGGTCGCAGAGGCCACAGCGGCGGGCCGCGCGGCGTAAGCGTTTCGTTTCGGCGGCCAGACATAATTTCGGCCGCCGGAGCGCGCCGGCTCCCGCCCCGTGGGGCGGGAGCGAATGCTGCAAATTCACGCCGTGACGTCGCCTCCGCGGGCGCGCCATCCGCCCGTGCCCGGCGCGTAATGGCGAACGTCCTTTCGCCCGGACTGAACCGCCTGCGTCAGCGCCTTGGCCGAGCGGCCGCCGGCCTGGCAAATGATGACGCAGTCGCCCTTGGGCAGTTGCGAGGGCTGGAACTGCGAGAGCGGCAGGTTGCGCGCGCCGGGCACATGGCCGGCGGCGTATTCATGCGGCTCCCGCACATCGACGATGGCGCAGGAGTGATCTTTCACGATGCGCGCGAAATCGTCATGCTCGATCGTCGGCAGAGCGTCGCCGGCGCCGGTGAGCTTTGAGATCAGGCCAGAGAACATTGGATTTTCCTTTCTGTGATCAGGCGGATTGCGGTTGGGGGTTTTTGCCGGCCTCGAACTGCGTGAAGGCTGCAAGCGCGTGGCTGGCGTACATCACCGAAGGCCCGGCTCCCATGTAGATCGCCATGCTGAGGGTTTCCAAGATCTCCTCACGCGTCGCGCCGCGCTCCGCCGCGGCCTTGGCGTGCAAGGCGATGCAATCGTCGCAGCGCACTGCGACGCTGACAGCCAGCGCGACAAGCTCCTTCGTCCTCGCGTCGAGCGCGCCTGTCGCGCCCGCAGAAGTCGCCATAGAGGAAAAGGCCTTCATGACATCTGGCGCGCCAACGCGCAGATTTCGAATGTCGGCGGTCAGAGCCTTTGCGAGTTCGGGCCAGTCATTGGTCATGCGGGCGTCCTTTCATGCCGCGCCGGCGGCGGCCGTTCGTCGTCGCGCAATACGACGTATATGGCGGGGATGACGAGCAGCGTCAGCGCCGTCGACGACGCGAGGCCGAAGACGAGAGAGATCGCCAGCCCCTGAAAGATGGGATCTGTGAGAATGAAGGCCGCGCCGATGATCGCGGCCGCGGCGGTGAGGAAGATAGGCTTGAAGCGAACGGCGCCCGCCTCCACCAGAGCCGCGCGCAGGGGCATGCCCTTTTCCCGCAGATGACGGATGAAATCGACCAGCAGGATCGAATTGCGCACGACGATGCCCGCAAGCGCGATGAAGCCGATCATCGAGGTCGCGGTGAAGGCGGCGTTGAAGAGCAGATGCCCGATGACGATGCCGACGAGCGTCAGCGGCACGGGCGCAAGGATGACGAGCGGCAGCTTGAACGAGCCGAATTGCGCGACGACGAGAAGATAGATGCCGAGCAGCGCCACCATGAAGGCCGCGCCCATGTCGCGGAAGGTGACATAAGTGACTTCCCACTCGCCATCCCAGAGAAGCGTCGGCTGTGAATCATCGAGCGGCTGGCCGTGATACTTGATGGCCGGGGCGCCGTCCTTGCCCCAGTCGAGCTTCTTGATCTCGTCCTCCACGGCGAACATGCCGTAGATCGGCGCCTCGAAGCGCCCGGCGACTTCCGCGCTGACCATCTCGGCGAACCGGCCGTTGTGCCGAAAGATCGGGTAGGAGCCGAGTTCGCGCGTCGCTTTCACCACGTCGCCAAGCTCGACATTGGCGCCCTGCCGCACCGTCCCGCCCGCAGGCAAGGGCGTCGAGAGAATGCGTTCGCCCGTCGTCATCTGCGAGCGCGGGAGGGCGACCGTGACGTCGATGGGCTTCGCGCCGCCGCCGCGCTGCGAGAAGCCGATCTTCACGCCGCCGACCAGAGCGCCGATCGTGTCATAGACCGCGCGTTCCTCGACGCCGTGATATTCGAGCGCGTCCTGATCGATCGCGAAGCGCAGCCGCTCCGCGCGCTGGCCGAAACTATCGTCCGTATCGACCACGAAGTCGACATTGTCGAAGGCCTTGCGCAGTTTCGTCGCGAGGTCTCGACGCGCTTGTGCGTCCGGACCGTAGACTTCCGCCAGCAGCGTGGACAGCACCGGCGGGCCGGGCGGCACTTCGACGACCTTCACGGCCGTGTGTTCCGGAACCGGAAGGCCCTTGAGCTTTTCGCGGATTTCCAGAGCGATGGCGTGACTTGCGCGCTTGCGTTCGTCCTTCGGCAGCAGATTGATGGCAAGATCGCCCATCTCGGGCATGGCGCGCACATAGTAATGCCGCACGAGGCCGTTGAAATTGAAGGGCGCCGCCGCGCCGGCATAGGATTGAATCGAGGTGAGTTCCGGAATGTCCTTCAGGCGCTGCGCGGCGGCCGTCAACACGCGGTCGGTTTCCTCAAGCGAGGCGCCGCGCGGCAGATCGACGACGACCGCGATCTCCGACTTGTTGTCGAAAGGCAGCAGCTTCACGCGCACGCTCTTTGTGTAGAACAGGCCCATGGAGAGAAGCGTCGCGACGCCCACGGCCGTGAGGAAACGCTGGGAGCGCGTGCGGCCCTCGAGCAGGGGAGTCGCAATGCGCGCGTAGAAATCGCCCATGGCGCCGCGCGCGTGGGAATGGTCGTGGCCGGCGCCGCCCGCCTGCTCGAAATGCCTGCCTGCGATCTTCAGGAGAAGCCAGGGCGTGATCGTCATGGCGACGAAGAAGGAGAAGACCATCGCAAGCGACGCATTGGCGGGAATGGGGCTCATATAGGGCCCCATCAGGCCCGACACGAACATCATCGGCAACAGCGCGGCGATGATGGTGAGCGTCGCGACAATGGTGGGATTGCCGACTTCCGCCACGGCTTCGACGGCGGAGTCGATCAGGCTGCGCTCGCCCCGCATCTGCCAGTGGCGCACGATGTTTTCGACGACGACGATCGCATCGTCGACGAGAATGCCGATAGAGAAGATAAGCGCGAAGAGGCTGACGCGGTTGATCGTGTAGCCCATCAGCCAGGAGGCGAAGAGCGTGAGAAGAATTGTCGTCGGGATGATGACGAAAACGACGACGCCCTCGCGCCAGCCGACCATGACGACGATGAGCAGCACGATGGAAACGGTCGCCAGCGAGAGATGGAACAGAAGCTCGTTCGCCTTCTCCGTGGCGGTCTCGCCGTAATTGCGCGTGACGGCGATTTCGAGGTCTTCCGGAACGATGCGGCCCTTGACGGACTCGAGCCGATGCAGCACCTCCTCAGCCACGATCACAGCATTGGCGCCCTTGCGTTTGGCGATGGCGATGCTGACGGCGGGACGCTTGACGAGCGCGCCGTCCTTGCCTTTCGTCATCGTCCAGCTGCGTCTGTCCGGCTCCGAGGCGCCGACGATGACGTTTGCGACGTCCTTCACATAGACCGGGCGGCCGTCGCGCGTCGTGAGCAACAGCAGCCCGATGTCCGGCACGCCCTGCAGCGTCTGCCCGGCGACGACCGGAACCGAGCGGTCGCCCTCGCGAAAGGCGCCGACCTGGAAAGAGCGGTTGGCGTTGGTCAGCTTGTCGATGAGCTGGTTGAGCGTCACGCCATATTGCGACAGGCGCTCCGGGTCGGGCTCGACGCGAATCTGGTTCGGGCTGCCGCCGACGATATAGCTCAAGCCCACATTGTCGACTTTGGTCAGCTCATGTTGCAACTCTTCCGCAACCTGGAAGAGGCCGTTGTCGGTCCAGCCGCCTGCGCGCTCCGGCCTCGCCGAAAGCGTCAGCACGACGATGGCGACGTCGTCGATGCCGCGCCCGACAATGAGCGGCTCGGGGATTCCCTTTGGCAGGCCCCCGATGTTGGCGCGGATCTTGTCGTGCACGCGCAGCACGGCGTTGTCCTGCGGCGTGCCGACGAAGAAACGCGCCGTCACCATCACATTGTCGTCGCGCGTCTGCGAATAGACATGCTCGACGCCATTGACGCCCTTGATGATGTCCTCGAGCGGACGCGTGATGAGCTCGATCGCGTCTTCCGCCTTGTAGCCATTCGCCTGCACCATGATGTCCACCATGGGCACGGAAATTTGCGGCTCCTCTTCGCGCGGCAGCGCCTGCAAGGCGATGAGGCCGACGAGAATCGAGGCGAGGAGCAGGAGCGGCGTGAGCGGCGAGTTGATGAAGGTCCGCGTCAGCGTGCCGGAGATGCCCGGATGAAACTCGGGCGCAGCCATGCGGCCGTCAGCCGTGTCTTCGCTCATGGCGTCCGCACCACGTCGCCATCGTGCAGGCCGGAGAGAATCTCCACCGCGTCGCCGTGCACGTCGCCGGCCTGCACCGCAACTTCGGCGCCGTCCGCAAGCTTGACGAAGTCGACGCCGGCGCGGCGATAGACGGCGGCCTTTGGCGCGAGAATGGCGTCGCGCTTTCCGGTCATGACATAGACCCGGGCGCGCTCGCCGACGAAATAATTGTCGAGCCCCTTCACATCGACGTCGGCGATGACGCGTCCGCCCTGGATCTCCGGATAGACGATGCGCACGCGCCCTTCCTTGCGTGCGCCGCCCGCATCCTCGTGCAGGCCGCGCGCGCCGATCTCGACGCGGTCGCCCGCCCGCATGAAGCGAGCATGCCGTTCCGGGAGTTGCAGACGCAGGATGTAATTGTCTTCCGCCAGCGTGGCGATGGTTTCGCCCGGCATCACGACGCGGCCGATGGAGACGGGTATCGTCAGAATGCGACCCGGTCCCGGCGCCTTGACGGAGCCCTCGGCCGCCTGCTGTTCGATGACGCTGCGATCGGAACGCAGCGCTGCGAGATTGCGATCCGCGACGTCGAGACCCGTCTTGGCCTGATCGTGCATGACCTTGGTCGTCACCCCTCGGCGGAGCAGTTCCTGCGCACGGTCGAAATCCGCCTGCGCCTTGTCGCGCTGCGCCTGCTGCGAGCGAATGCGCTGGTCGAGCGCCTGCATCTGAAGAAAAAGCTTCTGGTCCGCGATGGCTGCGACCTCGGCGCCGGCGGCCACCGTGTCGCCCTCCTTGATCTTGAGCGTCGTGACCGTGCCGCCGATGCGCGCGCGCGCCACGAGCTGGTGCGCGGGCTCCACCGAGGCGACGACAGCCTTCATGTCGTCGACTGGAGCGACATGGACGGTGACTTCACCGGCGGCGGCGGGCGCTGCAGACGCGGCGAGAAGCAGAAAAACGCGAAAGCGGCCCATCAAATCTCCCACGCGGCGACGCTTCCCTATCTATATTCGTGGAATCTAATTTAGCAAGTACGAATTTAGTGACAGCGCCGCGCGGCCCCGGCCAAAGAAGGCGCATGCGGGCAGATCAGCCCCAGAGATTGCACCAGCCGTTCGCGTTGACCGAGCCCCGCACGACGCCGCAACCCGACGGCGGCGCGAACCAGGAGCAATTGGCGCATCGCTGACGGCCATTGGGCGAAGCGCGATAGGCAGCTGCTGATTTGCTTGCTGCGCTAGCGGGCGAGGCGCCGACAAGCGCCGCGGCCCCTGCGCATGTCGTCGCTGCGCCCAGCAGCTTCAACGCGCGCCGCCGGTCGCAAATGCCGTCCCGATGTTTCATGGCGTCCTCCGTATTCCTTTCATGGGCGCTGTTAAATGCGCAATATCTAATATAACGGCGACGCCCGGGCCCGAAATGCGACAAATCGAAACGCCCGCGCCCCGCGAGGAGGGCTTGACTCAATATGAGGGGACTGTAAATTAGCGTTTATGAATATAAAAGCCGTTGACCTCGCGCCGAGGGCTGAGCAGGCGGAGAGCTTCCTGAAAGCGCTCGCCAACCGCCACCGGCTGATGGTTCTGTGCGAGTTGCACAAGGGTGAATTGTCCGTGACGAAGCTGCAGGCCGCGATTGGCCTCAGTCAATCTTCGCTTTCGCAGCATCTGGCGCGCCTGCGCGAGGACAATCTGGTCAAGACCCGGCGCGAGTCGCAGACCATTTTCTACTCTCTCGCGGATGAAAACGTCTCGCGCGTCATCGGGCTTCTGTACGATATGTTCTGCGCGGAAGGATGCGGCGCGAAATCCGGATCACGCAAGAAGCCGCCGCGCGTGACAGAAAGGAAAGCGTCATGAGCATCGATCGCATTGTCATGGCGTTTGCGGGCGCTATGATTCTCGTCAGTCTTTTGCTGGCGCATTTCGTCTCCCCCTGGTGGATGCTGCTCGCCGGTTTTGTCGGCCTCAATCTGCTGCAGGCGGCCTTTACAGGCTTGTGCCCCTTGGCCATGATCCTCAAGCGTATGGGCGTGAAGCCCGGCGCGGCCTTCTGACAGATCGGCGAGCGCATGGCCTCGGACTGGATTGAGCAGGCGCCGCTTCTTCGCGGGCTCGATGAGCCCACGAAGACGTTGTTGCGTGAGTCGGCCATACGCAAGCAGATCCCGCGCGGCGCCATCCTCTTTCGCCCGGGCGACCAATGCGTGCAGTTTCCGCTGATCGTCTCGGGTACGGTTCGTATCCAGCGGATCACGGAATCAGGGCGCGAGATCGTGCTTTATCGGGTCTCCACAAATGAGACCTGCATTCTGACCACCGCCTCGCTTCTCTCCGCCGACAACTATGCCGCTGAGGGCGTGGCGGAGACCGATGTCGTCGCATACATCGTCCCTTCAGAGCGCTTCGCAGCGCTCATGAACGCCTCCTCGGGCTTTCGCGCCATCGTGTTCGACGGATACAGCCGGCGCATCGCGACGCTCATGTCGCGGATCGAGGAAATCGTCTGCACGCGCATCAATGTCCGGCTCGCGGAGCGGCTTCTGGCCTTGCGCGGCGCGGGCGATCGCATTTCCGTCACCCAGCAGGCGCTGGCGGCCGACCTCGGCACCGCACGCGAAGTCGTCGGGCGCACGCTGAAGAGCTTCGAGCGCTCCGGCTGGGTCAAACTGTCGCGCGGCGGCGCCGAGATAACGGATGCGGCCGCGTTGCGCGCCCTCTGCGAAGCCGAGCGTGACTAAGTCTCTGTTGCGAACCTTCTAAATTAGATAATACGAATATATAAAAGCGTCGCGGGTTTCGCCGCGTGCGTGGGAGGGTGTCCAATGGCTCATGTCGTTATTCTCGGCGCAGGGATCGGCGGCGTCGCCGCCGCGATCGAAATCCGCGATGCGCTCAAAAAGCAGCATCAGGTGACAGTGGCTTCCGATCTTCCGAATTTCCAGTTCACCCCGTCCAATCCCTGGCTCGCGGTGAATTGGCGCAAGCCGGAAGAACTCAAGGTGCCGCTCGCGCCTGTCTTCAAGAAGAAGAACATCGGCTTCACGGATGTCGGCGCCAAGCGCGTGCATCCCACCGAGAACCGCATCGAACTCAACGACGGCGAGAGCATCGCCTATGACTATCTCGTGATCGCCACGGGACCAAGGCTCGCCTTCCAGGAGATTCCCGGCCTTGGCCCGCATGGCGGCCATACGCATTCCATCTGCACGCTGCAGCACGCCGAACTCGCCTCGAAAGCCTGGGACGACTTCTGCAAGGATCCCGGCCCCATCGTCATCGGCGCGGCGCCGGCGGTCTCCTGCTTCGGCCCGGCCTATGAATTCGCGATGATCGTCGCAACCGACCTGCGCCGCCGCGGCATCCGCCACAAGGTGCCGATGACCTTCGTGACCGCCGAGCCCTATATCGGCCATCTTGGCCTTGGCGGCGTCGGCGACACCAAGGGCATGCTCGAATCCGCCTTCCGCGACCGTGACATCAAATGGATCACCAACGCCAGGACCACCGCCGTCGAGCAGGGACTTCTCAAGTGCCAGGAGCTCAATGACGACGGTTCTGTTAAAAAGGAGCACGAGGTTCCGTTCAAATTCGGCATGATGATGCCCGCCTTCACGGGCATCGATGCGCTGATGGGCATCGAGGGGCTCGTCAACCCGCGCGGCTTCGTTCTCATCGACAAGAACCAGCGCAATCCGACCTTCAAGAACGTCTTCAGCGTCGGGGTCTGCGTCGCGATTCCGCCAGCGGAGCCCACTCCGGTTCCCACCGGCATGCCCAAGACCGGCTACATGATCGAATCGATGGTGACGGCGACGGCGCATAACATCGCCGCCGTCATCGATGGCAAGGAGCCGAAGGAAGAAGGCACCTGGAACGCGGTCTGCCTCGCCGACTTCGGCGACAAGGGCGTCGCCTTCGTGGCCCAGCCGCAAATTCCGCCGCGCAACGTCAACTGGTCCAGCCAGGGGCGCTGGGTGCATTGGGCGAAGGTCGCCTATGAGAGATACTTCCTGCGCAAGGTCCGCTACGGCCAGAGCGAGCCGGTTTACGAACGTTATGTCATGAAGCTGCTTGGAATCGAGCGCTTGCGTCGCATCCTCTGACGAGGCAGTCTCCGCTGGCGTCTTGGAGCCGCGATGCGGCGCGCCAGGACGCGAGAGGCCGCAAGAGACGCAAGGATGCGAAGGCAATGGCGCGCAGCACCCTCCGGCGCGAACTCACCCTGGCGATCGCCTTCAAGGTCGTGGCAATTTTCTTGCTATATTCATTGTTCTTCAGCCCGGCGCATCGCACCCATGTGACTCCGGCGGACATGGCGGCCGCTCTCAGAGTGAGCGCCCCGGGGACGTCAATGCAGGAAAAGCCGTAATGTTCGAACTCGACGTCGTCACGCTGTCCCGCCTCCAGTTCGCGCTAACCGCCCTTTATCACTTCCTCTTCGTGCCCCTCACGCTCGGTCTCGCGCTGCTCCTCGCCATCATGGAGAGCGTCTATGTCATGACCGGGCGCACGGTGTGGCGCGATGCGGTGAAATTCTGGGGAACGTTGTTCGGCATCAATTTTGTCATGGGCGTCGCGACCGGAATCACCATGGAGTTCCAGTTCGGCACCAATTGGGCCTATTACTCGCACTATGTCGGCGACATTTTCGGCGTCCCGCTCGCCATCGAAGGGATGATGGCCTTCTTCCTGGAGGCGACCTTCGTCGGCCTCTTCTTCTTCGGCTGGAAGCGGCTCACCAAGGTCCAGCACCTCGTCGTGACCTGGCTCGTCGCGCTCGGCACCAATTTCTCGGCGCTCTGGATCCTCGTCGCCAACGCCTGGATGTCGAATCCCGTAGGCGCGGCCTTCAATCCGCAAACGATGCGCATGGAGCTGACCTCGTTCAAGGAGGTGCTGTTCAATCCGGTCGCACAGTCGAAGTTCGTGCACACGGTCAGCGCGGGCTATGTGACCGGCGCCATGTTCGTCATGTCGATCTCCGCTTATTACATGCTGCGCGGCCGCCACGCCGCGGTCGCGCGACGCTCCATGACGGTCGCCGCGAGCTTCGGCCTCGCGTCAGCGCTATCTGTCGTCGTGCTCGGCGACGAGAGCGGCTATACGGCGGGCGAGAGCCAGAAGATGAAGATCGCCGCCATCGAGGCCATGTGGGAGACGGAGCCCGCTCCAGCCTCTTTCACGCTCTTTGGCCTTCCCGACCTCGAGACCGAGACGACGAATTATGGCGTTCATATCCCATACCTTCTCGGGATCATCGCGACGCGTTCGCTCGACACGCCGGTCGAAGGCATCAAGCCGCTTGTGAAGCACCATGAAGCGCGCATCCGCAACGGGCTGCCCGGCTACAGATGGATGGCCGAGAATGGCGGCCGCCCGGGCGCCGTCGTGCCGCCTGAACTCGAAGCGTCCATGCGCGATGTCGGTTACGCCCTGCTGTTGAAGCGCATCCGGCAGGACATTGAGAACGCGACAGGCGAAGAAATCGCTGAAGCCGCGCGCTCGACCATCCCCGACGTGCCCGTGCTCTTCTGGTCCTTCCGCATCATGGTCGCGCTGGGTTTCTATTTCATCGCGTTATTCGGCGTCGCCTTCTATCTGTCGAGCCGGCGGCGCATCGGTCAGCCCTGGTTCCTAAAGCTCGTGATGTTCAGCCTGCCGCTGCCCTGGGTCGCGGCGGAGCTTGGCTGGATCGTCGCCGAATCGGGCCGCCAGCCCTGGATCATCGACGGAATCATGCCGACCTTCATCGGCGTTTCGAGCGTCCCCGCCTCCAATGTCGCCATAAGCCTCGCGGCCTTTGTCGTCTTCTATACGGCGCTGGCCGTCGTCGATGTGGCGCTGCTGGCGAAATATATTCGCAAAGGCCCGCATGCCGAGCCGGAGGAAGCGCCGCTGGCCGGTCCGCTCCCGCAGGCGCAGCCCGCCTTTGACGCCTCGCGCTAGGGAAAGCTCCATGTTCGACTATGCGACTCTGCGCTTCATCTGGTGGGCGCTTCTCGGCGTGCTTCTGGTCGGCTTCGCGATTTTCGACGGCTTCGACCTTGGCGTGGCGATGCTGCATCCGTTCGTCGCGAAGAAGGATGTCGAGCGCCGCGTGCTGATCAACACGATCGGGCCCGTGTGGGAAGGCAATCAGGTCTGGTTCATCCTGGGCGGCGGCGCCGTTCTGGCGGCCTGGCCGCCGCTCTATGCGGCCTCTTTCTCCGGCTTCTATCTGGCGATGCTGCTCGTGCTGCTCGGGCTTATACTCCGGCCGGTCGCCATCACCTTCCGCAGCAAGCGGGACGACCCGCGCTGGCGCGCGACCTGGGACTGGCTGTTCTTCGTTTCGGGCGCGCTTCCCTCGCTGCTGTTCGGCGTCGCCTTCGGCAATCTGCTGCTCGGGGTTCCCTTCCACTTCGATCAAGCGCTGCGGTTTCAATATGAGGGCGGATTGCTCGGCTTGTTGCGTCCCTTCGCTCTACTATGCGGTCTTGTCAGCGTCACAATGCTCATCATGCAGGGCTCGGCATGGCTGGCCGGCAAGAGCGAGGGAGAAATCGCCGCGCGAGCGCAGCGGATCGGCGCCCTCGCGGCGTTGACGCTGGTCATGCTGCTCCTCGTGGCGGGGCTCTGGATCGCAACTTCGATAGAAGGATATCGGATAGAGTCGCAGATGGATTTCTCGGCGCCCTCCAACCCGTTCGGCAAGGATGTGGTGGTCGGCGCAGGCTCTTGGCTCCTGAATTATGCGCGTCATCCGCTGGCCGCGCTTGCGCCGCTCGCGGCCCTGCTCGGCGCGCTCGGCTCGTCGATCCTGCTGGCGACCGGATCGCGTTTCGCCATCTTGTCCTCGAGCGTCTCCGTCGCGGGCGTCGTGACCACGGCGGGCTTCAGCCTGTTCCCGTTCCTCATGCCCTCGTCCTCGCATCCGGGCCAGAGCCTGACCGTCTGGGATGCATCCTCCAGCCAGATGACGCTCGGGCTCATGCTTGTCGCCGCCGTCTTCTTCCTGCCGATCATTCTCGCCTATACGTCATGGGTCTATTGGGTATTGCGCGGCGCCGTGACCGAGGCGGCGATCCAAAAGGGCGACGATCACTTTTACTGACCGGGAGAACAGGCATGTGGTATTTTTCCTGGATTCTGGGCCTTGGCCTCGCCTGCGCCTTCGGCATTCTCAACGCCATGTGGCTCGAGCTGGACGAAGAAGACGAATCGGACGCCGAGCGTGAGCGGCGCGCCGTCGAGAAAAAGAGCGCGCTGAGCGCGCTATTCGGGGCGCCCAAGCCCGCGCGCGACGATCCGCCGCGGGAGCCGTGAGACTTAGTCGCGGATTCGCGCTCGCCGACGAATAGGATGCGGTTCATCCATTCGTGGGAGATCGAAGATGGAAATAAATGTCGGAAAGACCGATCGGATCGTCCGCATCGTCGCGGGGGTTCTTCTGCTGAGCCTGGTCTTCGTCGGGCCAAAGACATGGCTGGGGCTCGTTGGCATTGTGCCGCTCGTCACCGCCTTCATCAATTTTTGCCCCGCATACAAGATCCTGGGCGTGAACACCTGCGGCAAGTAGAGCCATAGATTAGCGGAATGGGATCGACGCCAACGGCGGGCGGAGGTCATGAGCGACAGCGCAGTCACTTTTCGCGCCCATGGCATGCATTGCCACGGGTGCGAACATGTCATCGAGGCGGGCTTGCGAAAGCTCGCGGGGGTGCGCCGCGCGCGCGCCGATTATCCGACCGAAACCGTAACGGTCGACTTCGACGCCGGGACAATCGGCTTCGACGCCATCCGTCGCAGCGTCGAGGAGAACGGCTATCGCGTCGAAGAGGGCGAGCGGCGCGAACCTTCCCTCCTTCGGCGGCTCGCGCTGATCGGCGGCGCGTTCGCCGTTCTCGCAGCGCTCATCCTCTTCGATACGCGATGGATCAGCGCCGGCGGCGCGCCCGATATTTCGCAGCACATGAGTCTTTGGCTCATCTTCCTGCTCGGCCTCGTCACGGGCTTTCATTGCATCGGCATGTGCGGCGCCTTTGTGGTCAGCTACACTGCGGCGGACGCCGCCGCAGACCGCTCGTCGCTGCCGTCGCATGTCGCCTTTGGCGCGGGCAAGACGCTCTCCTACACGGCCATCGGCGCGCTCTTTGGCGCCATCGGGGCGTTCATCGCCTTCACGCCATTGTTGCGCGGCGCGGCGGGCATGGCGGCCGGGCTTTTTCTCATCGTCTTCGGGCTCAACATGCTCGGGCTTTTCGCGCCGCTGCGGCGCTTTCGGCTCGGGTTGCCGGCGCCGCTGGAGCGTTGGGTCTATGCTCAGGCGAGCGGACGGCGCCGGCCATTCGTCATCGGCCTGCTCAATGGCCTCATGATCGCCTGCGGCCCTTTGCAGGCGATGTATGTGATGGCGGCGGGCACGGGCAGTCCGGTCGAGGGCGCGAAGATGCTCTTCGCATTCGGCGTCGGCACGCTGCCGGTCATGCTCGCCTTCGGCGTCGTCGCCTCCATGCTGTCGAGCGCCGTGACGCATCGGCTGCTGAAGGCCTCGGGCGTGATCGTCGTCGCGCTCGGCGCCGTGATGATCAATCGAGGTATCATTCTGACCGGCGCCGGCTACGACCTTGCGTCGGTCGTCGCAAGGTTGCGTCAGGACGAAGCGCCTGTCGCAACGACGAGCGAGCCCGCGCCCGCCGCGCAAACAATCGAGATGGATGCGAATGCGCTGGGCTACACGCCGTCGCGCTTCACGCTCATCCGCGGCGTTCCGGTGAAGTGGGCGATCAACGCCGCGGAAATCACGGAATGCAACAAGGCCATCGTCGTCCCCTTGCTTGGCCTCGAATTCGATCTGAAGCCGGGCCGGCAGACGATCGAGTTTACGCCTCAAAAAGCTGGCGTCATTCCCTGGAGCTGCTGGATGGGAATGATCCGCGGCGAGTTTCTCGTGGTCGAGCCCGGCGCAACTCCGCCCCCGCAAGCGACGCAGCTTCCGCCTCCGGCGAGCGTAGCGCCCCCGCCCCCCGCCGACGCGAGGCCTGCGATCTACGCCGTCCAGCGCGGCGACACTCTCCAGAGCGTGGCGAAGAAAATCTACGGCGACCCGAAGCGCTGGCGCGACATCGCCGCGGCCAATCCCGGCCTGCGCAAAGGCAAGCTGAAACCGGGACGCGTCCTGACGCTGCCGGCGCCGTGACGATTCGCCGTCGCGAAAAAAGCGGCGCATCGCGCTAGTCTTCGCGCGTTCAAGTGGAGGACATGAGGATGCGGAAAAAATTTCTCGTCGCCGCGATTGGCGGCTTCTCTCTCATCGGCGCCGCCGCGATTGCGGAGGATCATCACGACCACATGCAGATGATGTCCAAAATGGCCAGGGATGCGCGCATCGAGGTCGACGTGCCCGATCCGATGAAGGCGAAGATGCTCGAGAACATGCGCGGACATCAGCAGGCGATCGCGGAAATTCTGGCCGCGCTCGCCAAGGGCGACGGCCCCGCCGCCGCGAAGATCGCCGAGGACAGGCTCGGCATGGGCTCGCCGGGCTCCGCCGCGTGCAAGCCCAATGCGAAGTCCGGCGAACTCGGCGACATGCCCAAGATGATGGCGAGCCACATGCCCGACGAGATGCGCGCGCTCGGCATGACGATGCACGCGCAGGCGACAAAATTCGCGGAAGAAGCCGCCAGGGTGAAACAGGGCGGCGACCTGCGTCCGGCGCTTGCCGAGCTTGGCCAAACCGTGCAAGCCTGCAACGCCTGTCACGCCGCCTACCGGCTCGATTGAAGGAGCGCAAAAGCTCCGTGAAAGGAGCTTTGGAACATTGCGCATCGCCACCTGGAATGTGAATTCCGTGCGGCAGCGGCTCGCGCCGCTGCTGTCATTCCTGAAGGAGGCCGCGCCCGACGTCCTCTGCCTGCAAGAGCTCAAATGCGAGGACGCCGCCTTTCCGCGCATGGAGGTCGAGGACGCGGGCTACAATGTCGTCCTGCATGGCCAAAAGACCTTCAACGGCGTCGCGATCCTTTCGAAATTCCCGATCGAGGAAACGACAGTCGGCCTGCCCGGTTTCGATCACGAGGGGCAGTCGCGCTACATCGAGGCGGTGATTACGCATGGCGACGGCGGCGTGGTCCGCGTCGGCTCCATCTACGCGCCGAACGGCAATCCGCCCGAGACGGGCAAATACGCCTACAAGCTGAAATTCATGGAGGCGCTGACGGCGCATGCGGCGGCGCTTTTGAAGCTCGAGGAAGCGACCGTGCTCGCCGGCGACTACAACATCATTCCCGAAAATCGCGACGTGCATGATCCTGCCGCCTGGGCGGGGGACGCGCTTTTCCTGCCGCAGAGCCGCGCCGCCTGGCGCCGGCTTCTCAACCTCGGCTACACGGACGCGCTACGGGCCGTCACGGACGATGCTGGGCTCTACACCTTCTGGGACTATCAGGCGGGCGCCTGGCAGAAGAACAAGGGCATTCGCATCGACCATCTGCTGCTTTCGCCGCAGGCCGCGGACAGGCTCCAGCGGGTCGAGATCGTGAAGGCCGTGCGGGCGGGCGAGAAGCCGTCAGACCATGTGCCGATCTATGCGGAATTCGCCTGATTAGGTCAGCGCGCCGACCGCCCGCCAGATGACATATAGCGCGACCGCCACGACGATTCCGGCGAATATCGCCGCCAGCGTCCCGCGCCGGCCCGCGAGCCGCCGCGCCGTCGCCGCGCCGATCAGCCCGCCGATGACGCCGCCGCCGAGAATCGTCGCGGCCAGTGACCAATCGACCAGCCCGGAGAAAGCGTAGTTCGCGGCCGTCGTCACGCCGAAGGCCGTGACCGACACGAGCGACGAGCCGATGGCGTTGATAATGGGAAGGTCGGCGGCGAGCATCAGCCCCGGCACGATGAGAAAGCCCCCGCCAATGCCGAAGAAGCCCGAGAGCGCGCCGGTCGCGACGCCGGTCGCGGCGAGGCGAGGAAAATTCTCGCGGTTGAGCCGCACCTGCGGATAGCCCTCGCCGCTGCGGCTGCGGAACATCAGCACGCCGACGACGAGCATGAGCACGCCGAAGAGCGCGAGAAGCTTTTCGCCATTCATCATCTTGCCGAGCGTCGAGCCGCCATAGGCCCCGGCGACGCCAAAGAGCGCAAAGACGGAAGCGCAGCGCCATTTTATCGTGCCGGCGCGGGCGTGGTTGGCGAGGCTCACGAGCGCATTGGCGGCGACCGCCACGGCGCTGGTGCCGATGGCGACATGCGGGTCTGAAACCCCGACGAAATAGACGAGCAGCGGCACGGCGAGCACCGAGCCGCCGCCGCCGACAAGCCCGAGCGAGAAACCGACGAAGACGCCCGAGAGCGTTCCGGCTGCGAGCCTGATAATTTCGGGTGTGAGCATCAGCCGCGTCTCCGGAAGCGACTACATTAGATATTGCTTATTTAGATAGCCCGCATATATCTTGCCCGCAAGCCGTCAACGCGGCGAGGAGAAAACATGTCGCAGCCGACGATCCGGGCGTTTTTCGACGAGCCCACCTTCACCATCACCTATCTCGTCTGCGACCCCGCGACGAAAAAGGCGGCGATCATCGATCCCGTGCTGGATTACGACCCGGGCGGCGGCGTCGCGGATTCGCGCTCGATCGACGCCGTTCTCGCGGAAGCCCGGGACCGCGGGATGACGGTGGAATGGGTGCTGGAGACGCACGCCCACGCCGATCACCTCTCCGCCGCCCCGGTGGTGAAGGCCGCGACAGGCGCCAGGATCGGGATCGGCGAGCACATCGCCAAGGTTCAGGACATCTTCCGTCCCGTCTTCCTGGCCGACGACATCGCCCCGGAGGCGCGCGACTTCGACCATCTCTTCAAGGACGGCGAGCGTTTCCGGATCGGCGAACTGGAGGTCGAGGTTCTCTACACCCCCGGCCATACGCCGGCCTGCGTCTCCTACAGGATCGGCGACGCGGTCTTCGTCGGCGACACGCTCTTCATGCCGGATTACGGGACGGCGCGCGCCGACTTTCCCGGCGGCGACGCCCGCGCGCTCTACCGCTCGATCCGCCGCATCCTGGCGCTGCCGCCGCAGACGCGGCTCTTCATGTGCCACGATTACAAGGCGCCCGGCCGCGACGTCTACCTTTGGGAAACGACGGTCGCGCAGGAGCGTGCGGAGAATGTGCAGATCAGGGACGGCGTCAGCGAGGACGACTTCGTCGCTTCCCGCGAAAAGCGCGACAAGGCGCTTGCCGCGCCGCGCCTGCTGCTGCCCTCGATCCAGGTGAATATTCGCGCCGGCCGCTTTCCGCCGCCTGGCCCGGACGGAATGCGCCGCCTGCTGTCGCCGGTGAAGTTCCGCGGCAGAGCGGCGCCGTAAGGCTCAATTGCGCTCGCGCAGATAATCTTCGAGCATGGAGACTGCGGTCTTGCGGTCCCGCTCGGTCGCCGCCGCCAAAGCCTTGGCGTGGAGGTCGACGATCCACTGTTCGCTCGCGTTCCCGGCCGCGGCGTCTCGCGCCAGAGTCAGATACATCAGCCCGCGCGGCTTCTCCTGCGTGCCGCCGATCTCGCCGTCGAACATCAGCCGGCCGAGAACCGCCTGGGCCTGCGGATGTCCCTTGCGGGCTGAGAGCTCCAGCCAGTTGACGCTCTGGCGCAAATCCTTCTTCACGCCCTGACCGTCGAGATACATCCGGCCGAGCTGATACTGGGCGTCAGCGTTGCGGAAATAGGTCGCTGCATAGCGAAACAGTTCCACGGCGCGATCGAGGTCGGGCGCAATATTCGCGGTCGAGACGCCGTCCTTCAGATAGAGGCCGACCGCGACGAAGGCGTTCGCCGCCATCGAGCGCTCCCGCGGATCAGGCTCGTCGTCGGAGAAATGCTCGATGATCTTGGAGAAATAGTCGAAGGCCTTGGCGTCGTCGCGCCTCACGCCGTCGCCCTCGGCGTACATGCGGCCGAGCTTCCATTGGGCCAGCGGCTCGCCGCCGTCGGCGGCGTAGGCCAAAGCGGCGACCGAGGCGCCGGCGTCTCCCGCATGATAGCTCTCGATGCCGGCGCGCAGCGCGGCGCGCGGATTCTTGAACATGGGAAGGGGAGTCGTTTCGGGCGAGCGCGCCGCCGGCGCGTCGAGCGCCGGGGCCGGATCGACGAAAGCCGTCACCAGCATTGCAAGGCTCGCGGCGAGAAGGCCCGCCTGCAGGCCGGCGCGCCGGAATGCTTGCGACGCTGTCGAGCGGACGTCCTTATGCGCAGATCGAACCATAATCCGTTCCAAATTCCTCAAAACCTTGAACCCCTGAAACGACGCACACGCGCGACCGACCTGTCGCCACCCGTCCTTGTCGCCTAGCCTTAGTTAAGGCCCGATTTGGAAAAAAGGAGCCCATGCCCTTGCGAGAGGTCTCGCCGGGGTGGATGTCTTCCCGCGTCCTGGATGAGCAAGTGACAAGAAGACCTTACCTCAGCATTTATGGCTGAAAAGGGGCTTGTGGCGCGCCCTCGAGCCGGCCGCCGCTAATCTTCGGCACTGTTGCAACAAGGGCACAACCACTGTTGCAAGATTGCAGCAACCGCGGGGCCGGGAGGCGAACGCAGGCCTGGCGCTGCGGGTTTTGGCCGCAACCGCCGGCCAATGTTTCCCCGACCCGATCGATTCCCACGCCTGCGGACTTGTGCTTACGTCTTCGTCCATAGGCTGGAGTCCGAATCACGCGTCGTCTTCGCGCCGCACAGCGCGCAAACAAGGCGCGCGCAAAAAAGGAATGTTGCATGGGTCTTTCTTCTCGCGCCGTAACCGCCCTCAGCCTCATGGCGCTGGCGACGCTCGCGGCCAACGACCGCGCGGTCGCCGGCGACGCGCAAAAGGGCGGCGCCATCGCCAAGCGCTGGTGCGCGAGCTGCCACGTCGTCGCCAGGGATCAGACGTCGGCCGACGCGGACGCGCCCTCCTTCGCCGACATCGCCCGGCGGCGGCCGGACAAGAAGCAGATCGCCAACTTTCTCATCAACCCGCATCCGCCGATGCCGGACATGCATCTCTCCCGCAAGGAGATCGACGACATCACCACCTATATCCGCAGCCTCGATCCTCGCCCGCAGCCGCCGGAGCAAAAGGAAAAGGACGAGGAGCAGCCCAGGAAGGGGTAGCGCGGATCGGCGACGCTGGACCCGCGTCGCGGCGCGCGCTAAAGCGCGCCATGACTTATGCGGTCAAGGAAGCCTTCAAGACCCTGCAGGGCGAGGGGCGGCACATGGGCCGCGCCGCGGTCTTCTGCCGCTTCGCCGGCTGCAACCTCTGGAGCGGGCGCGAGGACGACCGCGAGAAGGCGGTCTGCCGCTTCTGCGACACGGACTTCGTCGGGACGGACGGCGAAGGCGGCGGCAAGTTCGGCGCGGCGTCTGAACTGGCGGCCCATCTCGCCGCGCTCTGGGGCCCGGGGCGCGACGGCCGCTTCACCGTGCTCACCGGCGGCGAGCCCATGCTCCAGATCGACCCGGCGCTCGTCGACGCTCTTCATGCGGAAGGCTTCGAGATCGCGGTCGAGACAAACGGGACGCTGCCGGCGACGCCGGGACTCGACTGGATCTGCGTCTCGCCCAAGGCGGGCGCCGCCCTCGTCCAGACCTCGGGCGACGAATTGAAGCTGATCTTCCCGCAGGCGGGCGCCGAGCCGGGCCTATATGAGGGGCTCGACTTCCGCCATTTCCTGCTTCAGCCCATGGACGGGCCGGAAATTCTGCGCAATACGAGGGCCGCGGTCGAGTACTGCCTCGCCCATCCGCGCTGGCGGCTGTCGCTGCAGACCCACAAGATGATCGGGGTGAAGTAGCGCGGCCGGGCAGAACCGGCGTTGTTGGGTCAGGAGCGAAACGACGCCGAGCTCATGCGAGGGGCAAGGGATAAAGAGAAGTGCCGACGTTCGAGGTTCACCGCGAGTTCTATTTCGAGGCGGCGCACGCCCTCTACGACCCCGAGGCGAAGGATGGCGGCAAATACCGCAACCTCCACGGGCATTCATTCCGGGTGCGCGTGACCCTGCGCGGCGAGCGTCACCCCGAGGAGCAATGGGTGATCGATCTCGGCAAGCTCGGCCGCCGCCTCGCGGAACTGCGGGAGCGGCTCGATCACTCCTTCCTCAACGACCTAGAGGGCCTGGGCAAGCCGACGCTCGAAAACCTGTGCCTCTACATCTGGGGGGATCTCGCGGCGTCGCTCCCCGGGCTCAGCGAGGTTGGCGTCTTCCGCGACAGCTGTTTCGAGGGCTGCGTCTACCGGGGCGACTGACGCGAGCACGGCTGAAAAGCGCGAGTATTTAAAAAATGCGCACATTTTAAAAGTTATTGCATTTTTGAAAATCTGTGCTATTTTATGATGGTTGGAGGCAGAAATAAGGGAGCCAATTTATGGGCGCTATGGAAGAAAAAATCCTCGCTGAGTTCAAGAAATACGAATTAGAGAATCTGTTCTCTGAAATAGACGACAAAGGCTTTGTTGTTATCCACATATTTAAGCTCTGGAGATTCTTAGGTAAGGGAAGTAGAGCGCAAGGCACTTGGAAGACCTTGTTAGATACTTGGGAGTTTCATTCTGGCGGAAGAGATAGGGGTGAACTGTACATATTCGAGGCCATGCACGAATATCTTGTAATAACCAAAAAAACCCCGGAGCCCGTGCAGGCTTGGGCTGGAGAAATCTAAAAAAGCAACGGCTGCGCCCAAGCGCAGCCGTTTAATGCCCCTTCATGAGACAGCGGTAAATCCCTAATCTCAACTGATAGCAATCCTGCGGCATCGTCGCTATTGCGAAAGCAGGCGGTCGTCTCTACGCTTGCGCCCGTCATTTGAGCAAAAAGACCGCCAGGCGGCAGCGCAACGGGCGCCGCGCGAAAAAGAGCGGTCTCGAGGGGACATCTAAGGAAATGGCGAACAACAAGGTCATCAGCGCCGACGCGGCGATTGCGCTCATTCGCGACAACGACGTCGTCACCACGACGGGCTTCGTCCAGAGCTGCATCCCCGAAGCCCTTCACGCCGCCCTGGAGAAGCGTTTCGTCGAATCGCAGCATCCGCGCGACCTGACCCTCATCATGACCGCCGGCGCCGGCGACTCGAAGGGCCTCGGCACCGGGCGCTTCCATCACGAGGGCCTGCTCAAGCGCGTCATCGCCGCCAATTTCGGCCGTATGCCCAAGGTCGCCCAGGCCGCGCAGGAAGAGAAGATCTGCGGCTACAACCTGCCGCAGGGCGTCATCTCGCAGCTCTACCGCGCCTGCGCCTCCGGCCAGCCCGGCCTCTTCTCCAAGGTCGGCCTCTACACCTATGTCGATCCGCGCTTCGGCGGCGGCAAGGTGAACGAGCGCACCAGGGAGGACATGGTCAAGTACCACAACATTCAGGGCGAGGAGTGGCTCTTCTATATCGCCACCAAGATCGACGTCGCCTTCATCCGCGGCACCTCGGCCGACCCCTCCGGCAACATCAGCATGGAGAAGGAGGCGCTTGTCCTCGACAATCTCGCCCAGGCGATGGCCGCCCACAACAATGGCGGCCTCGTGATCGCCCAGGTCGAGCGCATCGTCGAACAGGGCTCGATCAAGCCCAAGGATGTGCATGTCCCCGGCATTCTGGTCTCCGCCGTCGTCGTCGCGGACCAGCCCGAGATGCACCGCATGAATTACGGCGTGATGTATAATCCGGCGCTGGCGGGCGAAATTCGCGTGCCGGTCGAGAAGTTCGCGAAAATGACTCTCGACGAGCGCAAGGTCATTGCGCGCCGCGCCTCCTTCGAGCTTCCGCCGAACGGCGTGGTGAATCTCGGCGTCGGCGCGCCGGAAGGCATCGCCGCTGTGGCGAATGAGGAAAAGCTCACGCCCTATATCACCCTGACCACGGAAGCCGGCGCCATCGGCGGCGTCCTGGCTTCGGGCTCGAGCTTCGGCGCGGCGACCAACGCCGACAGCATCATCCAGCAGAACCAGCAGTTCGACTTCTACGACGGCGGCGGCCTCGACATGACCTGCCTCGGCATGGCCGAGTGCGATCTGCAGGGCAACGTCAACACCTCGAAGTTCGGCGGCCGCCTCAACGGCTGCGGCGGCTTTATCAACATCAGCCAGAACGCGCGTCTCGTGGTCTTCGCCGGCACCTTCACCAATGGCGGCCTCAAGGTCGAGGTCGCCGACGGCAAGGTCCATATTCTCCAGGAAGGCCGCAACAAGAAGTTCCTCAACTCGGTGGAGCAGACGACCTTCTCGGGCAAATTCGCCCAGAAGCGCAAGCAGCCGGTCTATTACGTGACCGAGCGCTGCGTGTTCCAGCTCAAGGATAACGGCCTCGAACTCATCGAGGTCGCGCCGGGCATCGACATCGACAAGCACATCCTGCCCTTCATGGACTTCAAGCCGATCATCAACGAGCCCGAGTTGATGGACAAGCGCATCTTCATCGACGAGCCGATGGGCCTGATCAACGATCTGCTCAATCTCAATCTCGATCAGCGCATCAGCTACGATCCGGCGCGCAACATCCTCTTCCTCAATCTCGAGGGCTGGCATGCGCGCACGAAGAAGGACATCGACGAGATGCGCAAGGCGCTCATCACCGCCTGCGACAGGGTCGGCAAGCGCGTCAACTCCGTCGTGAACCATGACGGCGCTCGCATCAATGAAGGTCTCTATGACGATTACGCGGAGATGGTCGAATATCTCTCGCAGCACTATTATCTGACGACCACGCGTTATGCGACGTCGGCCTTCGCTCGCATGAAGATGAAGGAGGCGATGGCCAAGCGCGGCCTGCAGCCCCATGTCTTCGAGCGCCGCGAGGCGGCGGAGACCTTCCTCGAGGTCGTTGCCGGGGAAGAAGAGAAGGCGCCGGCGTAAGGCGGCATATAGAGATCAGGACGGCCGCCTCCGGGCGGCCGTTTTACATTCGGGACGGAGCCAGAAAAAGCGAAGGCCCCGTCGCCTGAGGCGCACGGGGCCGATTTGCTTCCTTCGAGGAAGCGCTCTGGGATGATCCAGCTAGAGATCGGATCGCCCGCTGCTTGGCCGTCGCGGCGGGCTATCCTCGGTCATGCGGTAGAACGTAGGAAGGATCGGGAGGACAATAGGTCAGCGCTGACCCGAATTTCCCGATTTGACCGGAACCGAAACGCCGGTCAATCGATCTGACCCGGTGGCGTCATGCTCCTTCTCGCAACTTCGTTGCTTCGGTTTCGTCGACGACAGGGGAGTACGCCGGCGTTCCTGAATCGCTTCCGCATCGAGGTCCCGCCCGAGCGATCCCGCCTCTCTCGTGACAGAAGCGGTTGCGATATTTGAAAAGGTTGCGCTCGATTCCCAATTCCGTCAAGGGGCAAGTTGGGGCGCGCGCGGCTGCCTCCCGGGCTGTGCATTTGCCCCTTGCGCCGAGGCTGATCAACGCATATAGATATCTTTATATCTATTCGAGAGGCCAGATGACCGCCCTGCACCCCTTCCGGCTCGAGCCCGCGCTCGCGGCCCTCAACGCCGCCGGGGAAGAGACGCGACTGCGCCTTCTTGCGCTCCTCGCCCAGTCCGAACTCACCGTCAGCGAGATCGTCACCATTCTCGGCCAGTCCCAGCCGCGGGTGTCCCGCCATCTGAAACTTCTCGTCGAAGCCGGCCTCGTCGAGCGGCGCCGCGAGGGGGCCTGGGCCTTTTTCCGCCTGTCCTCCGCGAGCGGCGCTGCGGCGCTGGCGCGTGAAATCGCCGCCTGGCTCGACCCCAGGGATCCCATCCTGGCGGAGGATCAGGCGCGTCTTTCCGAGGTTCGCCACGCCCGCACCGAGGCCGCCGCCCGCTACTTCGCCGCGCACGCCGCCGAATGGGACGACATTCGCTCCCTGCACGCGCCCGAGGCGCTGGTCGAGGACGCGATGCGCGACGCGGTCGGCGAGAAACCCGCCCGCTTCATTCTGGATATCGGCACGGGCGCAGGCCGGATGCTGGAGCTTTTCGCGCCGCTCGCCGAGCGCGCCGTCGGCGTCGACCTCTCCACCGCCATGCTCGCCGTCGCGCGCGGACGGCTGGAGGAGACGGGCCTGCGCAATATCCAGCTGCGTCAGGGCGACATCTATGCGCTGCCGATCGAGCGCAACTCCGTCGATATCGCCATCATGCATCAGGTGCTCCATTACCTCGACGATCCGGCCCGCGCGCTGCGCGAGGCCGCGCGCGTCCTTGCGCCGGGCGGCCGCCTCCTCGTCGTCGACTTCGCCCCCCATCAGGAGGAGGCGCTGCGCGACAAGCACGCGCATCGCCGCCTTGGCTTCTCGGACGCGGAGATCACGGGTCTTCTTGCCCAGGCGGGACTCGAAACCATTCTCCATCGGGAGCTTGCGCCCGGCGCCAGGGAAGGCGCAAAGCTCACCGTCTCGCTGTGGCTGGCGCGCGATCCGCGCATCGTCGCAGACCCCATTCCCGCTTCTTCCTATGAGACCGTCTGATGTTCAACGCGCTTCATCCAACCGCTTCCGGCAAGCGGTTCAACATCTCCTACGAGTTCTTCCCGCCGAAGACGCCGGAGATGGAGACGCAGCTATGGGAGACTGTGAAGCGCCTCAAGGCGCTTAATCCGCACTTCGTCTCGGTCACCTATGGCGCGGGCGGCTCGACGCGCGAGCGCACCCACGCCATCGTCTCCCGCATCGCGCGTGAGACGCAGATGAAGCCCGCCGCGCATCTCACCTGCGTGTCGTCCTCGAAAGAAGAGATCGACGACATTCTGGAGGGCTATTGGGAGGCTGGCGTGCGCCATATCGTGGCGCTGCGCGGCGATCCGCCCACGGGCGTCGGCACGAAATTCGAGGCGAACCCCACCGGCTACGCCAAGTCCTGCGATCTCGTGCGCGGCATTCGCAGGCTGCATGATTTCGAGATTTCCGTCTCCACCTATCCGGAGGGACATCCCGAAAGCGGCTCGATCGAGCAGGATCTCGACGCGCTCGAAGCCAAGATCGACGCCGGCGCCACGCGCGCCATCACGCAGTTCTTCTTCGACAATGACATCTACTTCAAGTTTCTGGACAAGGCGCGCGCGCGGGGCGTCACGATCCCGATTGTGCCCGGGATCATGCCGATCCGCAATTTCAGGCAGGTCTCCAGCTTCGCGACCAAGGCCGGCGCCAGCGTGCCGCGCTGGGTGGCGGAGCGTTTCGAGGGCCTCGACGACGATCCCGAGACGCGCGCGCTCGTCGCCGCCACCACGGCGGTCGAGCAGGTGATGGGCCTTGCCCGCGCCGGCGTCGACCAGTTCCATTTCTACACCAACAACCGCGCCGACATGGTTTTCGCCATCTGCCATCTGCTCGGCGTTCGTCCCCTTCGCGAGAAAGTAGACGCATGACCTTCGACACGTCCCACGGCCCCAAGATCCTCAAGGCGCTGGAAGAGGCGGCGACGAGCCGCATCCTCATTCTCGACGGCGCCATGGGCACGATGATCCAGCGCCACAAATTCGAGGAAGCGGACTTTCGCGGCGAGCGGTTCAAGGATCACCCGAAGGATCTGCGCGGTAACAATGATCTCCTGATCCTCACGCAGCCCGAGGCGATCAAGGCGATCCATGTCGCCTATCTCGAAGCCGGCGCCGACATCATCGAGACGAACACCTTCTCCTCGACAACGATCGCGCAGGCCGATTACGGGCTGGAGCATCTCGCTTTCGAGCTGAACCGCGAGGGCGCCAAACTCGCGCGCGCGGCGGCCGACGAAGTGGCCGCGAGGACCGGCGTGCGCCGCTTCGTCGCCGGCTCTCTGGGGCCGACGAACCGCACCGCGTCGATTTCGCCGGACGTGTCGAATCCCGGCTACCGCGCCACCTCCTTCGACGAACTGCGCGCCGCCTATAAGGAACAGGCGCTGGGCCTCATCGAAGGCGGCGCCGACATCATGCTGGTCGAGACCGTCTTCGACACGCTCAACGCCAAGGCCGCGATCTACGCGCTCGAAGACGCATTCGAGGAAGTCGGCACCCGCTTCCCCATCATGATTTCGGGCACGATCACCGATCTTTCCGGCCGCACGCTCTCTGGCCAGACGTCGATCGCCTTCTGGGATTCGCTCGCGCACGCCAGGCCCTTCTCCATCGGCTTCAACTGTGCGCTCGGCGCGCGCGAGATGCGCCAGCACATCGCCGAGATCGGCCGCGCCGCCGACACGCGCGTCTGCGCCTTCCCCAATGCGGGCCTGCCGAACGAATTCGGCCTCTACGACGAGAGCCCGGAATATATGGCGGAGCTCGTCGGGGAATTCGCGAGCGCCGGCCTCGTCAACGTCCTTGGCGGTTGCTGCGGCACGACGCCGGACCACATCGGCGCCATCGCGCAGAAGGTGCAGGGCATGAAGCCCCGCATCGTGCCCAAGATCGAGCCGATGCTGCGCCTCTCCGGCCTCGAGCCTTTCGCGCTGACCAGGGACATTCCCTTCGTCAACGTGGGCGAGCGCACCAATGTCACGGGCTCGGCCAAGTTCCGCAAGCTCATCACCAATAATGACTACGCCGCCGCTCTCGACGTCGCGCGCGATCAGGTCGCCAATGGCGCGCAGGTCATCGACATCAACATGGACGAAGGCCTGCTCGACTCGCAGCAGGCGATGGTGGATTTCCTCAACCTGCTGGCCGCGGAACCCGACATCGCCCGGGTGCCGGTGATGGTCGACAGCTCCAAGTTCGAGGTGATCGAAGCCGGTCTGAAATGCCTGCAGGGCAAGGGCGTCGTCAACTCCATCTCGCTGAAGGAAGGCGAGGAGAAATTCATCGCAGAGGCGCTGAAGGTTCGCCGCTACGGGGCGGCGGTCGTCGTCATGGCCTTCGACGAAACCGGTCAGGCCGACACGCTCGCGCGCAAGACGGAAATCTGCGCGCGCGCCTACAAGATTCTCACCGAAGAGGTCGGCTTCCCGCCGCAGGACATTATCTTCGATCCCAATATCTTCGCGGTGGCGACGGGCATCGAGGAACATGAGAATTACGGCGTCGATTTCATCGAGGCCGCGCGGGTCATCAAGCGTGACCTGCCGCATGTCCACATTTCCGGCGGCGTGTCGAATCTCTCCTTCTCATTCCGCGGCAACGAGCCCGTTCGCGAGGCGATGCACTCCGTGTTCCTCTACCACGCCATTCAGGCGGGCATGGACATGGGCATCGTCAACGCCGGTCAGCTCGCCGTCTATCAGGAGATCGATCCCGAACTGCGCGACCTTTGCGAAGACGTTGTGCTGAACCGCCGCAAGGATTCGACGGAGCGGCTCGTGGAGCTTGCCGAGAAGTTCAAGGGCGCCGGCGCCAAGTCGCAGGAGAAGGACGCCGCCTGGCGTGAAAACACGGTCGAGAAGCGACTGGAATATGCGCTCGTCAACGGCGTCACCGATTATGTCGAAGTAGATGTGGAGGAAGCGCGCCAGCGCTCCACGCGTCCGCTCGACGTCATCGAAGGTCCATTGATGGCGGGCATGAACGTCGTTGGCGATCTCTTCGGGCAGGGCAAGATGTTCCTGCCGCAGGTCGTGAAATCGGCGCGCGTGATGAAGCAGGCGGTCGCCTATCTCATGCCCTTCATGGAGGCCGACAAGAGCGAGCGCTCAACCGCCGGCAAAATTCTTCTCGCGACGGTGAAAGGCGACGTCCACGACATCGGAAAGAATATCGTCGGCGTCGTTCTCGGCTGCAATAATTTCGAGGTCATCGATCTTGGCGTCATGACGCCTTGCGCGAAGATTCTCGATGTCGCCAAGAAGGAGAACGTCGATCTCATCGGCCTCTCGGGCCTCATCACGCCGTCGCTGGACGAGATGTGTTTCGTCGCAGCGGAAATGGAGCGCGAAGGCCTCGACGTGCCGCTGCTCATCGGCGGCGCGACGACGAGCCGCGTGCATACGGCTGTGAAGATCAGCCCCAACTACAAGCGCGGACAGGCGGTCTATGTGACGGACGCAAGCCGGGCGGTCGGGGTGGCGCAGGCGCTCGTCTCAGAGAAGACGCGCGTTGACTATATGGCGGACACGCGCGCCGAATATGAGCGCGTCGCGCAAGCCCATGCGCGCGCGCAGGCCGACAAGCAGCGCGTGCCGATCGCGCAGGCGCGCGCCAACGCCTACAGGATCGACTGGGCGGCCTATGAGCCGACGAAGCCGGGCTTCATGGGCGCCCGCGCCTTCGCAAGCTACGATGTCGCGGAGCTCGTGCCCTATATCGACTGGACGCCTTTCTTCCAGACATGGGAGTTCAAGGGCCGCTATCCGGCGCTGCTCGACGATCCCGGGAAGGGCGAGGCGGCGCGCCGGCTCTTTGAAGATGCGCAGGCGATGCTCAAGCGCATTGTCGAAGAGCGCTGGTTCACGCCGAAGGCGATCATCGGCTTCTGGCCCGCGAACAGCGTGGGCGACGACATTGTGCTCTACAACGGCGAGTCGCGCGCCGATCCGCTTGCGACCTTCTACACGCTGCGTCAGCAGCTTGGAAAACGCGACGGCAAGGCCAATATCGCTCTTGCTGATTTCGTCGCGCCCAGGGACAGCGGCAAGGCCGATTATGTCGGCGCCTTCGTCGTCACCGCCGGCGCCGAGGAGGAGAAGATCTCCGCCCGCTACGCGCGCGCCAATGACGACTACGGTTCGATCATGGTGAAGGCGCTCGCGGACCGCTTCGCGGAAGCTTTCGCCGAGCGCATGCATGAGCGCGTGCGCCGCGAATTCTGGGCCTATGCGAAGGACGAGAACTTCACGCCCGACGAACTTCCGGCCGAGCCCTACGCGGGCATCCGTCCGGCGCCGGGCTATCCCGCGCAACCCGATCACACGGAGAAGGAGACGCTCTTCCGCCTTCTCGACGTCGAGAAGCGCACGGGCGTCAAGCTCACCGAAAGCTTCGCCATGACGCCGGCGGCGTCCGTCAGCGGCCTCTATATCGGCCACCCGCAGGCGCATTATTTCGGTGTCGCGAAGGTCGAGCGCGATCAGGTCGAGGACTACGCCTCGCGCAAAGGCATGTCGGTCGCGGAAGTCGAGCGCTGGCTCGCACCGATTCTCAACTACGAGCCGGCGGCGATTGCGGCGGAGTAAGACGGCTGAAAGTTTTTGGGCGGCGCGCTCCCCGGGGTCGCGCCGTCTCTTTTTTGCATGTCGCGCGGTTGAAGGGGCTCGCCCCCTCTCTTAAGCTGGCGCAACGCTCACGGCTGCGAAGATCGCCCAGTCGCAGGGCAATTTGCGCCCGCATCGCCCGAGAGGTTTCATGCAGAGCCTTCGACAGTCGCCGCTTTCCCTCGCCCCCTGGGCGCTCGTTTTCCTGCTCGCGCTCTACGCGCTCTTCACGCTTGCGACGGCGCGGGGCGAGCCGGTCAACGCCATGTGGCTCGTCACGGCGGCGATCTGCGTCTACGCCATCGGCTATCGCTTCTATTCGCGCTTCATCGCCGAAACGGTGCTCGGTCTCGATGCGCGGCGCCGCACGCCGGCGCATCGGCGCAACGACGGGCTCGATTATGTGCCGACCGACAAATGGGTGCTCTTCGGCCATCACTTCGCGGCCATCGCCGGCGCCGGCCCGCTCGTCGGCCCGGTGCTCGCCGCGCAGATGGGTTATCTGCCCGGCACGCTCTGGCTGCTGACCGGCGTCATCTTCGCCGGCGCGGTGCAGGATTTTCTGATACTGTTCGTTTCAACGCGGCGTGACGGGCGTTCGCTCGGCGATCTCATCAAGACGGAGATGGGGCAGGTTCCGGGCGTGATCGCGATGGTGGGCATACTCTCCATCATGATCATTCTGCTTGCGGTGCTGGCGCTCGTCGTCGTCAAGGCGCTGGCCGACAGCCCGTGGGGTTTCTTCACCGTCTTCGCGACGCTCCCCATCGCCGTCTTCATGGGCGTCTATGGCCGCTACATCCGCCCGGGACAGATCGGCGAAATGTCGGTCATCGGCTTCGTGGCGCTCATCGCCAGCATCGCCTTCGGGCGCAATGTGGCGCAGAGCGAGACGCTGGCGCCGCTCTTCACCTACAAGGGCGAGACGCTCGCCTTCATGCTCATCGCCTATGGCTTCGTCGCGTCGGTGCTGCCGGTCTGGCTGCTGCTCGCGCCGCGCGATTACCTCTCGACCTTCCTCAAGATCGGCACGATCCTCTCGCTGGCGCTCGGCATCTTCGTCGTCTGGCCCGATCTGCAGATGCCGGCAGTCTCGCGCTTCATCGACGGCACGGGGCCGGTCTTCGCGGGCAGCGTCTTCCCCTTCCTCTTCATCACCATCGCCTGCGGCGCGGTGTCGGGCTTCCATGCTCTGGTCTCTTCCGGCACGACGCCCAAGATGATCGCCGACGAAACGCAGACGCGCTTTATCGGCTATGGCGCCATGCTGATGGAGAGCTTCGTCGCCATCATGGCGCTGATCGCAGCGAGCGTGCTGGAGCCCGGCGTCTATTTCGCCATGAACAGCGCGCCCGCCCTCATCGGCGCGACGCCCGAGGCCGCCTCCGCCGCCATCTCCGCATGGGGCTTCGCAGTGACGCCGGAGACGCTGGCCGGGGTCGCCCATGACGTCGGAGAGAAGACGATCCTCTCGCGCACCGGCGGCGCGCCGACGCTCGCCGTCGGCATGGCGCATATTCTCTCTTCCGTCATCGGCGGCGTGGCGGCGAAATCCTTCTGGTATCACTTTGCAATTCTGTTCGAGGCGCTCTTCATCCTCACGACTATCGACGCCGGCACACGCGTCGCGCGCTTCATGATTCAGGACCTCATCGGCACATTCGCGCCGTCCTTCCGCAACACGCAGTCCTGGGGGCCGAACCTCGCCGCGACCGCCATCGCCGTCACGGGCTGGGGTTACTTTCTCTATCAGGGCGTCATCGATCCCCTGGGGGGCATCAACACGCTGTGGCCGCTCTTTGGCATCGCCAACCAGATGCTTGCTGCAATGGCGCTCACCCTTTGCGTCGTCGTGCTCTTCCGCATGAAGCGCGAGCGCTACGCCTTCGTGGCGATCGTCCCGGCGACATGGCTCTACATCTGCACCATGACAGCGGGGCTCGAGAAAATCTTCCACGACGATCCGCGCATCGGCTTCCTGTCGCACGCAAGGAAATTCACGGCCGCCGCCGACAAGGGCCAGATGCTGGCGCCGGCGAAGACGCTGGAAGAGATGCATCGCGTCATCTTCAACGACTACGTCGACGCCGGCCTTTGCGCGATCTACATCGTGCTTGTGCTGTCAATTCTCGGCTTTGCGATTTCGTCCATACGGCAGGCGCGCGCGAGCGAGACCGTCACCACCAGGGAGAGCGAAGATGAACTGCTGCCCGCAGGAGCGTAAGTTCGGGCTTGATCTCTCGAGGCTCGCGTCAAAGCTGCGCGACGGTGCGCGGCTGATGGTCGGGCAGGGCGATTACGACGCCTATGTCGCTCATGTGCAGGAGAAGCATGATGGACAACCCATCATGACGCGCGCGGCGTTTTTCCGTGCGCGAGAGAATGCGCGTTTCGGCGCTGGCGGCGCGCGGGCCTTTCGCTGCTGCTAGCGCCTCCCCCTTGAGGAGAGAGTGGAGTAAACTCTCCTCATGGCCCTCGCCCAACCGCCCGAATCCCGCGCCGCGCTGATCGCGCTTCTCGATTGGTATGTCGAGAGCGGGGTCGATCTCGCGCTCGACGAGGCGGCGCATGATCGCTACGCCGACAGCGCGCGCGCGCCCGTCGCTGAAACGGCGCCCGTTGCGCCCCGCGAGGCGCAACCGTCTTTTGCAACCGAGGCGCCCGCCGCCCGCCCGCGTCCTGCGCCCAGCGTCGCCGCGCCGGACGACGCAGCCCGCGCCGCCGAGGCCGCCGCCGCCGGGGCTGAGACGCTCGATGAACTCGCCGCCGCCCTCGCGGGATTTCCGCACGCGCCCTTCCGCGCGATGGCGCAGCATTTCCTGTTTTCGGCGGGAACGCCCGGTGCGCCGCTCATGGTCCTCGACGCCGCGCCCGGCGTCACGGAAGAATCGACCGGAGAGGCTTTCAGCGGCGATCAGGCGCGGCTTCTGGGCAATATGCTGAAGGCGATTTCCCTGACGCGCGAGAGCGCCTATCTGGCCTATGTCTCGCCCTGGCGTCCGCCCGGCGTGATGTCGATGACGCCGCAGCAACTGGCGGTCTTCGCGCCCTTCGCGCGCCGCCATGTGGAGATCGCGCGGCCCAAGGTTCTGCTGCTCTTCGGCGAGGCGCCGGCGCGGGCGCTGCTGGAGACGAGGGACACGGTGGCGCAGTTGCGCGGCAGACCCTTCGACGTGCAATGCGGCGCGCATGCGGCGCGCGCCTATGTGTTCAACAGTCTGGAGTCGATCCTGAAAAGCCCGGGCCTGAAGCCCACGGCCTGGAGGGACTTGCGGGCGGCCTCCAAGGCATGACCAAGAGCGCAGCGGCGACGCAACTCTAGCGCCGCGTGCGGCTCTCGATTGCTTCGCTTCGCTCGCAATGACGGGCGAAGGGCGTTACTCCGCCGCCTCGCCTTCCTTCACGCCGCCGAAGCGCCGCACGACATAATCGTCGACGATCCGCGTGAACTCTTCGGCTATGCCCTCGCCGCGCAGCGTCATCGCCTTCTTGCCGTCGATGAAGACGGGCGCGGCCGGCGTCTCGCCGGTGCCGGGCAGGGAAATGCCGATATCGGCGTGCTTGGATTCGCCGGGTCCGTTCACGATGCAGCCCATCACCGCGACATTGAGCGTCTCGACGCCCGGATATTGCGCCCGCCACTCGATCATGCGCTCGCGGATATGGCCCTGAATGTCGCGCGCGAGTTCCTGGAAGACGGTCGAGGTCGTGCGCCCGCAGCCGGGGCAGGCCGCGACCAGCGGCACGAAGGTGCGAAAGCCCATCGTCTGCAGGATTTCCTGCGCGACGCGCACTTCGAGCGTGCGGTCGCCGCCGGGCTCCGGCGTCAGCGAGACCCGGATCGTGTCGCCGATGCCGTCCTGCAGCAAGACGCCCAGCGCCGAAGCGGAGGCGACGATGCCCTTCGAGCCCATGCCGGCCTCGGTGAGGCCGAGATGCAGCGCATAGTCGCTGCGCGCCGCGACCATGCGATAGACGGCGATGAGGTCCTGCACCGCCGAGACCTTGGCGGAGATGACGATGCGGTTCTTCGGCAGGCCGATTTCCTCGGCGCGCGCCGCTGACAGCAGCGCCGAGCGGGTGAGCGCCTCGCGCGTCACGGCGCGGGCGTCGATCGGCCGGTCGGAGGCCGCGTTGATGTCCATGAGATGGGTGAGCAACTCCTGATCGAGCGAGCCCCAATTGGCGCCGATGCGCACCGCCTTGTCATGCCTGGCCGCCAGTTCGACGATCGCCGAGAACTGCTTGTCCTTCTTGTCCTTGAAGCCGACATTGCCCGGATTGATGCGATATTTGGCCAGCGCCTCGGCGCAGGCCGGATGGTCGGCGAGCAGCTTGTGGCCGATATAATGGAAGTCGCCGACGAGCGGGACGTGACAGCCCTTCTGAGCGAGCTTGTCGAAAATATGCGGCACGGCGGCCGCCGCCTCGTCGCGGTCGACGGTGATGCGGACCAGTTCCGACCCCTGCTGCGCCAGCGCCAGCACCTGCGTCACGGTCGAGTCGATGTCCGCCGTGTCCGTGTTGGTCATCGACTGCACGACGATCGGCGCGCCGCCGCCGACCGTCACGGCGCCCGGCCCCTTGCCGATGCGCACGGCGCAGGTCTTCTTGCGCTTCGCGGGTTCGGCCGAGGTGGGATCGGGCAGGCGGGTTTCGACGGCGTCGGTCATGGCTCTCGTCGCGGCTCCGGTGGACTTTGTCCTCAAGTCGCGCGGAAATGGGCGCGGGTCAAGTTTCCCCTTGGCCTCACCCCATCTTCCGGCGCGGATCGTAGCCGTGACGCTCGCGCAGCTCCCGCATCCTGGCGTCGAAATCCGCGTCGGGCTCCTCGGGCAGCATGACCTTGAGCGACACGTAGAGGTCGCCCGCCGGTTTGCCCTCCGTCGCCGGCAGGCCCTTGCCGCGCAGGCGCAGCACGCGGCCGCCGTTGGAGCCGGCCGGCACGGCGAGCTCCACCTTGCCGTCGAGCGTCGGCGTCGACACCTTGGCGCCCAGCGCCGCTTCATAGATCGTCACGGGCAGGTCGAGGCGCAGGTCGCGGCCCTCTATTTTGAAATAGGGATGCGCAGCGACCTTCACGCTCACCAGCGCGTCGCCCGGCTCGCCGCCGCGCGCGCCCGGCTGTCCCTGGCCGCGCAGGCGGATCTGCTGCCCCTCGTCGACGCCCGCCGGGATCTTCACCTCCAGCGTGCGGCCGGATGGCAGAATGACGCGGGCCGACCCGCCCCTGGCGACGGTCTCGAGCGGCACGGTCGCCGTCGCGGCCACGTCGTCGCCGCGCGCCGGCGCGGCCTGTCCCCGGCGGCGCCCGCCAAAGAGGTCGGCGAAGAGGTCGCTGGGGTCGAAGCCGCCTGCCCCCGCGCCGGGTCCGCCGCCGCCGAAATTGAATTCGAAATGCTGTTCGCCGCCCGGCCCCGCGCCAGGTCCGCCCCCAGGTCCGCCCCCAGGTCCGCCGCCCGTGCGCCAGCCGCGCGAGAAGCCGCCCGGCCCCGCGCCGGCCCCTGCGCCGAAGCCCTCGAAGCCGGTGAAGCGCGGCTTGCCGTCCGGGCCGATTTCGCCGCGGTCGAACTGGGCCTTCTTCTTCTCGTCGCCGACGATTTCGTAAGCCGAGGTGACTTCGGCGAAGCGCTCCCTGGCCTTCGCCTCCTTATTGGTGTCGGGGTGGTATTTTTTGGCGAGCTGGCGGTAGGCCTTCTTGATGTCGGCCGCGCTCGCCGATTTGGAAACGCCAAGTACGTCGTAAGGATCGCGCATTTTGGTCCAATCAGCCCATGGAAGCGCCCGCCCGGAGCGGCGCGGGCGCATATGTCTGGGCCATTATGTGGGCGAGACGCTGGCCTAACGCAAGCGCCGGCGGCGCCCTTCAAAGCTTGGTCGGCGCCTTCTCGAAATCCTCCTGCGCCCGGCCCTCGGGGTCGAGGGCGGCGAGCGCCGCGTTGACGGCGTCGAGGGGAGGGGGTTCGCCGCCGGCCATGTTCTCCTCGGTGGCGCGGCTCAGCGCCCGTGCGTCCAGCTCCCAGCGTTTCAGGATTTCGATCTTGAGGGTTCTCGTCAGCGCCGGCGCGTCGAGCACCTCCTGCGGCGTGTCGAAGACGGCGGAGGGGGAGATCAGAGCCTGTTCGATCTCGGCCTCTCCGAGGGCGGGAACTTTCATGGGAGCGCCTTGCTGCGGGACTCAGGGGCGAACGCGCGGGTCTGACCTATGTTCCTTTGGCCTTCCTGGACGGGTCAGCCCGCCAGCGCGTCCCAGATCAGCTTCATGTTCAGCGCGACGATCAGCGCGCCGATGAGCGCGGCGAGCGCCGTCGTGCGCCGCGGGGCGACCAGCGCGCCCATGACGTCGCGGCGCGCCGTGAAGAGCACGAGGGGGACGACGGCGAAGGGCAGCGTCAGGCTCAGGGCCACCTGACTCAGCACGAGCAGCCGCGCCGTCGCCGTCTCACCTGCATAGAGCGTGACGGCGATGGCCGGCGCGATGGCGATGGCGCGCGTGATCAGCCGCCGTTTCGCGGGCGACATGCGCAGCCGGATGAACCCCTCCATCACGATCTGCCCGGCGAGCGTCGCCGTCACGGTGGAGTTGAGCCCGCAGGCGATCAGCGCAACGGCGAAGAGCTTCGCAGCGACGGGTTCGCCGAGAAGGGGCGCGATGAGGCGATGCGCCTCGCCCAGCTCCGCAACCCCGGTGTGGCCGTGCGCATGGAAGACGGAGGCGGCGAGAACCAGAATGGCGCCGTTGATCAGCAGGGCGAACAGCAGCGCCAGCGCGCTGTCGATCACGGCGAAGCGGATCGCCTCCCGTTTTTCGGCGAGGCTCACGCCCACGGCGCGGGTCTGCACCACGAAGGAATGCAGGAAGAGATTATGCGGCATCACCGTTGCGCCGAGAATGCCGAGCCCGAGATAAAGCATTTCGGGATTGGTGAAGAAGGCGCGGGAAGGAACGAGCCCGCGCGCCACCTCCCCGAGATCGGGCCGCGCCAGCACGAGCTGCGCCGCAAAGGAAAAGCCGATGAGGCCCAGCATCGCCACGACGAAAAGCTCGATCTTGCGAAAGCCCAGCCGCTCGAAGCCGAGCACGAGGAACGTGTCGAGCGTGGTGACGAGAATGCCGAGCGCGAGCGGCAGGCCGAACAGGAGTTGCAAGCCGATGGCCGTGCCGATGACCTCGGCGAGGTCGGTCGCGAAGATACCGGCCTCGGCGAGCAGCCACAGACAGACGGCGACCCCGGGCGACGTATGCGCGCGGCAGGCCTGAGCCAGATCGAGCCCGGCGCCGACGCCCAGCCGCGCCGAAAGCGATTGCAGCACCATCGCCATGAGGCTGGAGAGCACCGCGACGAAGAGCAGCGCCGTGCCGAATTTGGAGCCTCCCGCGAGCGCCGTCGCCCAGTTGCCGGGGTCCATGTAACCCGTCGCGACGAGGTAGCCGGGGCCCAGAAAGACGAAGAGGCGCCTGAGAAGGCGACCGCCTTCCGGCACCCTTATGGAGCGTCTCAGCTCGCCCCCGGCTGGGCGTCGCAGAGCCGGCGCGGATGGTGTCACTTGTCCTCCGATCCGGCGCGCCCGGGGAGGAGGCGCGGCCCTCAGGAATTCACCTTGCGCAGCAAAGCCTCCAGCCCTTCCGGGAAGATCAGCTCGTCCGAGGCCGCGATCGCGTCGGCGGACCACCAGCGCCAGCCGAGGGTATGGAGCTTTTCCTCGGGCGTGAGGTTCATCGGCGAAGGTTCGAATCCTTGCGTTCTGACGAGGAAATAGCGCTCGACTGCCTGATGCCAATCTTCGCCGAGCTCCATCGGGAACTCGCGCGTGGCGACGACCGGTCCGGGTTCGCCCGACAGCAGCAGGCCCGTCTCCTCGCGCAATTCGCGGCGCAGGGCGGTCTCGAAGCTCTCGCCCTCCTTGAGGGCGCCGCCGGGCGTCGCCCAGAAATGCTGGTGGCCCAGCGCCAGAAAATGCGGGGAGAGGCCGCCGGCGTATTGCATGAGCAGCGCTTCGCCCTTCGGATTGACGATGAGGGCGCGGGCGGCCTCGCGGCGCGGCAGGGTGAGCCCGTCCCAGGGGGCGGCGATCTCGGCCCGACCGTCGGGGCGCGCCCAGTCGACGAGCGACCATCGCCCGTCTTCAAAGGCGACCCAATTGGGCGTTGCGTTCAGCACCGGGTGCTCGCGCTTCTCGCTGAGGGCTTTTCCGGTCGCCATGCGCCAGGCGATGTCGAGCACGCCGGCGTGGGCGACGACCAGAATCGTGAGCCCTGCGCTTTCGCGGGCGATGTCCGTGAGGACCGCGCGCACGCGGCCGGCGAATTGCTCGAGCGACTCTCCCTCGGGCGCGGCGAAGTCGGCTTTGCGCGTAAGGTAATGCGGATAGACCTCCGCATATTTGACCTGCACCTCGGCATGGGTGTGGCCTTGCCAGGCGCCGTCGTCTTTCTCGCGCAGGCGCTGGGTCGCCCGCACCTCCAGGCCGCGCGCTCCGGCGATGGGCGCGGCGGTGGTCAGGGCGCGGCGCAGGTCGCTCGAATAGACGCGGTCGAAATGGGCGCCGGCCAGCTCACGGGCGAGCGCCTCCGCCTGCGCGCGGCCGCGGGCGTTCAGGCCAATGTCGAACTGGCCCTGGAAGCGTCGTTCAATATTCCAATTGGTCTCGCCGTGCCGGGCGAGACACATGAGCGTGCGGGGCATGTGCTGTCTGGGGCGGCGGCGCGAGCGCGGCCGGGCCGATATGCGCGCGGGCCTGCGCAGAATTCGCCCGCCGCGTTGTTACGCCCGGCCCTTCTGCCCGATTTTCACGCAAAAGTCAGTGGTCTTTTGCGCGCGGGCGCGGGCCGCGCGTCAATGACGCGCCGCGAAGGTGAATTCGCCGGCGCGAATGCGCTGCGGAAGCGCCTCGGCGAAGGTCGCGACGGCCTCCTCGCCATAGGTTGCGACAAGTTCACGCAGGCCCGCCGACAGCGCCGCCTGAGCGAAGGAGTCGCTCTCGATCCCGGCGAGGATCGCCTCTGCGAAGGCTTCGGTCACATAGGCGAGGGCGGCGCGGGTCTGTTCCGCGCCGGGCTCATCGAAAGAGGCGAATGTCGTTTGCGTCATGAAACCACTTTAGACAAGCCGGAGGACGCGCGCGACACGCCTCTTTCCAAAAGGTTAATTCGCTGTTGAAAAAATTCTTACGGACTGCCGAAACGGTATGTGACGTCCTTGGAGATCGACGCGGCCTCGGCCAGATACCGCCCAGTCGCGGCTTTGGCGTTGGGCGTGCATACACGGTAGGTGAACTCGAATCCGTGGAAGCCGCGGTTATAGGCGGCGACGAATCTGGCGCGGCGCGGCCCCTCGGGCGCCTCGGCGTCGAGCAGCGCGGACATTTTCGTGCGCCAGTCGTCGCCATCGCCCGCGCCGCATAAATTCCGCAGGAAGGAGAGCGCACCGAGCACCTCGGAGAGCCGCGTCATCTGCCCTTCATAGGGCGGCGGGGGCGCTTCGGCGTTTTTGGGGTCCGCTTTTGCTGCGGCGTCGGGCGCGGCGGCGTCCCGCTTCTTCGCTTTCGCCT
The DNA here is from genome assembly GCA_002929055.1 of Methylocystis sp. GTDB lineage: Bacteria > Pseudomonadota > Alphaproteobacteria > Rhizobiales > Beijerinckiaceae > Methylocystis. The sequence goes on along the minus strand of PERY01000001.1, from coordinate 11,498 downwards.
CAGGCTTGTTCTTTTCCGCGCGCGGCCTTTCTGCGCGAGGAATGTCGCGGGCGGGCCGCGGCGCGCGCCGCGAGGCGCGGTCCGGCTGGTCCGGGCCGAACAGCTCCAGAATTCCCTGCGCCCCGGCGTCGAGGCTCAGCAGAAGGGCGCCCGCGAAGGCGGCGGCCGCGGCGGCTCGTCTCATGATGGCGGGACTTTCATGGATAGAGCCGCTCCTTGCGCCAGTCCGCGCCCGGCCGGTCGCGAAAGAATCGCACGCGGTCATGCAGGCGGAACGGACGGTCCTGCCAGAACTCCATGGCGACGGGCGTGATGCGGAAACCGCGCCAGTAGGGCGGGCGGGGAATGTCGCCGATGGCGTATTTTGCGGCGTAGGTCGCGACCGCCTTCTCCAGCGCAAAGCGGCTTTCGAGCGGGCGCGACTGCTGGCTCGCCCATGCGCCGATGCGCGAATCACGGGGGCGGCTCGCGTAATAGGCGTCGGATTCCGCGTCGCTCACATATTCCACGGGGCCGCGCAGGCGCACCTGCCGGCGCAGCGATTTCCAGTGAAACAGCGCCGCCGCCTTCATATTCGCGCCAAGCTGGCTTCCCTTGGCGCTCTCGGCATTGGTGTAGAAGACGAATCCTTCAGGGCTCCATTCCTTCAGCAGCACCATGCGCGCGTCGGGCAGCCCGTCCGGGTCCGCCGTCGCGATCGCCATCGCCTCCGGATCGTTGATTTCTTTCTCCCTGGCCTGCGCAAACCACTCCTCGAACAGAGCGAAAGGCTCGGCGGCCTCGACGAAGTCACCCGACGTTAACGCGTTCACGCGAAAATCCTCCATGACCGCCCTTAGGGGCGCAGCGCGTTTGAAGGTGGCGCTTTGCAGTTCTTGCGTAACAGACATATAGCCGCGGGCGGCTTTGCTCAATTCCCGCTCGCCGCAGCGCTTGCGTATCTCGTCGCGACAGGTCTGTCCGGCTGCTCGATCGCCATCCCGGTCTCGTCGTCCTCCTCCGCCATGTGGAAGGACGGCGCCGACGACGCCACGGGCACGATCCCCAAGACGCCGCCCAGGCTCTCGCGGCATCTGGACGCAGAGGATTTGCGCCGCGCCGTCGCCGCGCTGAGCACGGCGCTCGATCCGCAGGGAAGCGGCGCCAGCGTCAATTGGGACAATCCGCAAACAGGGTCCAGGGGCGCCTTCACGCCCGTCGGACAGGCCTACCCTCTCGACGGCAAGATTTGCCGGGCGTTTCTCGCCGACGTTTCGGCCGCCGACAGCGTGGAGCGCCTGCAGGGCGCGGCCTGCCGCGAGAAGACGGCCGAATGGGCGCTGACGGAAGTGAAGCCCTTCAAGAAGGGTTGAGCGCGGCCAGGCATTCGATCATGTGCTCGACGGCTGTAGATTTCTTTTGCGCCGTTTAGTCCCGGGACAGGAGCGGACCGCCCTCCCGGCGGCCCGCTCCGCACGGTCAGTCGTAGGCAACGCCGGGGTTGGGCTTGAATTCGCTTCCCTCGAGATGGACGCCGTGATGGTGATGCGCGCCCCAATGCGCGCTCGACGATGGGGCGACCTTCGGACTCAGCTTCTTCGCTTTGGCCTTGGCGCCCGGGGTTTCGTCGAGCTGCAACCAGGGCGGCAGTCCATCCGAAAACTCTTGGTCGGCGAACGCGCGTCCCGAGGCGGCGATCAGAGACGTGGATAGCAGCGCGAGTATTGCAAGCTTTCTCATGGTGGTTCTCCCTTGCCTGCTTAAAGAGTTGGGAGGCTCCAAAAGAGTCGACCAATAGAATGGATGAATTGAATACATCGGCTTTTTCGATATGCCCGCGCTCGCGTTCCTTCGCGCGTCGCGCGTCGCCAAAGGACCATCGCCGCCTCGCTCGACGCGCTCCTCCCGCCCATGCTTGCGATAACGCTCTCTTCACGCCCGCGCGGCCGGAATCGCGCGCTCCCGATTCGGACTTCATTTGTGCGCCTTGCGTGCGCGCTTTCCCGAAATGACGCGGCCAACGCGGCGCGTCCGCTCACGTCTCGTTAGGCTCGGCTAGCGCTTTTTGCCCGGCGCGCGCAGATAGACGCCGTTGAACCGCACATTGGCGCCGCCGCAGCGGTCATTGTCTCGCGCCAGCAGGAAGGGCGGCAGAAGCGTCAGGCTCACATGGCACTCGTCCTCCCCGTCGGCGAAAGCGACCTTGTCGCCCTTCGGCTCCGCGAGGCCAGACATCTCGCCAGTGTGCGGCCCGCCTGGAACCTCTTTGGGCGAAGGGTTGGCGGACGGCCAATAGGCTTCGCCGCTCGCGGAGAGTTTGGCGCCTTTGGCGCGCAGCATGATGAAGTCGTCGCCCATCCGCCATTCGCCGGGCCAGTCCTTCTGCGTGACGTTTGGCTGCGGCAGCGTTTCGAGGCGGCCTTCGGGCACGTAGCCGGCCGAGCCCGCGACATTCTTCTGGTCCCGATAGAAGATGCAGCGAAAGCCGTCGAAGCTCTTGCCGGCGACGACGAGGTCGCCGGAGAGAAGGAAGCTCCTGCTCTGGCAGGCGGCGGCGTCTTTCGGGCAAACAGGGCAAGTCTTGCCCTTTTCGCAGAAGACGTCGTCCTCGATGAGGAAGGCCCTGCCCTCTCCGGAGATTCTGGCGAGGCTGTAGGCGGTCCCTTCCTCGGGGAAAAGCCCGTTGCGGCACATATGCGCATCGTCGAGCGCCATCGCCGCCGAGCTGAAAAGTGCCGCCGCGAGCATCGGGGCGAGAGCGGCTTTCATGATCCCTCTCCATTTGTGTCTTCACGCGTCCTGCCGTCCAGCAGGCAGCTCACCGTCACGTCCCCCATGACGTTGATCGCCGTGCGGCACCTGTCCAGAAACCAGTCCACGGTGAGCAGCATGGCGATGTAATCGGTGGGCAGCGCCACGGCCTTGAAGACCATCGTCATCGTCACGAGCCCCGCTTCCGGAATCCCAGCCGCGCCGACCGATGCGATGACGGAGGTCAAAGCCACGATGAACTGCTGGCCGAGCGTCAGATGCATGTCGAGAAGTTGCGCGACGAAGAGCGCCGACATGGCTTCGTAAAGCGCCGTGCCGTCATTGTTGAAATTCGCGCCTACGAGCGCGCCCATGCTCGCAGATTGTTCGCGCAGGCCGACGTTCTTGCGCAGCAATTCATAGGTGACGGGCATCGTCGCGGTGGAGCTGCCGGTGGAGAAGGCCATCACCAGGGCGTCGCGCACGCCCTTCAGGACGTCGAGCGGGCGCGCCCAGCTCTGCAGGCGAATCCTCGTCAAATAGTAACAAGCCTGCACCAGCAACGCCAGAAGCACCGCGAGCACGAAGCCGCCAAGCGCCAGAAAATCCTGAAAACCCTTCACGCCGACGATGCTCGCGACAATGCCGAAGACGGCGAGCGGCACGAGATCGATGATCCAGTGCAGGATCGTGATGAGGCTCGTCAGCGCGACGTGAACAATATCCTCGATCGTCTCGACCTTGTGGTCCTTCAGGCTGCGAAGCGCGACGCCGAAGGCGACGGCGATGAAGATGACCCCCATCACCGTGCCATTGTCGGTGAAGGGTCCGGCGATGCTCCTGGGCACCGCGTCGAAAATCTGCGTGAGGGGATCGACGGCGCCCGAAGCCTTCTCGGGCGCGGGAGCCGCCGCGATCCTCGTCCAGGCCCCGGGCCGCACGACATTGGCGACGAGCAGACCGACGCCGATGGCGACGAGCGTATTGGTGAGGAGCAGCGTCACGAGCCGCAGCGCCTGCCCGCCGCCAAGATGCGCGCGCATCAGCGCCTGCACGATGGCGAGCAGGATCAGCGGCGGCGCCAGCGCGCCCAAAATGCGCAGCACCAGCTTGGCGGGAAGCGCGAGCGGCGCCGCCTCCGGTCCGAGCGCGACGCCAGCCATGACGCCAAGCGCCACGCCGGCGAGGATGCGGACATAGAGCGGGATCGCGCGCCAGCGGGCGATGGCGCCGCCGGGGACGGCTTGGTCTTCTTGCAAGATGGACCTCGAATGGTTTGGCTCGAGGCGACTATCGCCTGCAATTACCCGTCATCAAAGCGCGCTGGCGCATTTTGGACCCGCATTGAAACGGCTATGGTGGCGCCGTCGCCGACCGGCGCGCAGAAGGAAGATCTCCAATGTTCGAGAAGCGCCGACTTATTGTGACGAGCCTTGTGGCGATCTTGATCGTCCCTGCCTTCTTCCTCTCCATGCGGGCCTTCTCCGCCTGGCGGGCCGGCTACGGCTGGGCGGAGATGGACTGGGACGGCAAGGGCCACACGACGCTGGTCGACTTTCTCAAGAGCGCCGAGATCGGCAAGCGCCCGGTGCTGGTCGGCGAGCGCTCCTGCCTCGAATATTACCGCCATCAGGACGGGGTCATCGTGAAGACGGCGTGCCCGTGAGGGTTTCCCGTGCGCGGAGCCGCCGCGATCCGCATCCAGGCGCCGGGGCTGGTTGGCGCTTTGCGACGGAAGGCCGGATCGCGTAACGTGATCCAGGATCACACGCCACTCGGCGGACCATTTTCAAAGGAGCATCTATGGCCATCAGTCAGAAGGAGGAGGCGCGGGCTTTGAGCGCCGACGAGCGCGAACTGGTGGAGAAATCCCACCACCCCACGGTTCAGGAATTGTCGGACGCGGCGCTTGCCGATCTCATGAAACTGATGCGCGACCGCCGCGCCAAGGCCAAGACGCAAGCGGATCAGCGCCGCCGCGAGATACGCGGCAAGTCCGCCCCCAGGGGCGCTTCGCCCTCCAGATCCGACGAAGGATCGCAGTTGAAGGTCGCTGTGCTGGCGATGGCGATGCGCCGCCTGAACAGCGAGGCTGAGCGCCGCCGTCGTATGGCCGCGAGGGTTGCGCTCATGGAGTCCGCGAAAGAGGCGCTCGCCATGAAGCAAGCCGCGGAGACGGATGCGCCCTTCAACAGTCGGCGAGCGCATCAGGGCATGCGAAACGAGAGCAGTCAGCGCGCAAAAAGCCTTGTCCGGCCAATGGAGCTGGGCCGCCAGCGCAAGGCTGCGAGCGTCGCGCAGGCGCGGCGTGACGGGCGCTGACTTCGATCGCGACGACGCCCGCGCCATTGCCAAGGCGCGCGCCCTGCGCTAGCTCGACGCGAGCCTGAGACCGGAGCCCCGCCCCATGAAACTGCCCAATCAGTTCTATCGCCCGCTGGCCATCGGCGCCCCGGCCCCCTATCGCGAGCCGCCCGTCAAGGTCGAGCGCATGATCCATTTCGTGCCGCCGCATCTCGAAAAATTTCGCGCCAAGGTGCCGGACATCGCGAAGCAGGTCGATGTGGTGCTCGGCAATCTCGAGGACGCGATCCCCGCCGACGCCAAGGAAGCCGCCCGAGCCGGCTTCATCGAGATGGCGAAGTCGACCGACTTCGGCTCCACGGGCCTGTGGACCCGGATGAATTCGCTGAACAGCCCCTGGGCGCTCGACGACATGATCGAGATCGTCGGCGCCGTGGGGAACAAGCTCGACGTCGTCATGCTTCCCAAGGTGGAAGGCCCCTGGGACATCGCCTATCTCGACCAGCTTCTCGCCCAGCTCGAGGGCCGCAACGGCGTGACGAAGCCGATCATGATCCACGCGATCCTGGAGACGGCCGAGGGCGTGAAGAACGTCGACGCCATCGCGGCGGCCTCGCCCCGCATGCACGGCATCAGCCTTGGCCCGGCCGACCTTGCGGCCTCGCGCGCCATGAAGACGACCCGCGTCGGCGGCGGCCATCCGGAATACAAGGTGATCGCCGACGCCGAGGGCGACGCCCCGCGCGTCACCTTTCAGCAGGATCTCTGGCACTACACCATCGCCAGGATGGTGGACGCCTGCGCCTCGGCGGGCATCAAGGCCTTTTACGGCCCCTTCGGCGACTTCTCGGACGCGGCGGCATGCGAGTCGCAGTTCCGCAACGCCTTCCTGCTCGGCTGCGCCGGCGCCTGGTCGCTCCATCCAACCCAGATCGAGATCGCCAAGCGCGTCTTCTCGCCCGACCCCAAGGAAGTCGCCTTCGCGAGGCGCGTGCTGGAGGCCATGCCCGACGGCACCGGGGCGGTGATGATCGACGGCCGCATGCAGGACGACGCGACCTGGAAGCAGTGCAAGGTCGTCGTGGACCTCGCGAAGCAGGTCGCGGCCAAGGACGCCGATTTCGCCAAGATCTACGGGCTTTGATAGGTCCAGAACCCGCTTCCTCTCCCGCCTCTTGCGGGAGGGGGATAAAATCGCGCCCGGATGGAAAAGAACCCGGAAACCAATCTGCTAACGGCCGTTTTGTTGACGATGCTTTTTAGCTTTTTGCGGCCCAGCGCGATTAACCCTTCCCGGCGAGGCTCCCTGCAAGACAGCAGGAGCCTCGCCGATGAGCATGACCCTCTACCTCAAGCACGCGACGCAGTCTGACCTCGCGCGCTTCGTCCGCGATGGCGTTTACGACGCCGATCTCGGCGTGGAGGAGGAGCGCCATATCGCTGGCGAAAGCTTTCTGCGCCTCAAGGAGCTCGAACTCATCTATGTCGCCGGTGAGGGGCGGGCCGCCTTCAGCCCCGCCGCCCGGGAGATGCTCTTCGACCATTTCGACCTGATGCGCCGCCGCGGCTTCGGCGTAAAGCCTATGGGGTCGCCCGCCGCGCCGGTGCTCGACCTGCATGAATCCTGGCACATGCTGCACTTCCTGTTCACGGGCGACGCCTGGGAAGGAGAGCTTCCCGTCGCGACGCTCCTCGCGGGGGGGCGCGAAGTCGGCGAGGATCTGGGCTACGGACGGCCGCGGATGCTCTCGGTGACGGAGACAGAGGATTTCGCGCGCTTCCTCGAACCGCTGCAGGTGGCGTCGCTCACCGCCCGACTCGATGGGCAGGCGATGAAGGCGCTGGGCGTCTATTGCGTGCAAGACGAGGAGTCGTGCGCCGATCTGCGTGACGATCTCGCCCGCTATTTCCCGCGCCTGCGGTCATTTGTCGGCGACGCGGCGCGCAAAGGCAGGGGCATGCTGATCTGGATGTTGTGACGCCGCGCGGCTTCGCGAAACGATTCAGGATCCTGCCGCCCGCCCGTTTCAGCATGCTCCGCTGGAGCCATCATAGTGAAGCATGAGCTTTGTCGACCGTTAAGCATAAGGTCTGCGATTTCGCATATGGCTCAGGTTGTGCTGAACTCAATATCATCAATAATCAGTTAATTAAGTATTAAAAGCATGATCTTTGCCATATAATTTAACTGTCCAGTATGTATCTTTTTAGCAACATCAGGTCATCATTACGTTTTCAAGGCGCATTCGAGCATTGACTGTGCAGCTTGCTGCATGATCAATTTCAGTCATGACGAAATTAGAACACCGTCATATCTTGATAAAAATCAAAGACGTAAGTCTTTGGTGGGGCATATCAAGTAAATTAATGATCATGAGGGCAGAAACATGAAAAAACTTCTCATCAATACTGCGATTGCAGCGCTCGCGACCGGCTCGGCGTTCGCCGCAGACCTTCCGTCCCACAAGGCGCCCTATATCGCCCCGCCCCCGCCCCCGATGTGGACGGGCTTTTACGCGGGTCTGAACGCCGGATACAGCTTCGGCATGAACAACAGCGTCACGACGACCGTCGGGGCTGCGCAGGACGGGCTAGCCGCTCTGCTGCCGGGTCTGCTGATCCCGGGGAGCAGCGCTCTCGCCAACGCCGGCGTCGCGAACATCACGCGCAATGGCTTCATCGGCGGCGCGCAGGTCGGCTACAATTATCAGTGGGGCTCCAGCTACGTGATCGGCATCGAAGCCGATCTGCAGGGCGCGGGCATCCGCGGCAGCGGCGGCAATGGCGGCTTCGCGCAGGACGGATTCGCGCTTGGCGGCGGCGCGTTGTCGGTGACCCGCACGTCGGCCGGCTTCAATGACATCAACGCCGGCATCGACTGGATGGGCACGGTGCGCGGCCGGGTCGGCTATCTCTTCACGCCGACGATGCTTCTTTACGGCACGGGCGGTCTGGCCTATGGCGGAACCTACGCCAATACGACGAACTCGCTGAACCATATCGTCAACGTCGGCATACTTCCGCCCCTGGCGAACATCACGGCGACCTTCCCGACCGTCGCGGGCGTCGGCCGTCAATCGGACACGCTGCTCGGCTGGACCGCCGGCGCCGGCTTCGAATGGATGCTCTCCCCCGGCTGGAGCCTCAAGGCGGAGGCGCTGTATTACGATCTCGGCACCGTCTCCTTCGGTTCGACGGGCGTCGCCGCGGTCAGCCCGATCAACGTCGCGCTGCTTGGCGGAGCGGTCAACATTCTGGGCGGTTCGCTCCTGACCAACGTCCCGACGACCCGCATTCAGTATGATGGCGTGATGGCCCGCGCAGGCGTCAATTATCACTTCAACTTCGGCGGCGGCGCCGCGCCGGTGATGGCGGGGTACTGACAGCACCCCTTTCGCAAGAGTGAATGAACCCGGCCGGAGCATCCGGCCGGGTTTTTTGCGCCTTTGTTACAGCCAAGTCTCCGCAGCCGAGTCTCCGCAGCCAAGTCTTTACTGCCAACTCTATGAAGCGAGGTTTGCGCAAGAAGATTGCGGAAAGTCAAAAATACACGCAGAAAATGTGTCCAAGCTGCAACAGCCGTTGCCTGAATCGCCGAGAAAAAACCAATTTTGTTGAGGTCCGCGCGGAAAAATGATCAAAGTTGACCGTGGCGGATCGGTGTGATTACTTGCTTTTTATCAAAGAGCAAGAGTAAACGTCTTCCGCCCGGAGTATATAAGAAAAGGGCAGTAGATGAAAAAGCTTCTCATGATGACCGCGGCCGCAGGCCTTGCCGCGAGCGCCTCCTTCGCCGCCGATCTCCCGTCCCGGAAGGCGCCTCCGATCGCGCCTCCGCCCCCTCCGCCGATGTGGACCGGCTTCTACGTCGGTCTGAACGCCGGCGGCACATGGGGCAACAACAACCTCAACGTCTATTCCTACCCGCTGTTCGTGAACAACGCGCAGTTCGGCAATCCCGCCATTCTCGATTCCGCGGTTCTCAGCGGGGCAGCCTGGTTTCCGGGCGGCAACTCGGGCGGCTTCATCGGCGGCGGACAGATCGGCTACAATCTGCAGTTCGGCGGCTCCTTCGTCGCGGGTCTGGAGGCCGACATCCAGGGCGTCGCCGGCGGCTCGCGGACCTTCAACTCCGTCAACGCCGTTCCCGTCAATGGCGCGAATTTCCCTGTCTCCACTTTCGTGAACGCCCAGCAGCATCTCGATTATGTGGGAACCGTGCGCGGCCGTCTGGGCTGGCTGTTCACCCCGACGCTGATGGTCTACGGCACCGGCGGCCTCGCCTATGGCGGCGTCTCCGCCAATTTCGGCGTATTGCAAACCCACTTCAACAACGGCGGCCAGCTCACGTCGGGCGCCGCGACCGGGGCTGTCGCCGACACGCGCGTGGGATGGACCGCCGGCGGCGGCGTCGAATGGATGTTCATGCCCAACTGGAGCGCCAAGGTCGAATATCTCTATTATGACTTGGGCGACGTCCGGACCAGCCCGTCCGCGCTCTTCTCGGCCTTCCCCGACGGACGGGTGCGCTACGGCGTCGCGCCGGAAATGCGGACCAGCTTCCGTGGCAATATCGTGCGCGCGGGCCTCAACTACCACTTCAACTGGGGCGCCGCCCCCGTCATCGCGAGCTACTGACCTCGCGCTGCGACTCATCAGAACAAAACCCGGCCACCCCGCGGCCGGGTTTTCGCTTATCGGCGGCCGCCCATTGACAGCAGCGCGCGGTTCCCCCTAAAACGCTTACGATCTCGCAAGAGAAGACACGATCAATCCGCCCAGCCGCCCCATGAGGCGGCAGGCCAACGCCCGGCAGCGCGATGCGCCCCCGGGCGCGTTTTGCTTTGGAGCGGCGGCTGGCGCAAGCCTCCCGCTGCGGGAGAGACAACATGTTCGAGAGCCTTTCCGACAAGCTCTCCGCCGTATTCGACCGCATCACGAAACGCGGCTCGCTCACCGAGGCCGACGTCGGCGAGGCGCTGCGCGAAATCCGGCGCGCGCTGCTCGAGGCGGACGTCGCGCTCGACGTGGTGCGCTCCTTCGCGGACAAGGTGCGCGACCGCGCGGTCGGCGCAAATGTCATCAAGTCCGTCTCGCCCGGCCAGATGGTCGTCAAGATCGTCAATGACGTGCTGATCGAGACGCTCGGCGAGACGGCGCAGCCGATCGACCTCGCCGCTGCTCCCCCGGTCGCCATCATGATGGTCGGCCTGCAGGGCGCGGGCAAGACCACGACGACCGCGAAGGTCGCCAAGCGCTTCAAGGAGCGCCACAACAAGCGCGTCCTCATGGCGTCGCTCGACGTGAAGCGTCCCGCCGCGCAGGAGCAGCTCGCCGTGCTCGGCCGCCAGGTGGAGGTGGAGACGCTCCCCATCGTCGCGGGCCAGACCCCGGTGCAGATCGCGCGGCGCGCGATGGAAGCCGCGCGGCTTCAGGGCTTCGACGTGGTGCTGCTCGACACCGCCGGCCGCACCCATATCGACGAGCCGCTCATGCAGGAGATGGCGGACATCAAGTCCTACGCCAGCCCGCATGAAATCCTGCTCGTCGCCGACGCGCTCACCGGCCAGGACGCGGTCAATCTCGCCAAGAGCTTCGACGAGCGCGTGGGGATCACCGGCATCGTCCTCACCCGCATGGATGGCGACGGCCGCGGCGGCGCGGCGCTCTCCATGCGCTTCGTCACCGGCAAGCCGATCAAGCTCATCGGCGTCGGCGAGAAGATGGACGCGCTCGACGAATTTTCGCCGCAGCGCATCGCCAACCGCATCCTCGGCATGGGCGACATCGTCGCCCTCGTCGAGAAGGCGGCGGCGGCCATCGACGCGGAGCAGGCCCGCAAGGCCGCCGAGCGCATGGCCAAGGGCAAGTTCGACCTTCAGGATTTGTGCGACCAGCTCGCGCAGGTCGAGAAGCTTGGCGGTCTTGGCGGCATCATGGGCCTCTTGCCCGGCGTCGCCAAGATGAAGGACCAGCTCGCCAAGGCCAATCTCGACGAGAACCTGGTCAAGCGCCAGCGCGCCATCATCCTGTCGATGACGCCGCAGGAGCGCCGCAACCCAGACCTCCTCAAGGCGTCGCGCAAGAAGCGCATCGCCGCCGGCGCCGGCATGAAGGTCGAGGACATCAACAAACTCCTCAAGCAGCATCGCGCCATGGCGGACATGATGAAGTCCTTCGGCGCCGGAAAGCGCGGCGGGATGATGGGCAAGGCCGCGCAGATGATGGGGCTCGGCCCCAGGGGCATGGACATGCCCTCGCAGGAAGAATTGCAGAAATTGCAGGAGAAGCTCGGCGGGCCGCCCGCCGGCGCCCCCGGCATACCGGCCGCTCCCCCGGCCGATCTCTTTGCGAAAAAGCCGGCCCTTCCGGGGGGCGGCGGCGGATTGCTGAGCGGGCTCAACCCGTTCGGCAAAAAGAAGTAACCAGAAAACCAGGCAAGGAACCTCACATGTCTCTCAAGA